>JAJZLV010000047.1:299-62650 GCA_021803215.1 Actinomycetes bacterium | reverse complement strand
CCCATCTCAGCTCCGTTCGGCGGCCGGGACACGACTTGCAACGAGCCTCGGAGAGCCAACCGGACATGTGCCGGAAGTTCTGGGCGCTCAAAGCAGCACTCGGCTACCCGGCTGCAATATCAGGGTCTGACCCGTCCTGCCGCCAGATCGCTTAGGGCGTCGCCCGCCGCTTCGAACGGGTAGGGCGTGGTGGTGACCTCGACTCCGATCCGGCCGGCGATCTCGAGGAAGTTCCTCCCATCGGTCCTGGTGTTGGCGGTGACGCTCGTGAGCGTCCTCTCGCCGAACAGGTGGGCGTCATAGGCCAGGGCTGGGATGTCGGACATGTAGATGCCGGCCAGCACGGCCCGGCCACCGGGGGCGAGTCTGGCGAGGGCGGCGGGCACCACTTCGCCGGCGGGCGCGAAGACGATGGCGGCGTCGAGTGGTCGCGGTGCTGGCTCGAAGGGGGTCTGGGCGCTTTTGGCACCGAGCGAGAGCGCCAGGCGGCGAGCCTCAGCCGAGCGGGTGAAGACGTGAACGCTGGCGGCCTCCGCTAGGGCCACCTGGATGGCGAGGTGAGCGGAGCCGCCGAAGCCGAAGATCCCGAGCTCGCCTCCTGCCGGCAGCTCCGTCCGCCTGAGGGCTCGGTAGCCGATGATGCCTGCGCACAAAAGAGGCGCCGCCTTCTCGTCCGAGAGGTTCTCGGGCAGGGGGTAGAGGTACTCTTCGCGCGCCACAATCTGCTCGGCATAGCCGCCATCACGGTCCCAGCCCGTGAAGCTCGGGCGCTCGCACAGGTTCTCGCGAGAGCTGAGGCAGTAACGGCAGCTGCCGCAGGTCGAGGCCAACCAGGGCACGCCGATCCGGTCGCCGGGGGAAAAGACGCGGCAGCCCGGTCCGAGAGAGACGACCTCGGCCACCACCTCGTGGCCCGGGACGACCAGGGGGTGGCGGGGTGGGAGATCGCCTTCTGCGAGATGTAGGTCGGTGCGACAGACACCGCAGGCGCGCACCCGTGCCAGTAGCTCGCCTTCGCCGGGCTCCTTGAGGTCACGCTCGACCAGCTGGAGGGGCCGGCCGGCGGCCGGTCCGGGCTGGCCCACCGCCCAGGCTCGCATCCCTCGTCAGGCCGCAGCCTGCTCGGCGAGGGGGCGATCGATCGGCTGGTAGGAAAGGAGCTGGCGACCTGCGAGGGCAGCGATGGCATCCTCGAACGGGGTATCGGCGCCGAAGTGACGCCTGGCATATCTGAGAGCCACGAGGTCGGCCCGGCAGTCATCGGGGCTCGCGAGAGCCTGGTCCAAGAGCAGGGCCGTCGAGACGGTCTTCACGAGTAGGCCCGCCAGGCGACCTGCCCCGGCCTCTGCCCAATCGGGGTCGACCAGTCCGCCGAGAGACTCGACGGAGCTTGCCAGGCGGTCACGTGCCCGCCGCAGGGCACCGGCCGCCTCGCTCGTCGATGGCTCATCGTGCGCCCTCTCGAGCACTCCGTCCACCCGGGCGAGGGCTGCCTCGTGGGCGGCATCGCGACGGATGGCTCTAAGGACGTCGAGGGCGCAGATGTTCTCGCTGCCTTCCCAGATCGGGTGGCACTGGGCATCGCGCAACTGGCGGGTGAGTCCCCAGTCCTCGCAGTATCCGTTTCCGCCGTGCAGCTCGACTGCGAAGGAAGAAGCTTCGACTCCCAGGCGACAGAGGCGGATCTTGGCGGCGGGGACGAGAATCCGTCTAAGGCGGGTGCCATCGTCCCTGTGGTTCGCCGCCGCGCACTCGAACCCGAGCGCCAGCGCGGCCTCCAGCTCGACGAGGAGGTCGACGAGCTGCTCACGGACAAGGGGGAGGTCGACCAGCAGACGTCCCTTGGCTCGGCGGTGGTGGGCCCAGATGGCAGACTCGAGAAAGGAGCGGCGGGCGATGCCGAGGCCCATCATCGCCACGCCGAAGCGGGAGCCGTTCACCATCTCCATCATCCGGTTGAGGCCCCCGAAGTCTCCTGGGTCGCCGGCCCCGTCTCCTCTGGGCCGCAGGGCGTATCCGAGGGCGCCATGGAACTCGACCTCGCCGGTGGGGACACTTTTCGTGCCGAGTTTCGGCTTCAGCCGGCGGATGATGATGCTGTTCCGGCTGCCGTCCTCGAGCTCCCGGGGGACGAGATAGAGCCCGAGGCCATGGGGCCCGTCGGGAGCGCCCTCGGGACGGGCCAGCATCACGATGGCGGCGCCGTCGATGTTCGAGCAGAACCACTTCTCGCCGTCGATGAGGACCCGCCCGTCGCCGATGTCCCGTGCGGTGCAGTGGACGGTGTAACCGAGGTCGGAGCCGCCGTCGCGCTCTGTCAGGTACATGGAGCCGTCGGCACCGTCTTCGATCGACGGCGCTCGCAGCCTGGCGAGGAGCTCCTGGCGGAGGTCCTCGGGGGCATAGGATTCGACGAGACCGGCCACCCCGCTCGTCATGCCGAGGCTGCAGACCATGCCGGTGTCGGCCTCCGACAACAGGTAGTTGCTGGCCGCTAGCACGACGGCCGGAACCGGCCGCCCCCGCATTTTGGCTTCCTGCTCGAAGCCGGCGACGTAGCCCGAGGCCCACAGGGCCGACTTCGAGTCGAGCGTGGCCGGGTGGTGGACCACGGTGCCCCTCTCGTTGGCCCAGCGGTCGTAACGCTCCAGCCGGGGCGGCGAGGCGTCTATCACGTCGGCGTTCTCGGCTATGCGACCGCCTACGAGAGCGCCGAAACCCGAGAGCTTCTCTTCAGCCCACTCGATGTCCTCGGCGGGGCAGTCGGCTCGGACGCGAGCCTTGAGGGCCGGGTCGAGCTCGTACCAGTTCTCCCCGATGGCCCGCTCGATCTTGTCGTATTCGATCACGGCAGCCTCCTGGCGGCGAGCCTACCGGGCGGTAACCAGAGGCGGCGGCTGACCGCGCTAGGAGGCCTCGCTCGCAGGCGACCCGTACCAGGGGGTATGCAAGTTGTAGACGTTGCCGGCGGCAGTCGTGAGCAGGTACCCGGTCGAGGTGGCGGCGATCCCCACCACCGGTGCGGGCAGGGTTGTGGCAGTCGGCGAGCCGTAGGAGGCGGTGTTGTAGCTGTAGACCGTCCCAGTGGCGGAGGTGAGCAGGTAACCGCCGCTCGGGGTCTCGGCGATGCCGGAGATTGGTGCCGGCACGCTCTGGTGGGCAGGTGAGCCGTACCAGGCGGTGTGGAAGTTGTAGACGTTCCCCTTCGAGGTGACGAGGAGGTACCCGGTCGATGTCGCCGCCACGGAGACGACCGGCGCAGGCAGCGATCTCGTCGCCAGCGAGCCGTACCAGGCGGTGTGGAAGTTGTAGACGTTCCCCTTCGAGGTGACGAGCAGGTACCCGGTCGAGGTCGTCGCCACGGAGACGACCGGGGCCGGCGCCTTGCCGCGCGCCGAGCCGTAGAAGCCGGCGTGGTAGTTCAGCAGGTTGCCGGCACTCGAGGCGAGCAGATAGCCCCCTTGCGGGTAGGCGGCCATGCCGGCCACCGGGGCGTAGGTGAAGGTGGTGGTCGTCAGCCCGGCACTCGTCTGGACGTCTACCGAGACGCTGGCGCTGGCCGTGGCCGAAGAGCTGGCCGTGGCCGGCTGGGCCGGTACCGTGGCGATGAGCTCTGTCGGTGAGATGACCTGCACGTGGGGGCTGACGGCCGAGCCGAAGCTGACCGTCGGCGTGCCGACGTTCAGGTTGCTGCCCCTGATGAAGACGTCCGTGCCGGCAGGAGCAGTCCCAGGTGTGAGGCTGCTTACCGCCGGGGCCGGCTCGCCGACCGCTGGGGCGTTGAGGTAGTCCTCGTCGATGTTGAGGCTCACGCCGCCGTAGCTCCACGAGCCGCTGGCGTACTGCTTGATGCGCTGGGCGTTCGGCCACTCGTTGGGTGGGATGGCGCTGTTGAGGGTGGTCGGGACGCCGTCCCAGTAGGCGAAGTAGATGACATCGGGGGCGCCGACCTGACCGTAGATCGACTCGAGGACGTTCGTCCCGGAGTAGAGAGAGGAGTAGACGCCTGACTCGTAGCCGTCGGCGTGCAGCTGGTTCGTCCAGCCCTTCACGAAGGCGATGACGTCGTTGTTGCAGCTCCCGTTGGCGGTGTTCCAGGCCTCCATGTCGTCATAGAGCGTGGCGCCCGGCCCGATGCCGAGGCTGGCGGCGTTGGCGACGGCGTTCCCGGCATCGCTTGCCCCTTGTGCGGCGGCCGAAGCGGTGTTGGTGGAGATAGACGCCAGGTTGCCCTGGTTGGCACAGGGTGCCTGCAGGCCGACGTAGATCGGGAAGACGTCCCAGCCGGCCGCCGTCTCGTTTGTCATCCAGGTCGAGGTGACGTTGAAGCAGGCGGCGTTCGGGCCGCCGACGTAGACGCCGACGGACTTGAAAGGAGAGTGCGCCCGCCAGGCGGCCATCTGGTTCTCGGTCGGCGCTTCGCAGGTGTCAAAACCCTTGCCAGCCGCAGTGACCGCAGCGAAGTGGGGAAGCACCGTGGTCTGAGCGGATGTGAGGGTGGCCTTCGTCGTCCGGGTCGAGGTGGCCCGGTCGAAAGGCGCCCGCCCGAAGGAGGCCGTCGAGGCCGCTTTGGCAGAGCCGGCCGACGAGCCCGTGTGAGCTCTCTGCCTGAAGCTGCTCAAGATCTGGCGGGCCCTCTTCAGTCCTGCTGCCGTCCGGTAGGAGATCGTGGTGAAGAGGCCGGTCTGGGGGAAGTCGGCGACTATCCGTCCGCTCACGGAGCTGTTGGAGCTCACAAGCACGCTCTGGCCGGCGATCTGGCTGCTCTTGAAGTGGTCGGCCTGAGCCGCGTCGGCGAGCATGCTCGAAGTGGCCCTCTCCACCTCTATGGCGCTCGCGGCCCCGAAGATCTGAGCCGGACAGCTCGACGCCGAGCCGGGGGCCCCGAGGTAGGCGGCATGCCGGTTGAACCGGACGCAGACCGCCGGGTCGGCGGCCGTGTCGAGAACCGGCCAGGAGCTCGGCACCTGGAAGCTCTCGCCCCTGAAGGTGAGGGTGCGAAGAGTCTCGCTGGCGCGGGCGGTAAGCGGGCTTAGACAAGCCAAGGTCGCCAGTAAGGCGAGGGCACCTGTGAGGCGCGCCAGCAAAAGGCGAGTTGGTCGCGTGTTTCTTGCCATCTGCTACTCCCGCCGTGCCGCGATCGGGACAGCCTTCAACCCACGAGTGGAGTTGCGCCGTCCGCAACGACCGGTCCGCTGCTATGCGCAGGCTTCCGCCAGGAGCCTGCAGGATTCCGTCTCGACCACCCTAGGGAGTCAACCCCCCACAGCGCAAGCAGAAATGTTTGCAAGTTGGCTCCGAGGGGAACCCACGGCGCCCGTTTCTCCTCAGGCACCTGCAACGATGACGTTCAATGCCAAGCCGTGATTTCTTCGGCATTTCTCCTCCGATCGCTCTCAGGGGGGCGAGAGGTGACAGAAACCCAAAGCTCGCTGTCGGTGGTTCGACGGGAGGGCCAGGCGCCGCGGGTGGGGCAGCTGGCCGTCGGCTGGCTGCCACGCTCGGTGGCGGGACAAGGCTATCGACCTTTCGCCGTCCGAGCCGGCTCGAGGTTGGCACGGCCAACGGGGAGCCGGCGAGAGGTCGCAAGAGAGAGACTGGCGAGCCTGGCAGTCTTCGAACGGGGAGGGAGCCCCCGCCGCACGCGCCGAGGGGCTCGCCTCAGCGGGTCGGCAGGAACCTGGCAGTCGCGAGGGCGCTCACGTTCGTCGCAGTACCTGACATCGCCGTCAAGTCCAGGCCGACGGCAACGGGAGTGAGGACGGCGCGCTGGTGGCCGCCGTCGCCGAGCTGCCCGTAGTTGTTCCCGCCCCACGCAAAGAGCCGTCCGCCGGCGTCAATGGCATAGCTCGAGTAGCCGGCAGAGCAGACCTGCGTCCAGAGATGACCGCTCGGGAGGTCCACCCTCACAGGGACCGTCGAGAGCGTGGTGGTGCCGTCACCGAGCTGGCCCGCCCAGTTGGAGCCCCAGGACCAGACGGAGCCGTTTGCGAGGATGGCGACGCTCTGACCGTTGTGCCTGGTGCTGCCGCCCTGGAAGACGTCGGTCACGCGGCCCGGCAGGCGTACCCGGACGGGAAGCGAGCTGTCCTTGCGACTGCCGTCTCCGAGTTGGCCGAGAGCGTTGTAGCCCCAGTCGTAGTAGCGCCCGTCGGTGAGCAGGGCGCCTGAGCCCTGCCAAGACGAGACGAGGGCCTGGACGGGTAGATGCGGAAGGTCTACGACGGCGACAGGTCGCGTCTGCTTGGCGAACGAGCCGTTGCCGAGCTCGCCGTGGGAACCGAGGCCGCAGGCGTAGACCCGGCCCCTCGAGTAGAAGAGGGCATGGCCGCCGGCGCCGCTCGCCAACGTCACGGCGGAGAGGGGGATCCTCTTCGGCTCGAGGACGACGGGCTTGGGCAGGCACAGGGAGTGGAAGGAGTTGTAGCCCCAGCCCCAGACGCTCCCGTCCTGTGCGATGGCGATGCCCGAGTCGTAGGGCATGGGGTTGGCAAGAGCTGCGATGCGCACCCCGGCGGGAAAGCTGACCCGCACAGGAGCAACCGAGACCGCAGCTCGCCTCCCGTTTCCGAGCTCGCCCTTGCCGCCGGCGCCCCAGGCCCAGACCTGGCCGGCAGCTGTGAGGGCGTAGCTGTCGGAGTTCGATGTGGCGACGTAGACAACCCGCCCCGGGATGCCGGTCACCCGGCGGGGAACTCGGTGGTCGAGCTGGAAGAACTTTCCGGCGCCCCCTGGTACGCCGAAGCTGAGGACAACCTGAGACCCGACGGGCGCTCCGATCGTCGGCGAAGGCCGATCGAGCGCGCCGCCGGCGACCGAGGTGCCAAGTGCGAAGGTGAGAAGCGCGATGCCCCCCGAGAGGACTATTGCTCGCCTGAACACCACGGCTCCTTGTCTTTCGGCTGAGACCGTTCGGCGTGTGCCGGAGTGCTCCCACAGGCCCAACTGATGGCACGCGACGTTACCCGAGTTACGGGCCTTCGACTGGTCACCTGGCCGAGGGCGAGGAGGGCGAAGCCCTCATGGTGTCAGCTTCCTCACCACGGTGACCTCGACCGCTTCTCCAGAGCCGGGTCCCCGTCTCATTCCCGCGGGCCGGTCGGTCCGAACGAGCTCGTCGTCGTGGCGATCTGTCCCGGGCCCGAGAGCCGGCACGCCGCCACCTCTCGAGCGTCAGGACAGCTCGTCGTCCGGGCTCGGATCACCTTTTGCCGCCTCTTGCTCGCTTCGCATCTGGCCCAACTCGGGCAGGAATCGGCAACGGCTGGGGGAGTGCGATGCTTGCAGTCACCCAGCCCGGCGACCACTTCCTTGCCCTGCAGGCGGCACTTGGCAGCTCTCCTGGCGGGGACCCGCTGGTGGCTCTCGGCGGCAAAGGCCGCTTGTCGCGCCGGGATGCTGTCCTTATTCTCTGACGGCCCGAGCGAGAAGGAGAGTTCGTGACCAAAAGCGAGCAGGACCCGAGGGATCTCGCGCCGAACGCTCCGCTCTTCGCCGCCTACCTGCGAGGTCTCGAGCGCCGTGCCGGGCCGGGACATCCCTTCATCACGCCCGGTCACAAGGGCTCCATGTCTCTCACGGGGGCTGCGGTTGCCGGCGATCTGGGACTCTCGGGCGGTCTCGACAGCGTGAAGCTCGCCAATGGCTACCTAGAAGAGGCAGAAGCGCTTGCCGCAGCCCTCTGGGGGGCGGACTTCTGCCGCTTCTCAGTCGGCGGCTCGACCCATGGCAACCAGGCGCTGGCGCTCTCGCTCGGCCGCCCGGGCGACGAGGTGGTGGTGAGCCGGACACTTCATCGTTCGATGTTGATCGGGCTCGTCCTCGCCGGGCTGAGACCTGTCTGGGTCCGGCCGGAGGTCGACCCCCGCTCGGGGCTCCCCGCTGGGATCACGGCCGGGGCGGTCCGAGACGTTCTCTCGCGCCATCCCGCTGCCAGGGCGGTGCTCGTCGGAGAGCCTTCCTATGTTGGGACCTTTGGGCCTGTCGCCGACCTGGCCGAGGCGGCACACTCGGCAGGAGTGCCGCTCGTGGTCGACGCGGCGTGGGCGGCGCACTTCGGCTTCCATCCGGACCTGCCTCCTCATCCGATAGCAGCCGGAGCTGATGCCATGGTCACGAGCGCTCACAAGGTGCTGCCCTCCTACAGCCAGGGCGCCCTCATCCTGGCGAGAGGCGAGCGGATCGACCGGTCCCGACTGGCCCGTGGCTTCGAGGCGACCCACACGACGAGTCCCTCGGGGCAGATCCTGGCCTCGATCGACGCCTCGAGGGAGCTCCTGGCGCGCCAGGGCAGAGAGCTGCTCGGGGAGACGCTCGAGCTCGTCGCCGAGGCTCGGCAGCGCCTTCGACAGGTGCCCGGCCTGGTGGTCCTCGACGGGCCACAGGTCGACCCAGCCAAGCTGGTCCTCGTCCTGCCGGGCACAGGGGCCCATGGGGTGGAGGTCGAAGAGGAGATGATCGCTCGGGGGATGCCTCTCGAGATGGCCGACCGAGACACCCTGGTGGCGCTCGTGACCTTGGCCGACAGCTCGAGTGACGTCTCCGCCCTCACCGACGCTTTGTCGTCTGTCATAGCTCAGCGGCGAGGCGAGCCGAGGGCTGTCCCCGCCGCTGCCAGCTGGGTCGTGGAGCCGGATCCGGTCCTCACCCCTCGGGAGGCGTTCTTCTCGCCAGCCGAGAGCGTGGCCGTCGAGGCGGCCGTCGGCCGGGTGAGCGCCGAGCTGGTCGCTTCCTATCCTCCGGGCGTCCCCGTGTTGGCGCCGGGAGAGAGGGTCACCGCCGAGGCCGTTGGAGCCCTCCTCGACGCGCAAAGAGAAGGTATCCGGATCGCCTATGCAGCCGATCCGAGCCTGGCGACGTTCCAGGTGGTGAGAGAGTGAAAGCCTCTTTCACCCTCCAGGTCTTCCGAGTCATCATTCTGTTGTAGAGGCTCCTGGAGCGTCATGAGGAGGCTGGGCGATGACAGGACGGTCCGAGCTCGCGATCGGCTGCGAGGTGCTGCTGGCCGATGACTCGTCTGGCGGACACCTCGCTCGCCTCGTGATCGATCCCCTGGCGCGAACGGTCACCCACTTGGTCGTCGAATCCCACGGCGGGCCTCTTTCCGGTCGCTTGGTTCCCGTCGGGCTCGTCGTCGAGACCGGGCCGCCCCTTCGCCTCAGCTGCGATGCCGAAGACTTCGAGCGGCTGGAGGAGGCCGAGGAGAGGAAGTTCCTGCCGCTCGAGGGGGACGAGTGGGGTGAGGGATCGGCCGAGATGCTCTCCTGGCCGTACTTCGGGCTCGGCGGGACGAGCATAGGTTGGATGGGGCTTGGAGCCCTTGGAGCTGCGGGAGTGGAGGCCGGCGCGCCTCGATCGGTCGTCTACGACCGGGTGCCGCCTGGTGAGGTGGCGATCCGTCGAGGCGAGCCTGTCCATGCGCTGGACGGCCCGATCGGCCGCGTCCGCGGCCTTGTGGTCGATTCCGCCAGCTGCGTCACCCATGTCCTGCTAGACGAGGGGCACCTCTGGGGACACAAGCGGGTGGCGATCCCGCTCTCGGCCGTCACGAGCGTGACCGACGGCGTGCATGTGGCTCTCAGCAAAGAGGATGTCCGCAACCTGCCGCCGGTCGATCTCGCCGCCGAGCAAGGGTCTTGACTTAAAGTGTTCTTTAAGTCCTAGCGTTCCTCGCTGAGCCCACCGTAGGAGGAACGAACAGATGCGGGTCGACGTCGGCAGTCTGGATGATCTGAAGGAGAAGGGCTGTCTCACAGGCAAGCTGGGCAGCCATCCGGTCTGCGTCTTCTGGCATGAGGAGCACGCCTTCGCCATCGACGATCGCTGCCCGCACCTCGGCTTTCCTCTTCACCGGGGCACGGTCGAGAACGGCATCATCACCTGTCACTGGCACCACGCCCGGTTCGACCTCTGCACGGGCGGGACTCTCGACCCATTCGCCGATGACGCCCGGGCCTACCCGGTCGACATCGCTGGCGGGCGGGTCGTCGTCTCGGCCGAGGTCCAGCCATTCGACAAGGACCGTACCTTGCGCCGTCTCGAGGAGGGCCTCGAGGATGGGCTGAGCCTTGTCATCGCCAAGGCGGTCCTGGCCCACGGCGAAGCCGGCGAGCCGGTGGCCGATCTGGTCTCGGCCGGCGCATGCTTCGGCAGCAGGTTCAGAGAACAAGGCTTTGGTCCGGGGCTCACCGTGCTGTGCGCCATGGCCAACGTCCTTGACTGTCTCGAGGAGGCGGACCGCCCACTGGCCCTGGTGCACGGGCTGAGCTTTCTCTCGGGCGACACCCGCGGCCGACCTCCCCGCTTCGCGCTCGCTCCGCTCAGCGGGCCGAGCACGCCGCCGGTCGAGCGACTCGGCTCCTGGTATCGCCGCTTCATCGAGAGCCGCTCTGGCGACGCGGCCGAGCGGGTGCTCGCCTCGGCCATCTCATCGGGCGCCCCGCTCGCGGCGCTCTCTCGGATGATGGGAGCGGCCGCCACCGACCATCTCTTTCTCGACGAGGGCCACATCCTCGATTTCACGAACAAGGCCTTCGAGCTCGTAGGGCACCTCGGCCCGGCCTCGGCCGCCCTGATTCTTCCCACCTTGGTCCATGAGACCGCCGGGGCGACTCGTCACGAGGAGGAGGGGGCCTGGCGCCACCCCTATGACCTGGCCGGCCTGTGCGACGCGGCCGCTTCGGAGCTGCCGGGGGTCCTAGACCGAGCAGGTTGGGACGGGTTGGCACCACGGGGTGCGGCGGCTGAGTCCTTCGAGAAGGGCGGTGGCCCGAGCGATCTTGCTTGGAGGATCGTCGAAGGTGAGCCACAGCCGATCGTCGAGGCGATCCTCGATGCGATCGGTAAGGGGGCGTCGGCCGAGCAGCTCGGCCGCGCCGTCGCGCTGGCCGCCGCCCTGCGGATCACCCGCTTCCACGTCCAGAACGACCATGGCGACTGGAACGTCGTGCATCACGGATTCACCACCGCCAACGCCCTCCATCAGATGCTCGTGCGGGCTCCCTCGGCTCTCTTGCTGCGCGGCCTCGTCCAGCTAGCCCTCAAGGTCTACCTCGACCGCTTCCTGAACGTGCCGGCCGCCCGCCTCCCCGAGGATGTGGCGGGGGATCTAGGAGACCTCCCTGCCTGCTGGGACGTGGAAGGGATGGTGGACGAGGCGGGCCGGATCGCCTACGGCTTCTTGCGCGGAGGCGGTAAGCGAGAGGAGCTGCTGGCTCAGCTCGGAGGAGGGCTCTTGGCCGAGGATGCCGGCTTCCACTGGTTCCAGACCTACGAGGCGGCCGCTCGTCAGGCTGCCGGCTGGCCCCGCGGCTCTGAGGAGGAGGCCCTCATCCTGGCTGGAACGGCCCGCTTCCTCGCCGCCCACACACCGACGCGGCGCGAGCTCTCACAGACCGTCCGGATCGCGACACGCCTTCGCAGGGGCGAGGCTCTCTACGAGGAGGCCGAGCCGCCGGCCTAGAGCTGGTCGGCGTGGTGGATCTCGACCGGCTCGAGCTCGTCTGCGGGCTCGAAGCCGAAGACCCTGCCGTAGAAGTAGAGCTCGGCTTCGCCCGTGCGGCGGAGGTTCTCGGCCTGCCGGAAGCCGTGCTGCTCGCCTTCGTAGGCGATGTAGGCATAGGGCACGGCCTTTTGGTCGAGGGCGCTCGCCATCGCCTCCGCCTGGCTCGGAGGCACGACCTTGTCCTCGAGTCCCTGAAAGAGGATGAGAGGGACGTCGAAGTGCTGGAGGTGCATGAGAGGGGAACGGTCTTCGTAGAGCTGGCGGGCTTCCGGCCAGGGACCGATGAGCCCGTCGAGGTAGCGCGACTCGAACTTGTGGGTCTCCCTCGCGAGCGCGCCGGCATCGGCCACCCCGAAGTACGAGGCGGCCGCCGAGAAGACATCGGTGAAGGCCAGGGCGCAAAGGGCGGTGTACCCTCCGGCGCTGCCTCCATGGATGGCGAGCCGCTCGAGGTCGGCCCGACCGGACTCGGCGAGGTAGAGGGCCGCTGCGCTGCAGTCCTGCACGTCGACTATGCCCCAGTTCCCCTTCAGCCTCTCCCGGTACTCGCGGCCGTATCCGGTGCTGCCGCCGTAGTTGACGTCCACGAGGCCGAAGCCCCGGGAGGTCCAGAACTGGATGGAATCGGAGAGCACCGCCCGCGTTGCCGAGGTGGGCCCGCCGTGGCTCTGCACGATGAGAGGAGGGAGCTCGCCGGCGGGGGCACTGAAGTCGGGATTGTGCGGCGGATAGAAAAAGGCGTGGGCGGTCTTGCCGCCGGTGGTGGGAAACTCGATGGGCTGGGGCCATGAGATGTAGCTCGGGTCAAAAAAGAGGGGCTTCTGCTCGCCGAGCGCCTCGAGGCCGTCCCGGCTGATCCGGGCGAGAGTGGAGGGGCTGGCCGGCCCGCTCGCGACTGCGATCACCGAGTGGCCGGAGGGCTCGGCGGTGAGGTAGTCGAAGTCGGTGTAGCCGGTCTCGATGGGCTCGACCTTCTCTGGCACGGGATCGGTCACGCCCAGCAGCTGTATGCCCTTGTCGTGCCAGCTGATCACGACAGAGCCGTCCTGCAAGAAGGCATACGTCGAGCGCCCGAACACCCAGTCGGGAACGCCGAGATCGTGGTCGGAGGAGACAAGGGCCTCGGCTGCGCCCCCGTCGCCCGAAACCCGGTAGAGGTTCCACCAGTTGGTGCGGTCGGAGATGAAGTGGAGCACGCCGGACGGGGAGTACTTCGGCTGAGTGATGGATTCCGGCTTGCCGCCGCCTGCGATGCGGCGTCCTTCCCCTGCCGGGAGGCCGTCTTCCAAGTCGAGCTCGAACAGCTCCGTCTCGTCCCACGGCATGTGGGGGTGGTCCCAGGCTACGTAGGCAAGTCGCCTGGAGTCGGGCGAGAGCGTCACGTGTGAGTAGAAGTCCCGTCCTGAGGCGACGACGTGCTCGCGTGAGCCGTCGGTCGCGATAGCGACTATCTCGTTTTGCACGAGGGTCGGCAGGTCGTCGGGAACTTGGTGACGTTCTCTCACGGCGTAGAGGTAGAGCCCGTCCGGCGAGCAGACGGGGGCGGCGAAGCGGACTGCTCGGGGGCTCTCCGGCTCGGCAGTGAGGGGGACCGGCGTCCCACCAGGCTTCACCTTGTAAAGCCGCTGGTCGGCGAAGTTCGAGAAGAAGACTGTCTCTCCCGACGCACAGTAGGGAAGGCCGCCGTACTCGTGGACGAGCGTCCTGGCGTTGTAGTCCGGCCCGAAGCAGTCGGAGGGCTGGCTGCCGTCCGGCCGGGAGCGGACGATCACCTGCCGCCCACCTTCCTCGGGCCGTCGCTCCAGCCAGTAGAGGCTCTCTCCGGCCGCGGTGGGGTAGGTCACGACCATGGCACCTCTTACCAGGGCGTCGAGGGTCACGGGCGAACGCCACGTTCCGTAGGGAGCTGTCTCGGTCATCGAATCAAACTAATCCGGTCCGGACGAAGAGATCGGATGTGCTGTTACGGGAGCGAAACGGGTACGGGCGTCGGTCTGCTCGGTGCGGCGATTGCCAGGGCCGCAGTGGCGAGGGTGGAGGCGAACAGCGCCGTACAAGCGGGGGAGCGGGCCGTCTTCGCGCTCGACACCGGCAGGCTCCAGCTGTTCGATCCGAAGACGGTCGAGGCGATCAGGTCCTAGCCTCCGAAGCGGCCAGGAAGTCGAGCAGTAGCCCGTTCACCACCTCGGGAACCTCGAGTTGAAGCCAGTGCCCGGCGTTCTCCACCCGCTCGTAGCGCCAGCGGCCCTGGACGTGGCTTGCCGAGCGGGTCATCTGAGCTTCGCACAGGGCCATGTCCCGGCTGCTCCAGACGCCCATGACGGGAGCTTCGATCGGCGGGAGCACCACCGGCGGCGAGAGCAGAGACTCTGGCGGGACGTTCGCCCTGTACCAGTTGAGAGCTGGTGTCAGGGAGCGGTTCGCCTCGAGCTCGGCGACGATCCGATCGGCGTCGGGATGCCCGCTCCAGGAGCGGAAGTTGGCCCAATCGTCGTTCGAGAGCCAGCGCTCCGCGATGCCCGGAAACTGGAACAGCAGCATGTACCAGGAGCGGGCGTACTGCTCGAGCCCGGCACTGCGGAAGCTGGCTGGATGGCCGACCGACATCGCCGTCAGCGAGAGCACCCTGTCGGGGAAGATGGCAGCGAGCAGCCAGCTCACCGCGGCGCCCCAGTCGTGTCCGACTACGTGGGCCCGTTCCGCTCCGGCATCGTCCAGCACGGCGATGACGTCTCCGAGGACGGTGAGCAGGCTGTAAGAGGCGACGTCCGCGGGCTTGTCAGACTTGCCATAGCCACGCATGTCCGGGGCGATGGCCCGGTAGCCATCCTCGGCAAGGGCGCTCACCTGGTGGCGCCATAGTCGCCGGGTGTCGGGAAAGCCGTGGAGGAGGATCACCGGGGTGCCGGAGCCGACGGCGTCGTAGTCGACGGCCACCCTGTTGCTCATCGCGCGCATCGACGTCACCTACCCGGGTAGTGGGTCGAAGCAGCACGATAACCGGCGGAGCAGTGGCAGTAGGACAAGCAGTAGCCACCAACCTGCCACTGTGCGCGCGCCTCGGGGACTCTAGGTGGCACGAAGGGCCCCAATCGCCTCTGATTACTCAGCAAACCAAGGGGCGTGCCATACGATTGTTGGGCGCCGGCTCTCGGAGCTGAGTGCCCAGGTAGGAAGGTACGAGCTTCAGTTAGGCGGGAAGCATGCTTGCTGAGCAGGTAATTGCTCAAGTTGTTCCTTCGATGCGTCGATGAGTTGATGGTGCCGTCAGACAACGTTGGCGGGGGGCACTTCGACTCTGGGAAGAGGCGGTCGCGACCGCCCGTCGAGTCGCGCCCGGAAAGCGGCTCGCAGCGGCAGACACACGATTCCCGAGGCAGCGCCGGAGGGCGCAGTTGGAGAGTTCACCTTCTGTCCTTGGCGATGGCTCTCAGCACCGGCGGGCTGCTCGTGGTGGCCCACCAGCTCGGCTACGGCCCGGCCCGCCACATAGTCGCTCAACCGGTGATGCTCGGCATCCTCGTCGTAGCCTTCGCGGCGGCGGTGGCCGAACCGATCGCCTTCCACTACAGGGGAGAGACCTACCTCTACACCCTCACCGAGATACCTCTTCTCATAGGGCTCGTCTTTCTCTCGCCTCTCTACCTGATCCTGGCGCGGCTGGCCGGTCAGACCGTCGGCTTTGGCTTGCTGAGGCGCCAGCCACCCACCAAGGTGATCTTCAACGTCACGTTCGGACTCATGGCCACGGCGGTGGCCGCGCTCATATACCACAGCCTGTTGAGCGGATCGAGCGCCGTTTCGCCTCTCGGTTTGGCCGCTGGCGTCGCGGCGCTTTTGGGGGCGGCGCTTGTCTCCCACCTGGCCGTTCACCTCGTAGTCCGTCTTATCGGCCAACGTCTCCCACCTCGGAGCGGGTACGAGTACACCACTGAGCTGCTGGTGTTCGTCGCCTCGGCCGGTCTGGCGCTTGTCGTTCTCGACTCGGCTTGGTGGCAGCCCTGGGAGGTCATCCCCCTTGTTGTCGTCGGAGCGCTGATCATCTCGGCCTACAGGGGCTACTCCAGGCTCACCCAGCGCTTCGGAGCCCTCCAGCGGCTCTACGACTTCAGCGACACTCTGGCGACCGCCAGCCTCGAGCAGCACTCGGCATCGCGGGTCGTGCTGGAGCAGGTCGAGTCGGTGATGCGGGCTCGAAGGGCGCGGGTCGTGCTGTTGGAGGCGGCGGGCGGCGTGCGCCACATCTCGTTGTCGGATGGCGAGATGACGAGCTGGGACAGCGGTCCGGTAGCAGATGGCTCACTGGTCGACCGGGTGCTCTCCTCCGGAACCTCTGAGATGGTGGCCAAGCCTCCCGGCAGTGACATGTCGCTCCAGAGCGACCCATTGCTCGGCTCGTTCAAAGACGCCCTCGCGGTACCCCTTCGGGCGAGCGATCGCATAGTCGGTGCCGTGGTGGCCATGGATCGGGACGAGGCCCTCGACACCTTCGACGCCGACGACTTGCGACTCTTCGAGACCCTGGCCGCCCATGCCATCTCTACCCTCGAACGCGCCCGCCTCGTCGAGGAGTTGCGCTTCGAAGCCGATAGCAAGCTCTACCAGGCGACACACGACCTGCTGACGAAGCTTCCAAACCGGACGCTCTTTTCGACCAAGGCTTCGGAGGCTCTCGAGAGCACCGGCTCGGCCGCCATCGCCCTCCTCGACATCGACCGTTTCAAGGACGTCAACGACACTCTCGGCCACGACACAGGTGACCGCCTCCTTTGCGAGGTGGCCGAGCGTTTGGTGCAGGCAGCCAAGGGACGAGCGACCGTGGCCCGGCTCGGCGGCGACGAGTTTGCCCTCGTGGTGCCGGACATCATCGGTCCCGAGGAAGCCATCGGGATCGTTCGTGATCTCGAGGTGGCTCTCTCGAAGCCGTTCAACATCGACGGGCTGACGCTTGCGGTGACCGCCAGCGCCGGCATCGCGCTGGCGCCCCAGCACGGCAACAACGCCGCTTCGCTTCTGCAAAGGGCCGACATCGCCATGTATCTCGCCAAGGACCGCCGGAGCGGGATCGAGCTCTACTCTCCGACGCGAGACCAGAGCGTGCAGCGTCGCCTGATGCTCGGCGGGCAGTTGCTGAGCGCCCTCGGAGACAGCGGCCAGCTGAGCGTGATGTATCAGCCGATTGCCGACCTCTCCTCTGGCGACGTGCTCAGAGTCGAGGCGCTTGCCCGCTGGGAGCACCCGGTCCACGGATGGGTTCCGGCGACAGAGTTCATCGCCATCGCCGAGCAGATGGGCCTTGTCGACCAGGTGACGGAGTTTGTGCTCCACGAGGCGCTCACCCAGGCGGCGGCCTGGCGACAGGGTGGCTTGCAGGTCGGCCTGGCGGTCAACCTCTCGGGCCGGGAGCTGTCGGACGACGGGCTCGTCGAGTTCGTGGCGAGCGAGCTCGACGAGCACGACTTTCCGGCTAGCTCGCTCACGCTCGAGCTGACGGAGACCGAGGTGATGTCCGACCTGAAGGAGGCGAGCGCGGTCCTCACGCGGCTCTCACGCCTCGGGATCCGCATAGCGGTCGACGACTACGGCACCGGCTATTCCTCCTTGGCCTATCTGCACCGCCTGCCGGTGCAGGAGCTGAAGATCGACCGGAGCTTCGTGACGAATCTCGAGGACGACGCCAGCAACCGGATCATCGTTCGCTCGTCGATCGCCATGGCGCACTCTCTCGGCCTGTCGGTCGTGGCCGAGGGCGCCGAGGACGAGGTGACCTGCGCCATCCTGGCGGACGCCGGGTGCGATTCGGTGCAGGGCTACTTCCTCTCGAGGCCGCGTGTGGCGAGTGACCTGACGGGCTGGCTAGGCGCAGGCGCCAGGCTCGAATACTCGAGAGAGATACCTCCGCTTCGCCCGCTCCGCGTGGTCGAGGGGATCTCGAACGCCGATCCAGAGATCGGTCACGGAGCGCACGGGACGATCGGCTAGCGGTTCTCCGATCCGGCTGACGGCGTCAGTTGTGACACGCGTGTTGTCACGGTACTGACCGAAGCTTGTCTTTTCGCGACCGTTCTGCAATCATCATTGCGTTGGAAACGAGGGCGCCGCTGTAACGGCGCCCTCGGATCCTCCTGGTGGGACGAGGGGAGGTGATTTGAGTTGGCTCGTCGTGACCTGAGTTGGGGCTGACACCCAGTGGTCCGCAAGACCACTCAATACACGTTGTTCCGCTGAGATGGATCAGATCTCAGTGACCAGGATGTTTATTTTCACAAGAAGTATCGGAAGGGCAGGCCTGAGGCTTTAGGGATTTTTTCAGAGAGCCGGCAGGCCTGCCTTTCCGCGTGCGATGATCTAGCCGGCACCAAGAGGGGGGTATGGGCGAGGACGGCTTGTCCGACGCGGGGCCGTCCAGCGGTACCGTCGGGACCGGTCCCGTGGGTCCGGGCCAACGTGCGCTCGGGTCTCGCCCGGCCGGGCGGGGTCCGCTCGGACGCCGGTTCGCCCAGCTGTGGACCTGCTTTGCCCTGGCGAGCGCCGGGGACGGATTTGCCTACGGGGCTGTTCCTCTCCTGGCCGTCGCGGTCGACCCGCATCCGCTGGCCGTCTCGGCTGTCATTGCAGCCGATCGCCTCCCATGGCTGCTCGTGGCGCTTCCTGCCGGTAGCTTCGCCGATCGCTTCGAGCGCTCGCGTGTGATGGCGGCGGCGAACGGCTTGCGGGCGGTGCTCTTCGTTCTCTTGGCAGTACTGCTCCTCACGCACTCGATCGACCTCGCCCTCCTCATCCTCGGGGTGCTGGCGAACGCCTCGGGTCGAGCCATCTACTATTCGGCCGTCCAGGCAGCCGTTCCCCAGCTGGTTCCGGCAGAGGCCCTCGCCCGTGCGAACGGGCGGATCTCTGGGACCGAGGCGGCCGCCGAGCATCTCGGGGGGCCGATCGTCGGCTCTTTCACCTTTGCCCTCTCGCGGGCCGTTCCCTTCCTGATGGACGCGGCGGCGATGGCGAGCTCGATCCTTCCTCTGCCCGGCTTGCGGGGTGAGACGAGGGTGCCCGAGAGCAAGTCGAGCGCCTCGGTGCTGGCAGGCGTGAGACGGATCTTCGCCGACAGGCGTCTTCGTCTCCTCGTCGGGCTCATCGCCGGCTTGGCCGGCCTGCAGGGTCTCGTGAGCGGGATTCTCGTGCTCGTCGCGACCAGGGACTGGGGCGTGCACGCGGGCGGTTATGGGCTCTTTGTGGCCGCCGGCGCCGCCGGCAACCTTCCCGGCGCTCTCCTCGCCGACCGGATCGCCCGCCGCCTCGGGAGCGTCGTAGCGCTCATCTTGTCAGGTGGAGTGGCCGGACTCGGCTATCTGCTCATGGCGGGTTCGCACTCCTGGCTCCCGGCAGGAGCCTCCTTTGCCCTCACCGGCTTCGCCGTCGGCGCCGGAGTGGTCATAGCGACCACGATTCGCCAGCGGCTCGTCCCAGCCGAGCTGATGGGACGGGTATCGGCCGCCTGGCGGGGAATCGTCTGGGGCGCCATCCCGGCCGGTTCTCTCGTCGCCGGGGGACTGGCTGTCTTGGGCGGGCTCCGCTTGCCACTTCTCGTGGCAGGTGGGGCCCAGATCGCCCTCGCGATCGCGCTGGCCCTGCCCCTCACCCGCATCCTCGGCCCAAAGGGGACGGGCGCCGAGCCAGAGCCACTCTCCGAGGGGAGCCCCTAGGAGCGCGGCCTGCTCTCAGCTGCGGGCGTGCAGCAGCACCGGTCTGAAGCGCTCTCGGACGCGGCCTTTCATCGCGGCCACCGTGCCGGTTGCCAGGAGCAGGCTGAGCCGCAGGTCCCGCTCGAGAGGCTTGACGTTCCGGGCGTACCAGATGGCTGTGAGAGGCGAGTGGGCGCCCAAGTATTCGAGAAGGGCAGCCGAGCTGTAACCGGCGAGCCCGACCAGGCTTATGGCAGCCAGTGCCCAGCCGTCCCACTCTGCGATGACGGCGAAGACGAAGGCCCACAGTAGGTACTGCGGTGAGTAGACCTTCTGGAGGGCGAGGAAGAAGACGAACGAGACGGCCGCCACCTTGGTGGCGTCGGAGCCCCGCCAGATGAGCAGGGCTCCGACGGCGACGAGCGCCAGCACGAGGGCGGCCCAAAGATCGTTGGCCAGCACGGCGGAGCTGTGGGCGGTGAGGATGTGCCACCAGTAAAGGACGCTCACCCGCTGGTTCCGCTCCTCGTTGAAGACGTAGAAGTAGGCCCAGCGGCGCTCGTCGATGAATACGAAGGGCAGATTGAGCATCGCCCCGGCAGCGGCCGCCACGGCTAGGAAGCGGCCGAGGACGGCCCAGGCAACTCGGCCCTGCTGTGCCCGGCGAGCGAGGGCTACGAAGCAGAAGAAGAGGAGGAAGATCGGGTAGAGCTTGGCGAACGTCCCGATGGTGAGGAAGAGGGCCGAGAGCAGGTAGCGATCACGTCGCCAGGCTCGCCAGCCGAGCAGCATGAATAGGATCCCGACCAGGTCCCAGTTGAGAAGAGAGAAGACGAGAAGGAGGGGGGAGAGGGCAAAGGCCCAGGCCGCCCGCTTGGAGACGGCCCACAGGCACCAGACACAGCCGAGGGCGCAGGCCCACAACCCGATCGACGAGAGAAGGAAGTAGGCCTTGACGCCCGTGGTCAGGCCAGCCGCCGCCGTCATGTAGAGACCGAGCACCACCGGATACTCGATTCGGATGTCTATGTAGGGAAGCGGGTGCCGGTACAGATGGTGGTGCCAGAACAGGGTGTAGAGATCCGAATAGGCGAAATGGCTGGCGAGAAAGAGATGGTAGGCGCGCGGGTCGCTCCGATGGCGGGCGACGAAGCTCGCAGGCAGGTCGAGGCGGAGGTAGTTGAAGGCCACTTGGGCTGTGCAGAGCAGCATCGGGCCGAGGATGCCGAGCCGGCGAGCCGCTCTCGTCCACGGGGCGAGGCCGCCCGGCCGTCTGGTCGATGGCGCCCCGGTGAGCAGCTCCTCGCGGGCGCGTGACTCCTGTAGCGCCATGCGCAGAGGCTAGGGGGCGACGAGTGTGATTTGTCCTCGCCTCAGGTGATGTCAGTCCGAAGGGTCGTCATGGAGCCGACTATCGAGAGCGCGAGGGCGTAGGCGATCAGCACGAGGGCACCTTCCCAGGAGGGGAGGAGATGGCTCAAGCCTCCTCCGAAGCCCGACCGAGAGAGGCTCGAGCCCGTCTCGAGGGAGCGGGCCGCCTCACTCGGGAACCAGCGCCCGACGGTCGGCCAGGCGGCCACGATGATCGGTTCGACCACGGCGGTTAGCCCGAGACCCACTACGAGCGCCAGCACCTGGTTCTTGAGGATCGCGCCGAGCCCGATCCCGTAGGTGCCGAAAAGGACGGTTGCGACCAGGTACCCCGGCAGGGCCTGACCGAGGCGGCCGGCCATCTCTCCCACGCCCCCGTAGCCCGCTGCCACGAAGCACAGCCCCAGCACGAGAGCGGCGAAGGCGGCTGCGGCCATCACTACGACGCCTGCGCCGAGCGACACGATGAGCTTGGCGGCCACCACTCGACCCCGGCGCGGTTCCGCCAGGAAGGTGGGGGTCGCCGTCTTGTGCCGGAACTCTCCCGTCATGATGATGACGCCGAGGACGAGGGCGAAGTCCTCCGCCAAGGCCAGGGCAGAGAAGACGAGGTCGTACCAAGCCGGAGTGCCGCGGGGCGGGAAGAGCAGCCGCTGGATGCCGTGGTTGTGCGGCGCCAGAGCCACGGCCACTCCGATGCCGGCCGTGCCGATGGCTGTCATGAGCAGCAGGGCGTAGGTCGAGCGGATGGTGACGAGCTTCAGGGCTTCCGCCTTCATCAGCCGGATCATGTCTGCGCCAGCTCCCGAGCGGGCAGGGCTCCGCCCGCCGTCATCGAGAAGAAGAGATCCTCGAGCGACTCGCCGGAGCTCGTCATCTCCAAGATGACGATGCGGTCCTCGGCAACCACAGCTCCGACCCGCTCGGGGGTCGTCGACTCCGCGACCACCTGGTCGGCTCCCTCCCGGCGAGCGCCGATTCCTCTCGCCGAGAGCGATGCGACCAGCCGCTCGGGCTCGGTCGAACGAAGACGGATCGTGGCGCCTGCCTCAGCCAGCAGCTCGCTCAGCCTTCCCTGGGCGGCGAGACGGCCATGGTTCAAGATCACCACCTCGTCGACGGTCTGGGCGGCCTCGGCCAGCAGGTGCGAGCTGATGAAAACCAGCATGCCGGCCGAGGCGAGGTACCGCAGCAGCGAGCGGAGCCAGGCGATTCCCTGCGGGTCGAGCCCGTTGGCCGGCTCGTCGAGAACCAGCACAGCGGGCTCGCCGAGCAGGGCTCGGGCGAGCTCGAGGCGCTGGCGCATGCCCATCGAGTAGCCCCCGACGCGGCGCTGGGCATCCTTCGTGAGACCGACGAGATCGAGCACCTCGTCCACTCGGGAGGTCTCCACACCCGTCGCGGTGGCGATGATGCGCAGATGGCTGCGGGCGCTTCTCCCAGGGTGGAAGCCAGAGGACTCGAGCACGGCCCCGACGGCGCGGACCGGCTCTATGAGCGAGGGGTAGGAGACGCCGTTCACGAGCGCCTGGCCGCTTGTGGGAGTTATCAGGCCGAGCAGCATACGTAGCGTCGTCGTCTTGCCGGCGCCGTTCGGACCGAGGAAGCCGGTCACGCGCCCCGCCTCGACGGTGAAGCTCAGGTCGTCTACAGCGGTCACGCTGCCAAAGCGCTTGGTCAGGTGTCGCACCTCGACGCTGGCGGTCGGCATCCTCCTATCGTAAGCGGCAATCGGCCCTTTGCCTCAGGGCTGTCTGGCTCAGGCTCCGAAGGTGATGTTGGAGGCCACCTGGGCGACTGTCGATGGGACTATCTCCACCCAGCTTCGTCCGGGGGTGAGAGTGACCACCTTCCCGGCTGCGTCGGTGAAGGTGGTCGGAGACGAGAGGGAGCTACGGTGCCAGGTGACGGCGATGCGCTTGCCATCTCGCAGGATCCAGCCCCTGCCGCTGCCAACCATCTGGCTCTCGACGTCGCCGGTCGAACCGGGGCTCTCCTGGTAGGGGCCGAAGCGGTAATGGACGATCTGGATGATGATGTTGTCGGTCGTCACCGGCTTGTTCGTGAGCGCGTCGATGTCCGGGCTGCCGGCGTAGGTGTGCAGCCAGTCGTGGGCCGAGGCTTGCCACTCCCACTTCACGTCGGTCCCGGGTGAGAAGTTGATCTGGGCAGTGCTGGTCGGCTTGGCGGAGGCGGGCAGGCTGCCGCCGTACTGGAAGACCGGCGGCGGGGGCGTCGTGTCGTGCGGGTAGAGGGCCCAGAGCTTGGCTGTCGAGGTGTAGAGGTTGTCGGGCGGGACCCGGTTCGTGGTGCGGTAGGCAGCCCCTTGAGCCGAGGCGAGCAGGTCGGCCGGCTTCAGCCAGCCGAGGCTGTCGACGGTGTTCACATCTGGGTTGATGCCGCCGGCGAAGGCGAGGATCGGGTGGCCGAAAGCCTGCAGTATGTGCCAGTCGACCCACCGGACCGAGCGGGTCGGCCCGATCACCGCCGCGCTGTGGCACTGGTAGACGGCCAGGTAGCGCATGATGAAGCCCTCGGCCGGGGTGTCGTAGACGATGTCTGCCTCGTTGAGACCGCTCTGGGGGCGGGCGCCGTAGGGCTGGTTCCCGATCTTCACGCCGAGGGCCGGCCGCTGCGGGACGTGGCCGCCCGGAGCCGGCAGGTCGGTGAGGGGGCAGAGGGCCGGCTTCGCCTTGCTGGTCGGGCCGAGCGCGCTCGGAACCTTCTTGCTGCCGCCGCCACTCAGGGCCACCACGATCGCGATGACGACGGCGATCGAGATCACGGCTCCGGAGCCGACTGCCAGCCGGCGGCGCCGTATGACTGCTGTGGAGGTGTGGACCTGTCTTCTCTTCGGTGGCACGGCCCGACAGGGTATCGAGGACCGGAGGGAAGTTGGTGTATGCCCAGGTTGCTTCTCAAGGTGTCGTGCCAAGCCGATCCGGCCGGCTCTCGGGTTGGAACCGGTTCCGGGAGCTAGAAGAGCTTGCAGATCGGCCCTTGTGCGAGCCTCCTGCCCCCTGGGTCGGCGAGAGCGCCCCGACTATGGTCTCGGAGCGTCGATGCTCGGCTGTGCGCCGCAGCCTGCGCCGGTCTCAGTCCGGCTGGCGAAAAGCGGCCCGCCGGGTTTGGCATCCGAGCAGCATCGCTTGAGATATAGAGGCCGGCTCTCGCTCGGGGCGGGGCGGGGTCGATCGGGTCTGGCCCAGTGCGACCCGGCCAGCTATGAGGCTCGCGTCACCATGCCGGTTTGCCGGCAAGGCTCACTTGCCGAAGCGGCGCTCTCGCCGGGCGAAGTCACGGAGCGCCCGCAAGAAGTCAACCCGCCGGAAGGCCGGCCAGTAGGGGTCGACGAAGAGGTACTCGGCGTAGGCGGACTGCCACAGCATGAAGCCTGAGAGCCGTGCCTCACCGCTCGTTCGGATGACCAGGTCAGGGTCGGGTAGCTCCGCCGTGTAGAGATGGGCCGAGAGCCCTGCCATGTCGATGCGGGAGGAGAGCTCCTCCGGCTCGACGCCGTCGGCGAGCAGCTTGTCCACGAGGGAGCGGCAGGCGTCGACGATCTCGTCCCGGCCGCCATAGCCGAGCGCCAGGTTGAAGTGCCAGCTCCTCTTGGTGGTCGGGACGGCCTGCTCGGCGAGCTGGGCGGCCTCGACTAGGCGTTCGGGAAGCAGCTCCAGGCTCCCGATCACCTTCACGCCGCAGTCGAGCTCGCCCGCGAGAGAGGGGAGGTCGCCGAGGAACTCGATCAAGACGTCGAAGTAGGGGTCGAGCTCTTCGAGCGGCCGGCGCAGGTTGTCGGTCGAGAGCACCCAGGCGGTGACGGCCGGGAGCTGCAGCTGGGCGCTCCAGTGGAGGAACTCGCGCAGCTTCGACATGCCGCTTTTGTAGCTGGCGGTGTAAGAGTCGAGCCGTTCGGCCCGGGCGAAGCGACGATGGCCGTCGAGTATGACGCCGACGTGCTTGGGCAGCCGGTCGGTCGGGAGGCCCGATAGGAGTCGGCGCTCGTAGGCGCGATAGATCGGAGCGGACCATCCCATGGAACCATTCTCCCAGTTCTCAGGCGTCAGGTGCTGCCAGTGCGGCGGCTGGCTCAGGGGGCCGGCCAGGCGAGCATCTTGCCGCTCGGACTCGTCTCGACCTCGTCCCCCACCTCGAAGAGGGCGGGTCCTGCCGCCCTCGCCCGGGTCGGCTCGGTCAGTCCCTCGGGCGCGACCAGATAGAGGCTGTCGTGGCCGAAGTACTCCCGGTGGATGACCCGCCCGGGCTTCCCGGCGCTCCGGCGGGCTGGTTCGAGCAGGAGCTGCTCTGGACGGACGAGCACGACGACCGAGCCCTCCGGTGCTGCGCCGGCCAGCGAGAGCTCGCCGATCAGGGTGCTCGCCAGCCGGCCGTGCGCCCCTCCCCGCAGGAGGCTGGCCTCGCTGAGCAAGCGTGCAATGGTCGGGTCGGCCGGCCGTGCGTAGAGCTCCTCCGGCCCAGCGAGCTGGCAGATCCGGCCGTTGTCCATCACCCCGGGGAGATCGGCGACCGAGGGGGCCTCTTCCTGGTCATGGGTGACGAGGAGGGCTGCCCTGGGGTATTCATCTGACCCGACCCGCAGGGCGGCCACCAGGGACTTCGCATCACAAGCCAGCCTCGTGGCCAGGGGCAGTCGGCTCAAGTGAATACCCCCAGGGCTGCCAACGGTTTTCACGCCCTCGTATCTCAGGATCTGGATGACCTCTGAGCGAAGGCTCGAGCGCAGTGCGGCGTCGAGGGCCGAGAACGGTTTGTCCAAAGGCCGAGTCGGGCCGGGGGGCGAGGGCGGGAGCAAGGGGCGATCCGCGGGGCCCGACCCCCGGACAGCTCGTGGGGGTAGCGGTCCTGCAGCTCGAGGAGGTTCACCATCTCGAGCAGCGCTCGGCGCCTCTCAGCCCGAGGGCCAGGTTGCGGGCGACGCTCAGGTGGGGAGAGAGCGCCCCTTGCCCGGCGACGTAGCCGATCTGCCCCTTCTCGGGCGGCACATGCCGCGCCGGCGCCTCCAGCACCTGACCACCGAGCGCTATCTCGCCGCTGTCAGGGCGCTCGGTTCCGGCCACCAGGCGGAGAAGGGTCCTCTTCCAGCTGCCGGAGCCGCCGAGCAAGGAGAGGACGGCACCGCTCTCGACCTCGAGGTCCAGTGAGCGGAGGACCTCGGTCCTGCCGAATGACTTGGAGAGGGCCCGGAGAGCCAGCTCGCTCGCAGCTGGCTTCCCGCGACGGCGAGATGAGGCTCGGCCCGGCGGTCGAACAGACGGCTTGGCAGGCAGCCCGGGAGGGCCGACATCGCCACCATCGTGGCGGCACAGGGAGCGGCCGCTCCGTAGGAGACCTTCTCGACGTAGCTCCAGAGTCGCGTCGCCAAGGTGGCGCCGTTGTCGGGCACGAGGAGGAGCGTGGCGCTGAGCTCAGTCACGCCCGACAGGAAGACCAGGCCGAAGGCGGCTGCAAGACCGGGGGCGACCAGCGCAAGGGTGACATGAATGCGCACCATGACCAGCCCGGCACCGAGGCTCCGGCCCGCCTCCTCGAGCAGTCGGGGGCCCGCGCGACAGAGGACCTGACGGCCATGACGGCAAGCGGGAGGAAGCATCGAGGAGCCGACCACCAACAGCTCGGGACTTTGCTAGAAGAAGCTCAGCTAGCGCTCGACCACGTAGGTGAGCGCCAACGCGACCACGAGGCCCGGGAGCGCCTGGATGACAAGGGCTCCCCGCTCGACCCCCGCTGAGAGGCGGCTCGGGTGCCGCGCCTGGGAGAGATCGGCTGGAAGTCGGTCTCCGTGAGCGCGATGGCGGGCTCTCCTCGAAAGCGGGGCGAGGCGAGCTGCAGCACCTTTCTCGGAAGCTGCGAAGGCCGCAAGTCCTTTGTGTTGGAGACGAGGACGCTCACCCGGGCCGAGATACCGACCCAGTCGCCCCGGCTGGATGAGAAGCGGGACGGCACGGCCGCTAGCAGGCGAGAGGGGAAATGCAAGAGCATCTGTCGGCGCTGCAGATACTCGAGGGCGGGTGAGTTCTCGGCGTAGATGACGTCGGCCGGAGAGCGGTGGCCCTCGGCGGCGATCTGCTAGAGAACCGGCCGCCTCTGGCACCAGGGAGCGGCCTGCTCCAGCTGCGCGGCCACCTGGAACAGGAGGTCTTCCCTCCCGTAGGCAGCCACCAGCTGCACTCCGACCGGGAGGCCGCCGCGCGAAGTGTGCAGGGGGAGCGAGATGGCGGGCTGGCCGCTCACGTTGAACTGCGTGGTGAACGGGACGAGAAGGGCCGTCTTGCCTTGCGTCGAGAAGGGCTCGCCCGCGGGAGGTGTCAGCTCCCCGATCTCGGGCGGCAGCTGTCCCAAGGTGGGCGTCACCAAGATGTCGTGCTGTTGCCACCAGCTGCCGAGGCTGCGGGAGAGACGGGCCGAGGCGGCCATCGCCCTCGCGTAGTCGATGCCCGAGATCGAGCTGGCGGCCTCCGACATCGCCCAGGTGAGAGGCTCGACGTCTGCGGGCCCGACGTCCCGGCCGAGGAGCTCGGAGAGGTTCTCGATGCCGAGGCGAGCATTCACCACCCAGCGGGCCATGAAGCGGCGGGCGTTCTCCCGGTCGTCGAGCACCCGAGGGTGGTCCTCTTCGACCAGGTGGCCGAGCTCCTCGAGGAGCCGGGCGGCGAAGGCGACCGCCTCATGGCACTCCGGGTCGAGCTCGCCGGCCGGGCTCGAGGCCAGGAAGCCGACGCGTAGGCGCGAAGGGGTCGTGCGGACCGCTTCGAGGAAGGGCCGGTCCGGGCGGGGGGCGACCGCGAGGTCGCCTGGCCCGGGACCGGCAGTGGCGTCGAGCACCGCCGCGCTGTCGCGGACCGAGCGGGCGATGACGTGGTGGACCGAGAGCCCGCTCTCGTCTCGCAGGGGACCGGCTGTCACGCGGCCCCGCGACGGCTTCAATCCGACGAGACCGCACATGCTCGAAGGGATCCGGATCGACCCGCCTCCGTCGCTCCCGTGGGCGAGAGCGACCATCCCGGCCGCCACCGCCGCGGCGCTTCCCCCGCTCGAGCCGCCGGGCGAGCGGGAGGGGTCGTAGGGGTTGCGGGTGGGTCCGTAGGCGACCGGCTCGGTCACCGGGACGAGACCGAGCTCGGGAGTGTTGGTCCGCCCGAGGATGCAAAAGCCAGCCGCCTTGTAGCGTCCGATCAGCCAGCAGTCCTCGCTCGGCCGGTAGCCGGCTTTCTTGAGCGCCAGGTTCCCGTCGTGCTGCGGGTCGCCTTTGGTCTCGGCGTGAAGATCCTTGATCAAGAGGGGAACTCCCTTGAAGGGGCCGTCCGGCAAGCCGCTTTCGATCTCCCCGAGAGCCTTCTCGAAGCGCCGGTGGATGACGGCGTTGACGACGGTGTCGAGCGCCTCGATACGAGCCATGGAGGCCTCCGCCAGCTCCCGGGCGCTCACCTGGCCTGCCCGGACCAATGCGGCCTGCCCGGTGGCGTCCAGCCAGGTGAGCTCGTCGTCCAAGGCAGCTCAGAGCTGGCGCTGGTCGTCCGGCCCGAGCCGGCCGGCGACGACGCCGAAGGAGGTCAGGTCGTAGAGCGTGAGGTTGCTGAGAGGTGGGGAGTAGGCGTGGATGCTGACGGCGGGCTCGCCCTCCTCGTGCATCAGGTGTTCCACGGAGCCCGGTCCGAAGCTGCCGTGATCGCCTGCGAGGTGGCGGCTCTTTGTGACCGAGAGGCCGTCGTCTCCCCGGCTCTGCTCGCGGAGGATCCCCTCGGTGACCACGTAGCGGCCGGAGGAGCCTCTGTGGTCGTGCCAGCCGGAGGACTGGTCGAACTCCCACGAGAGCACCCGCACCTCGTAGGCCGCTGTCCGGCACAAGACGAGCCACCACCTCTTGCCGGGGCTGTCGACGACCAGGCCCTGCCACAGCTCCGGGCTGGCGGCAACCTGGCAGGCCACCTGCTCCAGCTCCTGTTGGCTGAGGCGCCCCGCGGGCAGCCCGAGGCGCCCGAACCGCTGGCCTATGTCGTCGGCCCGCCGGCTCGGCACCTCGCTCGTCGTTGCCGGACGGGTGCTCGTCACGAGAGACAACCTACAGGTAAGAGGAATTCCTGAGCATGTTGCTGGTGAGCACCACCGCCGGGAACAGAGGCCGTGCACAGGCTCAGCGCCCGCTGGCCGTCACCACTACCTAGCGCGGCCTCGTCTCGCAGCCTCGTATCGGCCGCCGCCTCGAAAGATCGCCTGAAAGTCCTGGCGGCTGGCGCCCCCGCGGCATCTGGCGAGGTCCGGGTCGTCGCCCCTCGTCATATGGCTCGGGCGGGGCAGGGACCGTCGCCTAGGCGCTCTTCTCGGGAGCTCGAGCAGGATCGGCTCGTCAGAGGGGGAAAAGGAGAGGAGCTGGGGGCGCTCGTCGGCTTCGAGGGCGACCGGAGAGCCGCCCGGGTCCAAAGCGATCTCCCGCCTCACGAGGAAGCTTTCGCTCTCGTGGTCTGTTTCGGCGTGGCCGCTCATCTTCCCGTAGAGCTTCTCGACGCACCGCTCCGCTCTCGCCTCGAGGTGGGCGAGATTGAACGAGGCCTTGCGGACCACACGAGGGCTGTCAACTGTCTAGAGCTGTTTAGCGAAGTGGGTGATCCTGTCTCGTTCGCCCGTACCACTGGGCCACTGTCGAGGAAGGTGCCGCAGACCGTTGCCGCTCAGCGAGAGCCCTCTCGCCTGGGGCGAGATCCGCCCCGCGCCGTCCGGCTCGGCCCGGCTCTATCCGGGCAGATGGCGGCCTCGAGCTCGAAGATCGCCCTGAGCGCCCTGATCTCGACGCCCGATCTGCTGGCCCCGAGGCGCCCGGGCTCTCTTCGCCGGCCCAGGTCCTCTCGGGGCGGGCTCCCAGTACGCTCGTAACGTGGCGGTCGAAGAGCTCGAGAGAAGTGATGACCGGTTCCCCGACGTCGCGACGCTCTCGAGTGCCCTCGCGCAGGCGGGCTATCTGGCAGACGAGGGCCTCGCCACGGCAATCTTTCTCGCCCTTCGCCTGCAGCGGCCGCTCTTTCTTGAAGGTGAGGCCGGCGTTGGCAAGACCGAGGTGGCCAAGGTCCTGGCAGCTCTCACGAGAGGAGAGCTCCTTCGCCTGCAGTGCTACGAGGGGATCGGGCTCTCCCAGGCCGCCTACGAGTGGGACTATGCCCGCCAGCTTCTGCACCTGCGGGCTGTCGAGGCGGCCGGGGGTTCGTCGCGCCAGGCGGAAGATGAGCTTTACAGCGAGCGCTTCCTGGTGCGCCGACCCCTCCTGAAGGCGCTCGAGGAGGGCCCCGGGCCGGTGCCGGTTCTGCTCGTGGACGAGGTCGACCGGGCCGACGACGAGTTCGAGGCCTTTCTCCTCGAGATCCTCTCCGAGTGGGCGGTGACCGTTCCGGAGCTGGGCACCGTGCGAGCCAGCCGGCCCCCGCTGGTGGTCCTCACCTCCAACCGGACCCGAGACGTCCACGACGCCTTGAAGCGGCGCTGTCTCTACCACTGGGTGGACCATCCCGAGTTCGAGCGAGAGGTCGAGATCCTCCGCCGCCGGGCGCCTGCTGTCGGCGACCGGCTCGCCCGCCAGGTTGCGGCCGCCGCCGGCGTCTTGCGCTCTCTCGGTCTCTACAAGCCGCCAGGAGTGGCAGAAGCGATCGACTGGGCCGGGGCCGTTGCCGCCTTGGGCCAGGACGACCTCGGCGAGCAGGTGGCCTCGGTCACCCTCGGAGCCGTCCTCAAGTACCACGAGGACCAGGAGAAGGTCCGCTCCCTCGGCCTCTCTTCCCTTCTCGGCTCGACGGCCGAAAGTGGTGCCTGAGGCCGCGGCCGAGTCGCTCGTCGTCGCCTTCGCCCGCCGGCTCCGTTCGGCAGGCATAGTGGTGCCGGTCGGAGCGGTCCTCACCTTCAGCCGGGCGCTCGACGCCGTCGGGGAGATGGAGGGCGGCCTCTACTGGGCCGGCCGGGCGACCCTCGTCTGCCGACCGGAGGACACGCCGGCCTACGACGAGGCGTATGCCTCCTTCTTCGGCTCTCTTCCCGAGCTCACGCCCGAGCCGCCACCTCGCCCTCTCCGGCCACCACCGGGTGAGACGGCCGGCCCCGAGGAGGAGAGCAGCGGCGGAGAGGCTGAGAAGCGAGCCACCTACAGCGCCCGGGAGCGGCTCTGGCAGGAGGACTTCGCCCGCTACGGGACAAAGGAGTGGGAAGAGGCGGAGCATCTTATAAAGGAGCTGGCCGCCCGGCCGGAGCTGCGAAGAGTGAGGCGGCTTCGCACCGCGGCCCGGCCGGGCCGGGTCGACCTCGGTCGCACTGTGCGGAAGGCTCTCTCCCATGACGGCGAGGCGCTCCTGACGGCTTTCCTGGCCGAGGCGGAAAAGCCCCGACGTCTCGTCTTTTTGGTCGACATCTCCGGTTCGATGAAGCCTTACGCCCGGGCATTCCTCCGCCTGGCCCACGCCGCTACCTCGGCCCGGCCGGCCGGGCAGGTGGAGACGTTCGTGCTCGGGACGCGCCTCACCCGTCTCACGCGCCAGCTCGCTGAGAAAGATCCGGACCGTGCCTTCGCGGCTGCCGGCCGGACGGCTCAGGACTGGTACGGCGGGACCCGGCTCGGAGAGGGTCTTCGCGCCTTCAACAGCTCCTTCGGCTCCCGTGGCCTGGCGAGGGGCGCCCTCGTCCTGATCGTCTCGGACGGCTGGGAACGGGGCGACCCGGCTCTGCTCGGGGAGGAGATGGCCCGCCTCTCGCGCCTTGCCCGGCGCATCGTCTGGGCGAACCCGCTACGAGCCTCTCCCGGCTACGAGCCGCTGGCGGCCGGCATGGCGGCCGCCTTGCCCTTCGCCGATGACTTCGTGGCGGGCCACTCGTTCGGCTCGCTCGTGAGCCTCGTCGAGCTGATTGGGAGGCCGGCCCAGCGCAAGAGGCCGGCCGGCGGGCGGCTTTCCCCCCTGGGCAGGGATAGAGTCGTCAGCAGGTGAAGGAGGCGCCATGTGGATAGTGGCAGGCATTCTCCTCGGGATCGTCGTTCTGGCGGCGGCCGCCGGGACGCACGTGGGTCCGCACGCCCATCTCCTCTCGAGCGCCGTCGGCGCTCTGGCCGCCATCTGGCTGGTGGTGATGGCAGCCCTCGGCCTGGCCGACCCACTGCTCTACGTCCTCTTGGCGGCTGACGTCACCATGAGCGGTGTGGTGGGAGCCTTCGCCGTGAAGGCGCTTCGCACGCCCGGGCCGCTGGCGGAGGTCAACAAGCCGCCCGCCAAGGTCGAAGGGAAGATGGGGCAGGCCGTGAACGATCTTGACCCCGAAGGCGTCGTGCGGGTCGCGGGCGAGGAGTGGACGGCGGTGTCGCTCAACGGGCCGGTCAGGCGGGGGGAAGCGGTGCAGGTGATAAACGTGCAGGGCGTCCGCCTCGAGGTCTGGGGTGAGGGCGCTGCCAACGAGCTCGGCCACGCCGAGCAGAGGGGGGAAGGTGCGATCTCATGATCGTCGGGATCATCATCGGGGTCGTCGTGCTGGTGGCCCTGGTGCTGCTGCTGAAGGGTGTCCGGATCGCCCGTGAGTACCAGCGCCTGGTGCTCTTCCGCCTCGGCCGTGCCATCGGGACGAGGGGCCCCGGGCTCATCTTCTTGAACCCGGCCACCGACCGGACGACGCTCGTCGACCTCCGTGAGCAGTACCTCGAGGTGCCTCACCAGACCGCCATCACGGGCGACAACGCCCCAATCTCGATCGACTTCATCATCTTCTACAAGGTGGTCGATCCCTCGCTGTCGGTCCTGGCGGTCGGCAACTTCGCCGGCGCTGCCCTGAACGTCGCCGCCACGACCCTTCGCTCGGTGGTGGGCGACATGCCGCTCGACGACGTGCTGTCGAAGAGGGAGGCGATGAACGCCGTCCTTCGCACCCGGCTCGACGAGGTCACCGAGCGGTGGGGGGTGAAGGTCACCAACGTCGAGGTGCGCGAGGTGAACCCGCCACCCGGCGTGCTCGAGGCCATGACCCGCCAGATGTCGGCCGAGCGCACGAGAAGGGCTCAGGTAACCGAGGCCGAGGGACAGAAGGCGGCCGCCATCCTCGGGGCAGAGGGACAGCAAAAGGCCAAGGTGCTCGCCGCGGAAGGTGAGAAGAGGGCGTCTATCCTCGCCGCCGAGGGCGAGCGCCAGTCGGCTCAGCTGAGAGCCGAGGGTTACGCGGCGGCCCTCGGGACCATCTGCGGGGTGGCCAGCTCGCTCGACCAGAACACTCTCGCCCTGCAATACCTCGACACCCTGAAGCAGATCGGGCTGTCGCCCTCGACCAAGTTCGTCGTCCCGATGGAGGTCGGGAACATGCTGGCCGGAGTGCGCAACATCCTCGCCGGCGCCGGCGGGGCCGCTCAGCAGCCCCCGACCGGGCCGGACCAGGTGGCGGCCAGCAACGGGCGGGAGTCCTCCTAGCTCTCGAGCCGCCGGTAACGGCCGCGGTACCACGAGAGCGGGCTCTCGGACCCGGGCGGGAGCTCGATCGAGTCGATCTCGGCGCGAAGGAGGTTCTCGAAGCCGGCTGGCTGCGAGGAGGAGAAGCGGGCCGCGACGACGACGCCGGCTCCATCCAGACGAGGACCGTAGGCGGTGTCGCTGTGGCCGAGCTCGGCGAAGGGGTCGACCGGGTAGAGCCCGGCGAAGAAGGAGGCGGTCTTCTCCTCACCGACCCGAAGGACGTGGACAAGCAGGCGCCCGCTCTCCTCGGCCAGCCGATGCAGATCGGAGAGCGGATCGATGATGGCAACGAGCTCGGGCGGCTCTCCCGGTGAGACCAGAACCGAGGAGACTGTCAACCCGGCTCGCTCGGCTCCGGCGCCGGCGGTGAAGACGGTGACCGGGGCCACCAGCCGGCCGCGAAGGCGCCGATCGGGGCGCCTCTCGGCCTCGGGGGTGGCAAAGGGATCCCCCTCCCCGAGGCGGGACGGAGCGCCTCTCGCCCTGCCCTCGTCCTCTCCGGCCACGAGATTCTGTTCTAGCGGCCGCTAGACCGTCCCACTTGCTTCAGCAAGCCGGCGGCGCATCTGCTCCTACGATCATCAGGTGCCTGCGACGCCCGAGATCGCCTATTTCACGATGGAGATCGCTCTGGAAGACGCCATCCCCACCTTCAGCGGTGGCCTCGGCGTCCTTGCGGCCGACTACCTGCGGGCGGCGGCCGACGCCGGCCTGCCGCTGGCGGCCGTCACCCTGCTCTATCACGAGGGCTTCTTCCGCCAGCGGGTGGACGAGCAGGGGAGCCAGCTCGAGAGCCCGGTCGACTGGGAGCCGGTCGAGCTGCTCGAGCCGCTCGAAGAGGCGGTCGCGGTAGACCTCGACGGCCGGCCGGTGAGGCTCGGAGCCTGGCGCTACCAGGTGAAAGGGGTCGGCGGAGCCGTTGTGCCCGTCTACTTCTTGGACGCCGACCGGCCGGAGAACGACGACGCGGCGCGCCAGCTGACCGACCGGCTCTACCTCGGGGACTCGGGCCACCGGCTCCGCCAGGAGGCTCTCTTGGGTCTCGGCGGCATCGAGATGCTGCGCCGGCTCGGCCACCGGCCGACGAAGTTCCACATGAACGAGGGCCATTCTGCTCTCTTGGTGCTCAGCCTCCTCGAGGAGCACGAGCCGCTCGTGGTCCGGGAGCGCTGCGTCTTCACGACCCACACGCCGGTGCCTGCCGGCCATGACCGCTTCGAGGCCCCGCTCGTCGAGAGGGTGCTCGGAGAGGAGCGAACGGGACAGCTGCGCTCCCTTGGCTGCCTCGAGACCGGCGAGCTCAACATGTCCGAGCTCGGGATCGCCGGCTCGAGCTACGTAAATGCCGTCTCCCGTCGGCACAAAGAGGTGACCGAGGAGATGTTCCCGGGCGTCGAGGTGGCCTCGGTCACGAACGGCGTCCACGTCGCCACCTGGGTCGGGCCGTCCTTCGCCCGCCTCTACGACCGCTACATCTCTGGCTGGCGGGTCGGGAACGACCTCTTGCGCTACGGCTCGGGCATCCCGCTCGAGGAGATCGAGAAGGCGCACGGTGAGGAGAAGCAGCGCCTCTTGGACCAGGTCGTCGACCGGAGCGGGCGGCGCCTCGACCAAGGCGCCCTCACCATCGGCGTCGCCCGCCGGGCGACCGCCTACAAGCAGACGACACTTTTGCTTCGCGACAGCGAGCGACTGGTGTCGATGGCGAAGCAGATCGGGCCGATCCAGGTCCTCTTCGCCGGCAAGGCCCATCCGGCCGACCGGGGAGGAAGGGCGCTCATCGAGGAGATCGTCGCCGAGAGCGAGCGCCTCTCGGCGCCGGTCGAGGTGGTCTTCCTCGAGGACTACGACCTCCGTCTCGCCTCATTGCTCGTGGCTGGCTGCGACGTCTGGCTGAACACTCCGGCCAAGCCGAACGAGGCCTCCGGTACGAGCGGCATGAAGGCGGCCGTGAACGGGGTCCCGAGCCTCTCGGTGCTGGACGGCTGGTGGGTGGAGGGCTGCCTGGACGGGGTCACCGGATGGGCCGTCGGAACCCTCGAGGAGGGAGACGACGAGGCGGCGCTCTACGCCGCCTTGGAGGAAAAGGTGCTGCCTGCCTACTACGAGTCGCCGAACGGTCTCGCGGAGCTGCGGCGATCCGCCATCTCCCTCAATGGCTCGTTCTTCACGACCGAGCGCATGGTCAGGGAGTACGCCCGTTTCGCCTACAAGATCGTGGGCCTGTGACGAGAGGTCCTCAGACTCCCTCTATCGGCCGGTAGATCGGCTCCCACATCGCCTGTCGGATCGTCTCCTCGAAATCGCCCACCTCTCGGCTGGCGACGCCCTCGGCGAGTGCAGTCCGGGCGACGGCGGCCGCCACGGCCGCCGATGTCTCCCGCAGCGCCTCGACCTGGGGAAGCAGGGGCGAGCCGAGCTGCCTGGAGTCGATCTGCTCGGCGACGGCCTGGGCGGCCGCCCGCAGCATCTTCGGCGTAACTCGGCTGGCTCCGGCGATGATGCCTCCGAGGCCGAGGCCGGGAAAGACGAGGGCGTTGTTGGCCTGAGCCACGACGAAGCTCTGCCGGCCGACCGTCACAGGCGGGAAGGGGCTCCCGGTCGCGACGAGCGCTCGACCCTCGGTCCACTCGAGCAGGTCGGCCGGCACGGCCTCCGAGAGCGAGGTCGGGTTCGACATGGGCATCACGATCGGGCGCTCGCAGTGGGCCGCCATCTCTTCGATCACCTCTCGACCGAAGCTGCCTGGCTGACCGGAGGTGCCGATGAGGACCGTCGGGTGGACCTGGCGGACAACCTCGAGGAGGCCGATGCGACCCTCGTCGTCGCGGGCGAAACCGGCCACCTCCTCCTCTCGCCTGGCGAAGGGCCGCTGGAACCCTCGCATCGAGCCGGAGGTCTCGGTGATGAGCCCCCGGCTCGAGAGAGCCCAGAACGACTCCTGTGGGCTGGCGAGCCCCTCCTCTTCCATCGCTGCGCAGAGCTGCTCGGCTATCCCAATTCCGGCCGTGCCGGCGCCGTGGATGACCACCCGCTGCTCACAGATGCGCCCCCCGGCCTGTTGGAGAGCCGAGAGGAGGGCGGCGAGGGCGACCGCCCCGGTGCCCTGGATGTCGTCGTTGAAGGTGAAGTGCGTGTCCCGATAGCGCTCGAGGATGCGGGTGGCGTTGGAGCCGCCGATGTCCTCCCAGTGCAAGAGGGCGTGAGGGAAGAGCCTGCTGGCAGCCTCGACGTAGGCCCCGACGAAGGCGTCGTAGCGGTCCTGGTCGACCCGCTCGTGGCGGTTGCCGAGATAGAGCGGGTCCTCGAGCAGGCTCTTGCGGTTGGTGCCGACGTCCAGCACGAGCGGAATGGCCCGGGTCGGGTCGATGCCAGCCGCCGCCGTGTAGACGGCGAGCTTTCCGATCGAGATCCCGATCCCTCCGACCCCCCAGTCGCCGATGCCGAGGATTGCCTCGCCGTCGGTGGCGACGATGAGGTCGACGTCGTCGGGCCCGAGGCCGGTCGCCCGGAGAGAGGCCTCGATCTCAAAGGGCCGGTCGATCGAGAGATAGACGCCCCGCCAGCCGCGGAACTCGCCCGAGAAGTTCTCGATGGCCTCTCCGACGGTCGGGGTGTAGACGATCGGGAGCATCTCGGCCAGGTGCTCTTGCAGGAGTCGGTAGAAGAGCACCTCGTTGCGGTCGTGCAGGAGGGAGAGGAAGACGTTCTTGCCGAGGTCGCTTGCCTGGCTCTGGAACTGGTGGTAGGCCCGCGACACCTGAGCCTCGAGGTCCAGCACGGCCGGGGGGAGGAGGCCCGTGAGCCCGAGGGCGGCCCTCTCCTCGTGGCTGAAGGCGACGCCCCGGTTGATGCGGGAGTCCGACAGGAGCTGGCGGCCCCGTAGGGTCGTCGCGATGGCAGGCCGTTGTGTCTCCACGACCGACACGATAAGAGCACCGTGAGCTGCTCCGGTCGATATAATGCTTGCTGGCAAGCAAGTATATGGGAGCGAGATGGGGTCGGCCGAGACAAAACCCAGCGAAGAGCAGGAGTTCTCTGCCAGCCGGCTCCGCCTGGCCGTCGCCCGGCTCTCTCGTCGCCTTCGTACCACCGAGGCCGCCGGATCGTTCACCCCGAGCGAGGTCGACGTCCTGCGGGCGGCCGCCCGGGCGGGACCGACCAGGCTCTCTGACCTGGCGAGCTTTGTCGGTGTGAACCCGACGATGCTCTCGCGTCTCATCCCGAAGCTCGAGATGGCCGGCCTGGTGCGCCGCCTCGACGACAAGAGCGACAAGCGAGTCTGCCTGCTGGAGGTCTCCACCAAGGGCCAGCGCCTCTTGGAGCGCATCAGCCGGGAGCGAAACGACCTGCTGTCGCGCCGGATCGCCGAGCTCGCACGGGACGACCGGGAGGCGCTGGGACGCGCCCTGCCGGTCCTGGAGCAGTTGGTCGAGAGATTGTCGGGCGAGGAGCCCGAGGCGGGCGAGCCGCCCGGGGGACCCTCATGAGCCGGCTCTTCGCAGTGGCGCGCAAGACCTTCTCGGCTCTTTCGATCCCGAACTTCCGACGCTTTTTCATAGGCCAGTCGATCTCGCTCGTCGGGACCTGGATGCAGTCGATCGCCCAGTCGTGGCTCGTCTTCCGTCTTACCCACTCGGCTACCGACCTCGGGTTCGTCGTCGCCCTCCAGACCCTTCCGGTCCTCCTGCTCGGCGCCTACGGGGGCGTCATCGCCGACCGGGTCGACAAGCGCAAGCTGATGGTGATCCTGCAGTCGCTCATGGGCCTGCAGGCTCTGGCACTCGGGATCCTCACCGTCACCCACCTCGTTTCGTTCTGGCAGATCTGCCTCTTGGCGGTGATCCTCGGCCTCAACAACACCTTCGAGAACCCGGCCCGCCAGTCCTTCGTGCTTGAGATGGTGGGCGGCGAGAGGGTGCGAAACGCCGTCAGCCTCAATTCGACCATGGTGAACGGAGCCCGGGCCATCGGTCCCGCCATCGCCGGGCTCATCATCGCAGTGGCCGGCGTCGGGGTCTGCTTCCTCTTCAACGCCGCCAGCTTTGTCGCCGTCGTCTACTCGCTCAGGTCGATGGAGGTGGCCACCCTCCTGCGAAGCGAGCCGGCCGGGCGGGCCAAGGGCCAGATGAGAGAGGGCTTCCGCTACGTGGCGAAAGAGCCCCGCCTGCTCGTACCGCTCATCATGTGCGCCATCGTCGGCATGCTGACCTACGAGTTCCAGGTGAGCCTTCCTGTCGTCGCCTCGGAGACCTTCCACGGCGGGGCGGCCACCTATGGCTTCTTGACTGCCGCCATGGGTGTCGGAGCCGTCCTCGGGGGTCTCGTCACCGCCAACCGGGGTCGTACAGGGCTCTGGCCGCTCACGATCGCCGGCGCCAGCTTCGGCCTGGTCGTCCTCTGGGCGGCCCTGGCGCCTCTCCTCGGCCTCGAGTTCGTGGCCCTGGCGGCCGTCGGGTGGGCGAGCGTCACATTCCTCGCCACCGGCAACTCGACTCTGCAGCTCGAGGCCACCCCCTCGATGAGGGGCCGGGTGATGTCGCTGTGGTCGGTGGCCTTCATGGGCTCGACGCCGATCGGCGGGCCCGCCATCGGCTGGGTGATCGCAGTCTCCAACGCCCGCGTCGGCCTCGGGGTAGGCGCCTTGGCGGCCCTCGTGGCCGCCGCCATCGGTTTCGTAGCCGCCGAGCGGCTCGGCCTCTCCGGCCGCTCGAAGCGCCCCCGGTCAGCCGAAGCCCCGCTCACCCCCCTGGAGCTGGCCGCCGACGACTGAACGGGCCTTGCCGGGGGCCGCCGGAGCCTTTCGTGGGCTCCCGTCCGCTCCGACGCCGCAGAGGCGCCGCCAGGCTGGTGGTATGGCTCCCCGCCGGAGAGCGCCGGTCTCCAAGAGGACCTCCAGGACCGGCCGGGTCGATTCGTAGCGGAGCTGGCGCCGCTCCGGGGTCGCATTGGCTCTCCGCCAAGTCTCGAAGGCCGGGAGCCCGACCGCCGAGTAGACGCCCGGGTGGACGAGGTGGGCGAACATGACCGAGATGAGTCTCGGGGCGAGCTGGCGGTCGAGGAACCTGTCTCTTCTCGAGCTCTTGGCGAAGACCTCGGGCAAGACCGCCCTGGCGAAGCTGAGATGGCGGGCCTCCTCCAAGCGGTGGTACCGGTTGACCGCCCGTATGAACTCGTCGGTGTCGGGATGCTCGGAAGCGAGCTTTTGGAACCTGTCGGGAATCTCCTCACCGGCGAGCACGAGTACGAGGAACAGGGCGGGGTTGCCGGCCGTCGCCTCGATCACAAACCGGTATCCGGCTCGTAAGAGCCGGTCTGGGAGCGGGGAGCGGGCCGTCGGGGAGAGCTGGCTCAAGAGCCGCTGGAAGAGCCGCTGGTGCCTCGTCTCCTCTCCGAGCTCGTGGAGGACGAAGGTGAGGCGGGGGTCGGTGAGGTCATCCGCCGTCGCCAGGCGCGTCCCGAAGCCGGCCTCGAGGACCGCCTCGAAGCGGATGCCCGCAGCCGTGATGGAGGCGACCTCTTCTCTCGAGAGGCGGGCTTTCTGCTCGGCGCTGAGCTCGAGCCGGAGGCCGGCCACAGAGAGAAGCTCGTCTGGCAGCAGCTGTCCTTCGCCTACGGCGCCAGGAACCTCCTCGTCGGGCTCGATGACCCGGCGGGCGGCGGCGGCGCTCAGGCGTCCGACTCGCTCGGTGACGGTGAGGGGCATCCTGCTTCCTCCTCTGGCGACTGTTACCAGCAGTAGTATTACCCGCAGTAACAGAAAAGGCAACCCATGTTCTCGGGGGCCGGAGTAGGCAAGACTGGTGGGGGTGGGCGAAGAGATCTCGAGCAACGGGACGGCTGCGGCTGTGACCCGCCAGAGCCGGCGGACGGCCGGGCGGCGCGAGGAGCTCCTGCAGGCGGCGCTGGCGGTCATCCGCCAGGTGGGAGCCAACGCCTCGATGGATCAGATGGCGGCCGAGGCGGGGATCACCAAGCCGGTGCTCTATCGCTACTTCGGCGACCGGGACGGTCTCATCGGAGCCGTCGCCGAGCGCTTCGCCGACGACCTGGCCGCCCGGCTCGGGGCTGCGGTGGCGAACCTCGTCTGGGAAGCACCCGCCGAGGCCATCCGTGCCGGCATCGAGGCTTACATCTCTTTCATAGAGGAGGACCCGGCCCTTTACGGCTTTCTCTCCCAGCATGCCGCCCCGGACAGTGCCGCCCTCGTGGCCGTCGTGGACCGGGTGGCGACCGACCTGGCGACCCTGATCGGCGCCCGGCTGGCCGACGCGGGCCTCGACCCGCGGCCGGCGAGAACCTTCGCCCACGGGATCGTCGGCATGGTCCACATGGCCGGCGCCCGCTGGGCGAAGCAGCCCGAGCTCCCGCGGGAGGAGTTCATCTCCTATCTTGCCGGCTTGGCCTCCTACGGCCTAGCGAGCGGCGGGCTTCCGGTACAACCGGAGTGATGACGCGCCGGCGGCCTGCCACCAAGGCGCGGATCCCGACTGAGTCGCGCCTTGTCTGGGAGCCGACCGATGACGGGCTCAGGCGGCGTCCGGACGAGCTGGCTGTAGAGGAACCCCTCGAGATCCGCTTCTCCCGGCCAGCTGGCCGTAGCGAGATCCTCAACGTCACCATGCGCACTCCAGGCCACGACTTCGAGCTGGCGGCCGGGTGGGCCCTCTCAGAGGCGATCGTCTCGGCGCCGGCCGAGCTGCGGGCCGTTCGCTACTGCACAGACGAGGCGCTCGACAGCGAGCAGCGTTACAACGTCGTCACGCTTGACCTGGCTGCTTCGGCCCTGCCCCTGCGCCCGCCGGTCAGCCGGCTGACCCTCGCCTCGAGTTCATGTGGCGTCTGCGGAGCAGCTTCGATCGCGCTCTTGAACGAGCGTGGCGTCGCCACTATCTCATCTCCGACCCGGTTCCGCCTCGAGGACGTCGTCAGTTGGCCAGAGCTGCTGCGTGAGGGGCAGTCCGGCTTCGAGGCGACCGGAGGGCTGCATGCCGCCGGTCTCGTCGACTCGAACGGGCAGCTGCTCGTCGCCCGGGAGGACATCGGCCGGCACAACGCCGTCGACAAGGTCATCGGCTGGGCGATGTTCGAGGCGCTCGGCCGGAGGGGGAGCTTTCCGCTCTCGGAGCTCGGCCTGGTCGTGAGCGGACGGACCTCCTTCGAGATAGTGCAAAAGGCGCTCGCAGCCGGCCTCCCGGTTGTGGCCGGGGTCTCCGCCGCCAGCAGCCTGGCAGCCCGGCTGGCCGACGAGCGGGGCCTCACCCTGGCTGGTTTCGTGCGGGAGGGGCGGGCGACCTTCTACTGCCACCCCGAGCGCATCAGCTGGTGAGCCCGACCGGAGAGACCTCCTCGTCGAGAGGTCCGGTGGCCGGGCTGCGCCGGCCGTGCACCGTGAGGCCGGAGATCAGCATCGAGAGGAACATGAGGGCGCCGGCGATGCCGAGCGAGAGGTGGAGGCCGCTCGTGAAGGCTCCGTAGGCAGCCCTGGTCACCTTCGCCACGACGACGGCGAGGGTCTTGTTCTTCTCGTACTGCTTCACCTGGCCGGTGATCGTCCCGGTCGTCACAGCGGTGATGATGAGGGACTTGAATCTGATTGCCGGAAGGACGCAGTGGCCCTTTTGCGCGACGAGGCAGAGGTGCTGGAGCCGGGCCGCCAGCTGGACCGTCAGCTGAGCGTTCACGACCGAGCCCAGGATGGCGACGCCCGCCACGGCGCCGAGCTCTCGGCTCGTGTTGGTTGTCGAGGCCGCCATGCCCGAGTGCTCGGCCGGGATGGCCGCCAGCGCCGTCGAGGTGATCGGGACGACGGCCACGCCGAAGCCGAGGCCCGCGATGGCGAGCGGCCAGCCGATCGAGGTGACCCCGCTCGTCGGCGTGAGCAGGACAGCCGTGAGGGCGATGCCGGCCGTCCCGGCGGCGCAGCCGAAGACGAGCGGCACGCGCGGTCCCATCTCCGCCACCCAACGGCCGGTGAAGGCGCTCCCGATGATCATCGTCGCCGCCATCGGCAAGAAGTCGAGCGCCACCTTGTAGCCGCTCTCCGAGCCGACCACCTCGAGGTACAAAGAGACGAAGAAAAAGATCGAGAAGACGCCGAAGTAGGTGGCGAAGGCGGTGAAGACGGCGCCGGAGAAGGCGGGTTTGCGGAAGAACGAGACGTCGAGGATCGGATTGTCGGCTCTTTGTTCGAAGAAGATGAAGGCCAAGAAGGTGGCTCCGCCGATGATGAAGAGAGCGATCACCCACCAGGTGCGATAGCCGGAGGTCTCACCGGCGATGATGGCGAAGGTGGTCGAGGCGAGGGCGGCGGCTCCGAGGAAGAAGCCGCCGAAGTCGAAGCGCCGGCCGGCCTGGGGGTCCGAGTTCTCGGGCAGCACGATGGCACCACCGATGAGGGCGAGCAGCCCGAAGAAGAGGTTGAACCAGAAGACGGCCCGCCAGCTCCAGACTCCGATGAGGGCGCCACCGATGACGGGCCCGGCTGCCAAGGCGAGGCCGGAGACGGCCGCCCAGACTCCGAGCGCCCGAGCCCGCTCGCGGCGATCGGTGTAAAGGTGCCGGATCATCGAGAGGGTGCCGGGCTCCGAGGCCGCCGCGCCGAGCCCCATGATGCCGCGGGCGGCCCACAGGACGGTGACGTTCGGGGCGAGGGCTCCGATGACCGAGCCGACGCAGAAGATGGCGACACCGGCCAGCATGACCTTCTTTCGCCCGACGAGGTCGGAGACCGTGCCGGCCGCCAGCATGAGGCTCGCGAAGACGAGAGCGTAAGCGCTCACCACCCACTGCAGACCGGTCACGCCGACGTGCAGGTCGCTTTGGATGTCAGAGAGCGTGACGCTGACGATCGTGTTGTCCAAGAAGGTGAGGAAGAGGACGAGCGAGAGCGTGGCGAGGCTGAGGCGGGGCCGGCTCGTCATCTGCCCGGTGGTTGCGCTCATCTGTGTCAGTCCCCCCTGAAGCCCGTGGTCGAGTTCGGGGCCGCCTGGCGCCTCGCCGGGCGGGCCTTGCATGCCTGCGCTGGACCCTCAACCTACCGGGCCCGCCCGGCGATCTCGCGGTTATCGAGCGGGAGAAAAAAACAGGGCCCGCCTTGGCGGGCCCTGTATTTGCTGCGAGCGGGCGGGGTTCGCTCAGCAGCCTGCGCGGGCAGCTCCCATGTCAGTTGGGGGGCTGGCGTCTCGGGTCGCTTGGCGACACGAGCAACATGATCACCGCCCTGCGCGTCTTAAGTCGATACGACCCCTGGTTGGTCTCCAGCGGCCCGACCGACTCGATCTCAGTTGTCAAAGCGCCGTAGCGCTGTGCTCTTCGATATACCCGGGCCAAAGAGCTGCAAACGGATTTGTCGGAGAATTTCCTGGCGTCTTTCACCACCGCTCCCACCAGGCAGATCGCGGCGAGAGAGCTCAGGTCTCGGCTCCCTGGTAGGCCTCGTGGAGACGGGCGAGGCACTTGGAGAGGAGCCGCGAGACGTGCATCTGGGAGATCCCGAGTTGCTCGGCGATCTCGGACTGGGTGAGGTCTTCTTCGAAGCGGAGCTTCAATATGAGGCGCTCCCTCTCCGGCAGGCGGCTCAGGTAGGGCTCGAGCAGCAGGCGTCTCTCGGAGTTGGCGAACTCGCTGTCCTCCCCCCCGAGGTGGCTGCCGAGGGTGTCGTCGTCCTCGGACGGGGCGTCGAGCGAGGTGGCCCTATAGGCCTGGCCGGCTTCGAGCGCCTCGAGGACGTCTTCCTCGGAGGCCGAGGTCACCTGGGCGAGCTCTTGGATTGTGGGGGAGCGGCCGAGGCTCTGGGAGAGCTCCCCAATGGCCTGACCGAGGTGGAGGTAGAGCTCCTGGATCCGCCGGGGGGCCCTGACGGACCAGCCCCGATCCCGGAAGTGGCGCTTCAGCTCCCCGATGATCGTCGTGGTGGCGTAGCTCGTGAACTCGACTCCTCGGTCGGGGTCGAAGCGGTCGACCGCCTTTATGAGGGCGAGCGAGCTCACCTGGTAGAGGTCGTCGAGCGGCTCTCCCCGGTTCGAGAAGTGGCGCGCCAAGCGGTCGGCCAGCCAGAGGTGGGCCTCGATGAGCTCGTCGCGCAGCTCCCGGTCGCCACCGGCGAAGGCCTGGAACTTAGCGCGCAGCTCGGTGCTGCAGGCGGCATCGTCTGGTCCGCTCACTAGGAGAGGGGGTTCCTCTTCTTGCGCAGCCAGGCCGTCTTGGCGCCGTCTCCGGGGCCGTCGCTGATGCCGTGCTCGTCGACGAGGGCGTCGAGGATGCGAGCCGAGAGGTCGGCCGAGAAGGTCACGGCGCCGGTGGCTCCCGAGTCACTCGCCGCCTGGCTGCCCGGGGTGGCGAGGACGGTCCGTCCCTCGAGGCAGAGAGAGTCGTTCTCGAGGTAATAGGCGAGATCGAGTCGCTCGGCGCCCGGCCCCTCGACGAGAGTGAGGCAGAACTCGTCGATGGCGAGCTTCAGATCGGCGATCTCGTCGTAGGTGAACGACCAGCGCGAGGCGATGGCGGCCCCGGTGGTGCGGGCCAGCAGGAGCCACTCGACCGTGGCGGGTATGGAGAGCTCGACGCGGTCTGCGTGCAGGTCTCGGCTCATGCGCTCACCGCCGCTTCGGCCGTCTCGTAGATCTTGAAGACCTCGTGCAGCCCGGTTATCTCGAGCACCTTGGAGACGCTCCGGCCGGTGACAACGAGCCTCAGGTCACCCCCGGCGGAGCGGAAACGCTTGAGGCCGCTCACGAGGACCCCGAGGGCGGTCGAGTCGAGGAAGCTCACCTCGCTCAGGTCGACCACGACCGTCGTGGTGCCTCGCTGGTTGATCTGGACGAGCCGGTCGCGGAGCTCGGGCGCGGTCGAGACGTCTATCTCACCCCTGACGGCGAGGACCGGGATGTCGCCGTCGTGCTCGGCTACCTCGAACTCTTCTTCCATGGGTGCCCTCCGATTAGCTCTCGTTGCGGCAGACCGCCGTTCGGGCTGCCGTCATCCCCATAGGTGCCCCACCGATCCTCGCGGAGATCACACGACGGTAGCGCCGAGCGAGCCAAGCGCTGCTCCCCGGTAGCTGATCGGATGCGGTGGGTATCGCCGAAAGACCGAAAGCTACAAGAGCACCCATGGCGAGAGACCACACGAGACCAGACCTGGAGACCGAGAGAGCCGAGGAGGAGGAGGCGAAGGCCTCGCACCGGGCCGACCGGCCGCCGACCGCCGAGGAGGAGGCCGCGGCAGACGGCGAGCAGCTTGCCCAGGAGGTGGCCGCCAACTACAAGAAGGCTGTCGAGACCGGTGCCGAGGTGAAGGGCGAGGGCGAGATCGCCTGAGCGTCCGTCCTAGCTGGCCGCCGAGTGGCCCCCCAGCGAGTGGCCCGTTGTCCTGACAGGCGGTGTCCGGTACTCGCCGGGCGAGAGCTTGATGCCAGGGCGCCGACGAGGAGAAGGGGCCCCACCGGACCGCCGGCGAGGCCCCTTCTCAAATCTGAGGCCCTTTCTCAATGCATCGTCACCAGTGGTACCAGCGTCGCTCCGCGCCCCTTACGAAGAATCCGATGACCCAGATCAAGAACGCGATCACTGCGACGATCCAGAGAAAATGGATCGCGAACCCGAGGCCCGCGAAGAGCAGCACCAGCAGGAAAGCCAAGAGAATCAAACCCATCTATTCGTCTCCTCCAGCAGTCTGGAATAGCTAGGTCTGTCGCAAATACCCGCTCGGGCCACATAAGAAAACTGATCGAGGCCGTTCTTGTGGGCCGGCGATTCCTGCAAAGATGCGCGCACCATGCACGCGTTCGAACTGGTGGCCGGCCTCGTCGTCGTGGTGTCGACTTTCGTCAGCATGACAGCCACCTTCGTCGTGCCCCGGCGAGCCTGCTGGGCAATGCGGCTGGCGTTCATGGTGAACCGCGGGGTGCGCTCCGCCGGCGTCCGGCTGGCGAGCCTCTTCGGCTCGGTCCGGGCGAAGGACACGGTGCTCGCCACCATCGCCCCGTTGGCCCTCCTCGGCCAGTTGGCGAGCTTCCTCGCCCTTTTCCTCCTCGGCTACTGGGTCGCCCTCACGGCCTCGGCCGGCTCGTTCGCATCAGCAGCCAGGCTGGCCTCGAGCCAGCTCTTCACGGCCGGCATCGCAGCCAGGAGCGGCCCGGGCAACTCCGGCATCGAGGTGCTGGCCGCCATAACGGGTGGCGTCGCCATCGCGCTCCAGATCGGCTGCCTGCCCGTGATCTACGACGCCTTCAACCGCCGGGAGTCGCTCGTGACCTTGATGGAGAGCCGGGCCGGCCTTCCGGCCTTGGGCCCGGAGGTGTTCGTCAGGCACCAGCTGGTTGCGAGCTTCGATGCCCTGCCCGATCTCTACCGCGATTGGGAGAAGTGGTCGGCCGACCTGGCGGAGAGCCACGTCAGCTATCCGATCCGGCTCTTGTTCGGCTCGCCCGCGATCGGCTACTCATCCCTCCTCGCCCAGCTCGCCGTCCTCGATGCCGCCGCCCTCCATCTCTCGCTCATGCCCTCGAGCGCTCCCACGGAGGCCCGTTTCTGCCTCCGGATGGGCTTTACTGCTCTTAGGCGCATAGCCGGCCTGCTCGGGCGGGAGTACGACCCGGACCCGCTCCCAGACTCGGAGATCCAGTTGGGCTACGAGGAGTTCGCCCAGGCCGTCGCCTTGATTTCAGAGGTCGGCGTCGTCCTCGAGAGGACGGCTGAGCAAGCCTGGCCGCATTTCAAGGGCTGGAGGGTGGACTACGACTCGCTCGCCTACCGCTTGGCCGACGAGGTCGTCGCCCCTCTCGCGCCCTGGTCGGGCGAGCGGAGCCACGTCGCCCTGGCTCTCGAGATGCCGAAGCGGCCGGCGCACCGCTCTCCAGGTGGCAAAGTCGTCGAAGAGGATCGCCTCCGGACGAGGCGCTCTGGTGAGTGAGATGCCGATCCCAGACAAGACCCTCGCCATCCATCCTGGGCCGCTCCACGGCAGCCTGCGAGCTCCCTCGAGCAAGAGCATCACCAACCGCCTTCTTGCGATGACTGCGCTGGCCGAGGGAGAGAGCGAGGTCCGCCACCCGCTCCTGTGCGACGACACCTACGCCATGGCCGCCGGCCTCGGCGCTCTCGGAGTCGAGGTGAGCCTTGCGGCCGAGAGAGCGACCGTCGCAGGGAGCGGCGGACAGCTCCACCCCACCGGCCAGGTGGTGGATGCCGCCCTCTCGGGCACCACCCTCAGGTTTCTCGCCGCCCTCTCGCTCCTGGCCGACCGCCCCGTGGTGCTCGATGGAGCGCCTGGGCTCCGTCGCCGGCCGATCGGTGCTCTTTTCGAGGCGCTGGAGCGATGCGGTGCCCGGGTCGAGAGCAACAGCGGCCTTGCGCCCTTCACGATCAGCTCGTCCGGCCTCGAGGGCGGTCGGATCGTGGTCGACGCCGCCAAGAGCTCGCAGTTCGCCACGGCCCTTCTCCTCGTGGCGCCGTACGCCAAGAGCGACGTCGAGCTTGTCGTGGAGCGCCTGGGCGCCGGCGGGTACGTCGAGCTCACCGTGGCGCTCATGGGAGAGCTCGGAGCGCGAGTCGAGCGAACCGGCCAGACGAGCTTTCTCGTGCCGTCTGGCTCGGGCTACCGGAGCGGCTCCTACGAGGCCGGCTACGACGCCAGCGCGGCCGCCCACCTCTTCGCGGCTGCCGTGGCGAGCGGGGGCGAGTTGACCGTGACGAACGCCGGCGGAACCCTGCAGCCCGACGCTGCGGTGGTCGATGTCCTCGGCTCCATGGGAGCCCTCGTGCGAAGAGGGGAGGCCGGCGGCGTCACAGTGGCGGCACCTCCTGGTGGCCTCCGGCCGGTCGAGGTCGACCTGGCGCCGATGCCGGACCAGCTTCCTACCCTGGCGGTCCTGGCGGCCCTGGCGCCCGGTGAGAGCCGCTTCAGCGGCCTGTCGGTGAGTCGGGGGCACGAGAGCGACCGGCCGCGGGCCGTCGCCGACGAGCTCGCCCGCCTCGGTGGCGAGGTTGAGATCGAAGGCGACCTGCTCGTCGTGCGCGGTGGGCGCCCCCTGGCCGGCGGGGTGGTTGAGAGCTACGGGGATCACCGTATGGCGATGGCCTTCAGCGCCCTCGGGACGGCTGTCGAGGGCCTCGTGATAGCCGGGGCCGACTGCGTGACCAAAACCTATCCGGGCTGGTGGGAGGACCTAGCTCGTCTCGGCGCCCGGCTCGAGGCGCTCTAGCCACTCGACGACCACCTCGCCCACAAGGCGGGCGGTCGCTTCGAGGCTCGCCTCCAGCCCGAACCTCTCGCTGAGCGAGACGACCTTCGCGCCGAGGGCGGTCGCCTCTCGCCAGGCGGGCGTCTCGGCCGTGCCTGCGACGAGGAGGCAGGGGAGCCCCATCGAGGCGGCGGCTCTTACCACTCCGCCGGTCACCTTTCCCCTGAGCGAGCCGGCGTCGAGCTTTCCCTCGCCCGTCACGACGGCAGCGGCCCTTTCGAGACGTCCTGGCAGATCGGCTGTCGTCGCCACCAGGTCGAAGCCGGAGACGAGCTCGGCCCCGGCGACCACCAGGCCACCGGCCACCGAGGTGATCTCCAGCCCGCCCCGGCGGTAGGAGCCTGCCAGCTCCTCGAGCCGGGCCGAGAGCAAGGAGACCTCCTCGGGCGAGGCGCCCTTTTGCGGCCCGAAGGCTCGCGCCGCTTCCAAGAAGGGGATGGAGACGTCGTAGGCGGCCACCAGGCGGTAGCGGGAGGCGGGGCCCGGCGGAGGGAAGGAGCCGAGCGCCTCGAGGGCGCCGCGCCCGCCGTCGGTCGAGGCCGAGCCGCCGCAACCGACAGTCACCTCTCCGGCCCCTTGCGCGACGGCTGCCAGAACGAGCTCTCCCACCCCCCGGGTGCTCGCTTCGAGCGGGCGGTTGCGCTCGGCTCCCCCGGCGAGGAGGAGCCCGCAGGCGAGCTGAGACTCGATCACTCCTCGGACCACGCCCCGATCCTCTTTCAGCCAGACGGGAGCCTCGACCGGCTCGCCGAGGGGACCGCTCACAGTGAAATAGAGGCGCTCGTAGTCCTTGCCGAGCAGCTCTCCGAAGCCCTCGCCGCCATCCGACAGGTGGCAGCAGTCATGGCTCCAGCCCACCTGTTCGCAGGCGAGCGCCGTCGCGCCGCAGAACTCGGCACCGGTGAGAGAGCCGCGGAACTTGTCAGGTGCGGAGACGAGGAGTGGCTGGTCGGCTCCGCTCATCTGAGTCCGAGCACTGCCAGGCAGGGCTCCAAGCTCTCGAGCTCGATGTCGTCGCGGCGCGACGAGGAGAAGCCCTCGGCCGTCATGCGGAACCTGACAATGGTCTCAGGCTCGTTGCCTGCCCTGAGCGAGAGCTCCCGTCCGTTCTCCTCATAGCCGACGCTTCGCGAGACTGCGATCGAGCGCTCGTTCGACACGAAGGCGGCCGAATGGGCCTCGAGCGCCTCCAGTCCATCGAAGGCAAGGTGGAGGACGGCCTGGCGCATCTCTATGCCGAGACCTCTCCCCTGGAACCGACGGGCGAGCCAGGAAGCGGTGACGACGCTTCGCCGGAGGGGGAAGCGGTCGGCTGACAGGTCCTGGACGCCGGCCGGCTGGCCGTCGACCAGCACCGCCAGGTCGAGCTTCCAGTGGGCAGGCGAGAGCTCGGCTCGATTGCGCCACCAGTACTGCAGCGAGCTCCGCTCCTTCTCGGGCGAGGGGAGATAGAGCCAGTCGAGCTGGAACTGCGAGCGGCCGTCGGGGAAGATGTCCCTCGTGGCCATCGGGGCGAGCGCCACTGCCAGCTCGTCGTCGATGGGGCGAAGCTCGAGACGGGGCGTGCGGACGACGAGGTCGAAAAAGGGCCAGTACCGCTGCGACATGTCAGAGTCTCGCACTAGGAGCGAAGCGGCGCCGCCACCTCCTCCAAGAAGCGGGCGGCGAGCTCCATCCGCTCGGCGTGGCCCTTGCCGAGGGTGCGATCGGGCAGGATGAACTCGGCGATGCCGAGAGCGGCGAAGGCGCAGAGATCCTCGCTCAGCTGGGTGGGCGTGCCGGCGATCGAGTTCCGGCTCTCCTCGTTCCTTAGGCGGGCCACCTCTTTTTCGTCGTCGCGAAGCTGGACGAGGGCCTGGGTCGTCCGCTCGAGGCTCGAGGGGTCACGGCCGATCCGCTCGCAGTGGGTGTCGAGCACCTCGAGCTTGTGGCCCATCGTCTTCGGCGTCGACCAGTAGTTCCACACCTCTGCGTGGCGAGCGGCGATGCCCATCGCCACCCTCTCGCCCGCCACCCCGAGAATGAGGGGCAGGGGGTCCTGGACCGGCTTCGGCTCGAGCGGAGCGTTGGCCAGGTGGTACCACCGTCCGTCGAAGTCCGACCAGGTCTTCTCGAAGAGGCTCTTGATCACCTGACAGGCCTCATCGAGGCGGCCGAGCAGCTCGGGCACCTCGGGCAGCTCTATCCCGTAGGCGGTGTGCTCGTTCGCCTGCCAGCCGGCCCCGAGCCCGAGAAGCGCCCGCCCGCCGCTGATCCGGTCGACGGTGGCTGCCATCTTCGCCAGCACCGCCGGGTGCCTGTAGGTGTTGCCGCTCACGAGGACGCCGAGGCGCACCCGCGAGGTGCAGGCAGCCAGGGCTCCGAGCGTCGTCCAGGCCTCGAGTCGGGGACCGAGGGGCGGCTCGGTCTGTGGCATGAAGTGATCCGCGACGTAGACGGCGTCATAGCCGAGCCGCTCCGCCTCCCGGGCGGCGGCGGCCACTTCGTCGAATGGGTGCTCGGTCGAGATCCAGTAGCCAAAGCGCATTCCCTCTTCCTACCTGATCCGGCGGCGCCCAGGCGCCGGCAACGAGGCGACCGCCGCTCGAAGCTGCCGAGCTCGCGAGAGGCGCCGCCCCTTCCAGCTTCTTCGAGGTGTGCAGCAGCCGTCCGGACGGGGCGAGCTCAGCCAGACGGAGGTTTCGTTCTTCTGACCGGCCGGCCTGCAAAGCGAGGAGCCGCCCGGTCGCTTCCGCCAGGAGCTCGGTGAAGGTTCCCTTGGCGACGAGGCGAAGCGGCCAGCTCCCGAGGCTTTTCGGCGGGCCTCCGGCCGACACTGCGCCCGCCGCCGGGCAGCCGGCAGAGGCTCCGAGCTCCAGCCCGACCCCTCCCGAGCTCTGGAGCGTCCTGCTGGCCGCGACGCCGCCCCCGGCTGCGGCCAGCACCACAAGAAGGGAGAGCCCGGCGGTGAGGAGCCGCTGTCGGCGCAGGGCGTCCGGCGCATAGACCGCTTTGGCCTGTCGGGTCGCTCGCCTCGTCACCACGTCCCGCCCGCACCTCTGGCCGTCGATGCTACGAGGTCTCCGGGCGGCTCCACCTTGCGTCGTCAAAGGAGACTGGACCGGCGGGCACGAGGTGGCGCCAATGGGCGCCGCGCCGCCCGGCGCCCAGGGGTGCCCGGCAGCGCGATGGCTGGTCGATCATCAAAGGCCCAGCGTGACGGCGCACTGTGGCCACTGGTTCCAGCCGGAGCGGGCCTGCAGCGCCTGCGCCGCCTGGTCTTGCACTGCCGCAGAGGCGCTGCTCGGAAGGCCGCTCAAGCCGAGCCCGTACCAGGTCTGGAGGGAGAACTGGTAGGCGCCGTAGTAGCCGTTGCCGGTGTCCTCGGCGTAGTTGTCGCCTGACTCGCACATCCGCAGCTGGTACCAGACGCCGCCGGCCGGGGCGGCACCTGCTGTGGTCGGGGTGGCGGTCGTGGCCGGGGTGGCGGCGATGAGCGAGGTCGAGCTCACCGATACGTGGGGCCTTTTGTGCCTCTTTTTGTCGATGGGAAGTCCGGTCTTCTGGCTCAAGTTGGCCGTGTCGACCCGGCGGATGTCGTGCAGGGCGACCAGATCGCGGCCGCCGCCCAGCGTGGTGAGGATGAAGAGGGATGTGGGAACCGGCGAGCGGCTACGAGCCAGAGAGCTGAGCAGGTCAGCGCTCTCGGTCTTTCTGGCACTGGTGAGGGTGGTGTTGCCGAGCGAGGCTACGTAGCTGGTGCTCGCGACGGCTGTGGCGCCGAGCGCCGTGAGGGTGGTAAGCGCCAAAAGGGTTGGCTTACGCATCGTGCTCCTCCTTGGGAGTCGGAAACCCGTGGGCTCCAGGTGGGTGCTTTGATGCGGGCTGCCGTCTTGTCGCATGCGTCTCGTGGCAGGGTGCCGGAAGGGCTGGCCGAGCCGGGAGTGACTGGGACTCCGTTCGAGGTGCAGACGGTGCTTGCCCTAGGGCTTTTTTTGGGGCGTACTCCTTTGGTCTCCAAGAGAGCCTGTCGGTGACGAGATGCCGGCCACCGGTCGCCTCCTCCAAGCAGCCGGTCGCCCGGCCCGGCTCTCGAGGCGGAGCAAGCCCAGCTCCCCGGGCCGCCCCCAGCCGGGGCTTGTGGCGTTCCGTCCTCTAGCGACGTGGTGCGGCGGAGACCCTAACGGTGCGCTGGACGGATCGGCAAGCTCGCCCTGCCACCATGCGTGTCGTAACTCTCACGGGCCGCCCCGCGTCGTTCACAGAAGCCCATGTAGATGGGGCTTTCCAGGAGCTCCTCGGCCGACCAGAAAGTAGAGCGGCTGGATTGCCACTCTCCGTGGCAACAGGCCGAAGAGCTGGCTGAGCTCGCGGCTCGGCGGCCCGGTCTCAGGCCGCCGGGCCGTCCATCTCGCCCATCTCGGCCGTCTCCAGACCGAGGCTCGAGCCGACCTCGAAGAGGGCCTTGGCCACCGCCGAGCGGACCTCTGGGCGGCTTTCCTCGGCCACGCTGGCGAGCGGGGTCAGGGTGGCAAAGCCAAGGGCGGTGAGGGTCTCGTCGCTCTCGTCTCCGGGCGGCGCGTCTCCGAAGCCCAGCTCGAGCTGCATCCTGGAGCTCCCTTCAGCGTCGACCAGGGCCGAGCGGACGAGTCCGCTCCGGGCGAGCTTGGCCCAGCGGAGCCCGGCCAGCTTGGAAAGAGGCAGGTTCGGCACATTGCAGCTCACTACGGTGCGCACCGGGGCGGCCGCCACCCTCGGCGCCAGCTCGACCGCAAGCGAGGCGGCAGTTTCGAAGTGGATCTCGTTGCCGGTGTCGGACTCGAAGGCGGCGAACGGCCCGGACTGGATCGACATCGCCAGCCCGCGCTTGTTGAAGTGGACCGCAGTGAGAGCGGCCCCGATGGTGCCCGAGTGGAGCACCGCCCGCCCGACGTTGCGCCCGGGGTTGATGCCGGTGACGATGAGGTCGGGCGGCGGTCCGTAGGCACCCAGGCAGCCGGCGATCACGATGAGGGCGGGGAGCGCCTCGACTCCCAGCGTCTCTATCTCCTCGAGCCCGGGTCGCTCGACTGCGGCGACCTCGATCCCGTCGGTCATCGTGTGAAGGGGACCGACACCGGCCGAGGCACCGCTTGCCTCTTGCATCGGGGCTGCTACGAGAACGTCCATCCCGGCTCGGTGCAGAGCTCGTGCCAGTACGGCCAGGCCCGGCGCGTCGACCCCATCGTCGTTCGTGACGAGTACCCGCATGTGAGACACGATACCGAGCCGGAGGCCGGCTCCCTCGGCTGCTAGAGGATCGTCACGAGCGTGCCGAGCGGGGTGTAGGGCCAGACTGTCTGGGCGGAGGAGAAGGGCATCTCGACGCAGCCGAGGCTCTGGGGAAAGCCGTAGGAGGCCCGGATGAAGCCGTGCAGGGCATCGCCGCCGTTGAAGTAGCTCACCCAGGGGATGCCAGGGTCGCTGTAGGGCGTCCCGTTCGGGTTGGTGCCGCTCATGGTCGTCACCCGGTAGCGGAGGTAGACCGGCCAGGTTCCGATCTGGGTCGGCGACTGGGGGATGCCCGTGTTGGCGAGGGTCGTGAAGACGTTGACGCCGTCTCTCCAGACTGTGACGTACTCGGGGCTGCCGGTCGACACGTAGACGTAGTCGTAGGGCGCCCGGTAGAGATCATGGGCGGCGGCGGCTTGCAGGAGGGCGGTCCAGACCTCCGGTCCCGCCTGCCCGTCGACCGCCAGACCGTGGGAGTCCTCGAAGGTCATGATGGCCCCGGTCGTGATGACGTTCGGCTGACCGGCCTGCCAGAGGTTGGCGAGGCTCGGCGGGATGTTCTTGAAGCGCCACGAGAATGTGCCGGCGAGAGGCTGGCGGGAGATGTCACCGGCCGACGAGGGCTCGATGTCTGTCACCGGGCCCGCGGCCGGGGCCGTCACGACCGTCGTGCCGGTTATGCCGGGAGCCGGCGGAGGCGAAGGCTGGAGCTGAGCACTTGCGGTCGGCACGCCGCTCAGCGGGGCGGGCGCGCCGCCGCCGGCCGGGGTGAAGTTGAGCGGCAGGTAGCCGAGCTCGGCCAAGAGCTCCTGCAGCCGGAGGATCGAGCCGCCTTTCACTGTGAAAGTCGCCTTGTAGGGCGCCTGCAAGGTCGTGCCGTTCGCTCCTGTCGTGCCGGCCGGGACGGTGACCGTCTCTTTGACGTAGGGGACGAACTGGCCGATCGGCTTGAAGACGATGCTGTCGGGTCCGGCCGATTGCCAGCTGCCCCGCACGCTCGGGTTGAGCGTCGGCACTACCGTCCCCTGCGCGAGCGGCTCGTTGTAGCGAACGGTTACCGAGCTCGCCCAGCCGACCGGCCCGGAGCTGGCGTCCGGCGTGACAGAGACGACCTCGATGGGGGTGTGGCTCTCGGTTGCGGCATTGGACGAGGTCTCGTGGGCCTTGGCAGCAGGCAGGTGAGGGTGGCGGGGATGAGAGGCGGCGGAACGCGGCTGGGAGTTGCTCGTCAGCACGACCGCGCCGGTGGCGGCCGCGGCCGCCACGAGCACGACGCCGGCGATCGCGGCGCCGAGACCGACGGCGCCTTTGTCGTTGCGCCCGAACGTTCTGCCCATTTCCCACCTCTAGCGCCCACCTCGGGGCCGGTCGACAACAGATTCGCCGAGGTGATACCCCTACGGGCTCCACCACAGTCCGAGCCTATCCCGACGCTGTCGGCCATAATTGCAGCTCATCGTGGCCTGACGGCATCTTTGAGCAATCTTTTGACTTCGGTATCGGCTCGTGCTCGGTTGGTGTCGCACCGGCGTGCACCACGGTGATCAGTAGACGCCCAAGCGGGCCGAATTCATGCGTCCGCAACAGAGTTCTCTTTCGCGAGTCGACCTGATGCGGCTCGCGCGAGCGCGAACGGCCCCGGCGAGCTTCCCCCGGCAGCGGCCGGTACCATGGCGAGAGGAGGTGTTCGATGATCGAACCTCGAGGTGGCGGGGGCGTCATGCGGGCGGGGCACTACCTCTTCGTCGGCGCCGTGGCGGTAGTGGCCGCTGTCTTGGCCTTCGCAGTGCTCAACTTCGTCGCCGGGCTGGTCTTTCTCGTGGTGAAGATCGTCGTCGTCCTAGCCGTAGTCGGCGGTGCCATCGCCCTTGCCTCGCGGGCGGCCCGCCGCCGCCGGCACTAGCGCGCCTCAGTCGGGCCGGGTTCCGGCCGACTCGGCCTCCGCCTGGCTCGCCCAGGTCTCGTACATCGCGGCGTAGCGTCCGCCGGCCGCCACGAGCTCGTCATGGCTGCCCACCTCGACGATGCGACCCTCGGCCACGACGACTATCCGGTCGGCCTTCATGGCGGTCGAGAGCCGGTGGGCGATGAGAACGGCGGTACGTCCCTGCAGCAGGAGGTCGAGGGCACCCTCGATCTTGGTCTCCGAGGCGAGGTCGAGATTCGAGGTCGCCTCGTCGAGGACGAGCACTCTCGGATGGGCGAGGAAGGCCCTCGCAAGGGCGAGGAGCTGGCGCTCGCCGGAGGAGAGCGACTGGCCCCGCTCGTGCACCACGGTGTCGAGGCCCGCTGGCAGGCGAGCTATCACATCTTGCAGGCCGACGGCCCGAACGGCCTCTTCCACCTCGGCATCGGAGGCGTCAGGTCGGGCAAAGGCGATGTTCTCTCGCACCGTCCCGGCGAAGAGGAAGGGCTCCTGGGGCACGACGCCGAGCTGCCGGCGAAGTGACGCGAAGGTCACATCTTTGAGGTCTCGCCCGTCGATCAGGACCCGGCCTCTCACCGGGTCGTAAAAGCGCGTGATGAGCTTTGCGAGGGTGGACTTGCCGGCTCCGGTCGGGCCGACGAAGGCGACGGTCTCGCCCGGCCGGATCGTCAGGTTCACCTCCGAGACGACCGGCAGCTCCGGGTCGTAGCCGAAGACGACGTCTTCGAAGTCGATCCGCCCCTCGATCTCTCCGAGCGCCTGAGCGGCTGCTGCCTCCTCGACCGAGGGCCTCGTCTCGAGCAGGCCGCGTAGCTTGATGATCGAGGCCTGCCCCTGCTGGTAGGTGTTGTACTGCTGCACGAGTAGCTGGATCGGCTGCAAGAAGCGGTTCAGGTACAAGAAGAAGGCTATGAGAGCGCCGATGCTGAGCGAGTGGTGGAGGACCATGTCGCCGCCGATGGCAAGCAGCGCCCCCTGGCCGAGGTAGCCGAGCAGCTGGGTGATCGAACCGTAGAGGCTGCTTATGTGGGCCGTCTGGTTGTTGGCGTCCCGGTAGGAGCCGACGACGTTGCGGTGGTGGATGACGTTGTGGCGCTGGCGGTTGTGCGAGGTGACGACCCGTACTCCCTGTAAGCTCTCGGAGAGGTCCGCCAGGACGTTGGCGATCCCGTCGCGCACGCGCTGATAGGCCCGCTCGGAGGAGACCCGGAACCAGTGGGACGCCACGGTCAGGACCGGGACGATCAGCAGCACGGTGATGAGCGCCAGCTTCACGTTCATGAGAAAGAGGATCGCCGTGATGACGATCATCGTGAGCCCCTGCTGGGTGAACTGGGAGAGGCCGTCTTGCAGCAGCTGCTGAAGGTTCTGGATGTCGCTTGTCATCCGTGACATGAGGACGCCGGCCTTCTCGTCTGTGAAGAAGTCGAGCGATAGTCGCTGCAGGTGGCCGAAGACCCGTATCCGGAGGTCCTTCATCACCCCGGCTGCCAGCCGGCCGGTCGTCCTCACCTGCGAGCGCTGGGCGAGGGCGCTGATCACGACGCTGGCCAGATAGGTCGCGGCCGCCAGCCCGACTACGAGGAGGCTGCGGTGACCCGCGATCATTCCGTGGTCGATGGCGAGCTCGGTCAGGTATGGACCGGCCTGGGCCGAAAGGCTGAGGACGACGATCAGGACGAGCGAGACGACCATGAGGCGGGGATAGGCGACGAGGAGATGCCAGAGGCTGAGCCGGGCCGGCGGACGCTCGGGCCGCTGCTCGAAGCGGACGGTCGTCTCGGGATGCTCCGGCTCTGTCGCTAGCAGGCGATCGACGCCATCTTGCAGCTCGCTCGGAATGCCCCCGAATGGCAGGCCGCCGCCCCGCGCCGGGGCGAAGCCCATGCCGCCGCCGCCCCAGCTCACAGGCGCCCCACCTCGCTCCTCGTGAGATCGTCCTCGGCCGCCTTGGCGAGGACCTCGGCGTAGAGCGGATCGCTCTCGAGCAGCTCGGCGTGGGTACCGTCGGCGACGATGCGTCCTCGGTCGAGGAGCACCACCCGGTCCGCCAGCGAGATGGTCGAGAGGCGATGGGCGATGACAAGAGTCGTGCGGGAGGCCATCAGTCGGCTGAGGGCGTCGTGGATCTTCTGCTCGACGTGGACGTCGATGGCGCTCGTGGCGTCGTCGAGGATGAGGATCGGCGGGTTGACCAACAGCGCTCGGGCGATGGCGATCCGCTGCCGCTGGCCGCCCGAGAGCGTGTATCCACGCTCGCCGACGATGGTCTCGTAGCCTTCCGGGAGCTCCTCGATGAACTCCTCGGCGTTGGCGGCCCGGGCGGCCCGGCGGACCTCCTCTAGCGTGGCGGTCGGGCGGCCGTAGGCGATGTTGTCCCTGATCGAGACCGAGAAGAGGAAGGGCTCGTCGAGCACGACCCCGACACTGGCGCGCAGGCTCGCGAGGGTGAGGTCCCTCACGTCGTGTCCGTCGATGCGGACCGCTCCCTCGTCGACGTCGTAAAAGCGCGTGAGCAGCCGGGCCACGGTCGACTTGCCGGTTCCCGTCCGTCCGACGATCGCCACGGTCTCGCCCGGGGCTATCCGCAGCTCGAAGCCGTCGAGCACTCGCGGGCGGTCGCCGCCGGGATAGCTGAAGCCGACCCGCTCGAAATGGACCTCGCCCCGGCACTCGACGAGGTCGACCGCCCCGGGGCGGTCGACGATCTCGGAGTGCTCGTCGAGGATCTCGTAGATGCGGTCGGCCGAGGCGGCGGCGCGCTGGCTCATCATGATGAGCATCCCGAGCATGTTGAAGGGCACCTGCATCATGAGCAGGTAGGCGTTGAAGGCGAGGATGGCTCCGAGGCCGAGCTGGCCGTGGATCACCATGTAGCCGCCGAAGAGGAGCACCAGCACCAGCCCGACCTGGGAGAGGTTCTGAACCGCGGGCGTGAACCTGGCTCGCAGGTCGGCGTCTTTCACATAGCTCCACTCGAGCCGGGTGGCTGCATTGGCGAGAGCCCGCAGCTGCTGGTCCTCGGCCGCGAAGGACTTGACGACTCTTACCCCGTTCACGTTCTCGTCGACAATGGTCGCCACGTCGGCCAGGCGGGCCTGGATTATCCAGGAGACCGGGAACATCGACTTGCGCATCTTCACGCTGACGAAGTAGATGAGCGGCATCGTGAGCATCGCCACGATGGCGAGGGGCACGTTGATAGAGAGCATGAAGGCGAAGGCCACGAGGGCGATCGAGCACTGTACGAGGATGAGCGGGGCGAAGGTCATGTACATCTGCACCGAGCGGATGTCGGAGTTGGCGCGGGAGATGAGCTGACCGGACTGCACCCTGTCGTAGAAGGAGAAGGACATCTTGGCCAGGTGCTCGTAGATGATGTTCCTCAGGTCGAACTCGATGCTGTAGGCCGTCTTGTAGATGGCGAGCCGAGAGATATAGCTGGAGATCCCCCCGAGGACCCCGAGGGCGAGGATCCAGTAGACATAGAACGAGAGCGGGGCCCTGTGGCCGACGATGGCGGTGTCGATGGCTCTGTTCAACAGGTTCGGGATCTGCACCTGCAGGACGAGACCGACGAAAGAGAGGCTCAGAGCGAGAAAGAAGCTCAGCTTGTGGGCCTTCACGATCGGCATGGCCCGACGGAGCCAGGATTTCGAGGTGTCGCTGTCGATGCCGGCCCGCGGCGGCTCGTAGCGGGGCTCCTCTGCGAGAGGGGTGAAGGGGTCGGCCGTCTTCGAGGCTGCCGGACGGCTCACGAGCGCACCGCTCGGCGGTGCTCTATCCGCCAGGCCTGCAGCAGCTCGCCCCAGACGTCGAGGCCCTCGAAGGCGGCGGCGGCCGCCAGCCGGTCTCCCTTGGCTGCTGCGACGAGGCGGAGGCGCTCTTCGACCTTGCGGTCGGCGAGCACCAAGAGGCGCCGTCCCGGCCGGGTGATCACGTGGGTGACTCGGCGCCGGTCCTCTTTGTCAGGAAGACGCTCGACGAGGCCGCGGGCGACGAGACCGTCGACGACGGCGGTGATGGAGGGGCGGCGCAGGTTGAGGCTCTCGGCCATGGAGGAAGGAAGAGCCTTGCCCTCGGCCAGGAGCGAGAGCACCCGGTACTGGGGAAGAGACAGGTCGACCTCGGCCAGGGCGACCTCGGCGTGGCGGGCTAGCCAAGCGGTCCCCCGGGCAAGCGAAAGCCCCGGCGTGGTCGAGTCACCTGATTCGAACCCCACATACTTAGGCTATCTAATCGTCGGACCTCTGTGATCGGTGGTCGGGCCGGCGGCAGCCGAGGCCGTTACCGGCCGCCTCGGTATCGGGCCATAGTTGGGCGTGCTCTCTGGCTCTTACGCGACGGCCCGCCGCGGCAGGGCGACTCGTTGAGCCGGGCCGGCCGCCGGGCACTCGGCCTTGGCCGCCTGAACCCGGTTCTGCCCGCCCTCCTCGGAGCGGCCGCCATCTCCTCTTCGGCTATCGCCGTCCGCCTGGCGGGGACGCCCGCCGGGACGACCGCCTTCTATCGCTGCCTCATCGCCCTCCCGGTCCTCTACCCGCTGGCCTTGCTCGAGGGGAGGAACAAGCCCCGGCGCTCTTGGCGGCTCCGTCTCCGCTCGCTTGTCGCCGGAGGGTTCTTCGGGGTCGATCTGTTCCTGTGGAACCACGCCATCTACGCCGTCGGGGCCGGGGTGGCGACGGTGCTTGGGAATCTGCAGGTCATCTTCGTGACGGCGGCCGCCTGGGCGGTCTTCAACGAGCGGCCCCGTCGCCAGTTCCTCTTTGCTCTCCCGGTTGTCTTGTCGGGGGTCTTCTTCGTCTCCGGGCTGGCCGGGACGGAGGGTCCGGGCTACCGCCCGATCGCCGGGGTCTGCTACGGCCTCGGTACCGCGCTCAGCTACGCCGCTTTCATCCTCATCCTGCGCAAGTCGACGGCGGGCTCCCGCTACGTCGCCGGACCGCTCGCCGACGCGACCGCCGGCGGGGCTCTCATGGCGCTCGTGCTCGGGCTCGGCTTCTCCGAGCTCCCCTTCTCGGTCTCGTCCTCGGCCCTCGGCTGGCTCGCCTTCCTGGCACTCGTCTCCCAGAGCTTCGGCTGGCTTCTCATCACCTCGGCCCTGCCCCGCCTGCCGGCGGCCGTCGCCTCGCTCCTCCTCCTGTTGCAGCCTACGATGTCGCTCGTGCTCGCGGCTGTCTTCCTCTCGGAGCGTCCGAGTGCCCTCCAGCTCTTTGGAGCGGCTCTCGTCTGCGTCGGGGTGGTCCTGGCCGCCCGCTCCCGGGTCGAGGACGATCCTGTGACCGCCCCGGAGCCGACTCCCGGGTGAGCGGCTATCGGAGCTGGGACGACATTAGAATAAGACTAAGTTTGGATCGACTATCGCTAACCCGACAGGCGGGGAACCAAGGAGAGAAGAGATGGCAGAACTTGCCAAGAGCCAGACCGAGAAGAACCTGAAGGAGGCCTTTGCCGGCGAGAGCCAGGCGAACCGCCGATACCTCTACTTCGCCCAGGCGGCCGACATCGAGGGCTACCCGGACATCGCGGCGCTCTTCCGCTCGGTCGCAGAGGGCGAGACCGGCCATGCCTTCGGCCACTTCGACTTCCTGAAGGCGGTCGGGGACCCGGTGACAGGCGAACCGGTCGGATCGACCGAGGACAACCTTCGCTCAGCCATCGCAGGTGAGACCTACGAGTACACGGAGATGTACCCCGGCTTCGCCAAGACGGCCCGGGACGAGGGCTTCGAGGACGTGGCGGAGTGGCTCGAGACCCTGGCCCGGGCCGAGAAGAGCCACGCCGGACGCTTCCAGAAGGGCCTGGGCGCCCTCAGCTGATGAGCTGGTGCTGCCGCCTTTCGCGAGACCTGGGAGCGGCCGGTTGAGCCGGGCACGCCTCGGTTTGAGCGATATAGCGGACCTGCGCGCCTACGAACGCCAGCGCGAGAGCTTTAGAGCCGAGGTGATGGCCCTGAAGAGGCTGCGCCGCGTCCCGATCGGTCCCAAGGTGACGGTCGTCTTCGAGAACAGGACGACCATGCGCTATCAGGTCCAGGAGATGGCGCGGGCGGAGAAGCTCCTCAGAGACGAGCAGATCGAAGCCGAGCTGGAGGTCTATAACCCGCTCATCCCCGGTCCGGGCGAGCTCTCGCTCACCTTGTTCATAGAGCTCACCACCGAGGCAGAGCTTCGCGAGTGGCTCCCGAAGCTTGTCGGCATCGAGCGGGCAGTAGAGCTGCGTCTCGGCGCCGGAGAGGTCGTGCGGGCCGCCGTGGAGGAGTCCCACCAATCGCAGCTCACCCGGGAGGAAGTGACAGCAGCCGTGCACTATGTCCGCTTCAGCCTGGACGACGGCCAGAGGGAGCGCTTCGTGGCCGGCCCGGCCTTTGTCGCGATCTCCCATCCGGCCTACGCTCACGAGAGCGAGCTCGGCGAGGAGACTCGCCGCTCGCTCGCCGACGACTGGGAGGCCGCCTGAGCCGGCGGATCATACTCTCTTCGACCAGGGGTATTGACAACCTGCCGAGCGCGAGACGATAATCGTTCTTCCCTCGGCAAGGCGCGGGAGGCCACGGCCTAAGGCGGGCGCGCCGGGGAAGATCCGAGATGCGTGAGCGGCCAGCATCGCGCACCCATGACGAAGAAAGTGATCAGGAATGAACGCCACGTGGCGCAGCCGAGCGGCATGTCGGGGAATAGACCCGGACATCTTCTACCCAGCGTCGGATGAGGACGCCTGGGAAGCCAAGGCTGTCTGCGACACGTGCCCTGTGCGCCAGCCCTGCCTGGAGCATGCGCTCGCAGTCCGGGAGCGTGAGGGTGTCTGGGGCGGGGCCACCGAGCGTGAGCGCCGCCGGATCTTGCGTCAGCGCCGCCGGTCCGCCTGAGATCCGGCCCTCAGGGGTCACGGGTGACGC
>JAJZLV010000047.1:0-289 GCA_021803215.1 Actinomycetes bacterium | reverse complement strand
GTGGATTTCGAGCTATCTGAAGAGCTGGCAGAGCTGCAGTCGACGGTGCGCCGTCTTGCCCAGGAGAAGGTGAAGCCGCGCGCCAGGGAGATCGATCGGACGGGCGAGTACCCCCAGGATCTGTTCGACCTCTTCGCCTCCTCGGGGCTGCTGGCGCTCTGCATCCCTGAGGAGTATGGAGGGGCGGGCGCCGGCATCCTCGGGCTCACCATCGCCATCGAGGAGGTGGCGAAGTACTCGAACACCGCCGCCCTCATGCTGTTGCTCACCCGTCTTCCAACACGCCCGG
>JAJZLV010000019.1:20404-62973 GCA_021803215.1 Actinomycetes bacterium | reverse complement strand
TCCACTGCGGGTCCCAGGTCGGTGCGCTGAAGTGCCACCTCAACGACCTGGTCGGGACCCAGCCGAAGAGCCAAGCCACCGCGCCAGCACTCGACCCAAGAAGTCGTCCGGGTGAGCGAGGACCAGCTGGGTGAGCCGCCAGAGCACCGCTCGCTGGTGCCGGGCTGACGTCTGCCGCGGCCGCTCACCAGCTCGCCACCGGCACGATCCTTTCAGCAAAAGCCAGCTGTAGTTGCCAGCCGCCGGGCCATCTGCGCCTCTTCGTCCTCGGCCGACCGTCGAGGCGAGCTGGACCGTCAACTGGCCCGGCTGGGGGAAGGCCTAGGCCGCGTGAGGCTGGCCCAGCGGGCGCATCGCTTCGAGCTGGACCCGGACAACCACGACCCCTCGGCGAGATCTCTCATGCCGGCGCTGGCCGGCTCGCCTCCAACTGGGGCCTGGACCTGGTGAGCAACCAGCTGGCAGCCCGCCGGGCGCTCGTCGCGCTGGCCATCTGCCCCGGCGCCAGCCCGGGGAGAGGCGGGGTGTCGGGCCGGTGGCCTGCTCGGCCCGCTGCCTTGGACCCTGCCGAACGCGCCGGCGAGCCTGGAACCAGGCGAAGGCCGAAATAGCACCGCGAGGCTCAACGCGCCATGACCGCTCGGAGCGCCCCTTCGAGCTCGGGGTGGGAGAAGGCGAAACCGGCCCGCTCGAGCACGGCCGGGCGGACCCGCTGGCTGGCGAGGAGCATCTCGTCTGCCGGCCCCCGGCCGAGGCCGAGCCGCAGGAGGGGAGCGGGGACGAAGAGAAGCGCCGGCCGGTTGAGCAGCCGGGCGAGAGTCGCCGTGAGCTCGCTGTTGCGCACCGGGTTCGGCGAGACGGCGTTCAGCGGGCCGGCGATCCGCTCGTCGTCGACCGCCCGCAGCAGAGCACCCACCTCGTCCTCGAGCGAGATCCAGCTCGTCCACTGCCGGCCGGTGCCGAGGCGAGCCCCGAGCCCGGCCCGAAAGAGGGGTAGCTGGGCCTTGAGGGCGCCTCCCCGTCCGAGCACGATGCCGCTGCGGACGGCGACGGTCCTTATGCCGGCCTGAGCCGCCGGGGCGGCCGAGGCCTCCCAGGCCCGACAGAGGTCGGCCAAAAAACCGCTCCCGGCGCTGCTCTCCTCGTCGAGCAGCTCCTCGCCCCTGTCTCCGTAGTAGCCGACAGCCGAGCCCGTGACGTAGACCCGCGGCCTTTCCTCGAGCCCTCCGAGGTAGCGGGCGAGGAGGTGCCCGAGCGCCACCCGGCTCGACATGATCGCCTCGCGCTGCCGGGCGCTCCAGCGGCGGAGGATCGGCGCGCCGGCCAGGTGGACGGCGGCGTCGAGTCCCCCGAGGCTCGCCCGGTCGAGGCGCGCCAGCTCGAGTCGGCCCCTCTCGAGATCGATGCCGATCTCGCCCGGGCCGGGCTCTCGCGAGAGCCGGACGACCGTCTCGCCCCGGGCAGAGAGGGCCTCGGCGAGCGCCCGGCCGATGAAGCCCGTCGAACCGCTGAGAAGGATCCGCATCGGGCGCGAAGCCTAGGCCTGGGACTCCACGGTGCCGGCGAGGGCGACCGCTTCCAGCACGAGAGCGGCGAACTGGCGGGGGTGGCTCCGGTGGCCGTCGTGACCGGCGCCGGCGATCAGGCGCAGCTCGGCCTTCGGCATCCTCGCCACGAGCAGCTCCGTCCCTCTCATCTGATGGGAAGAGGCGTTCTCTCCTCTCGCGACGAGGGCGGGCGGGGTGATCTCCTCGGGCTCGAAAGGCGGCGGATCGGCCCGGAGCGCCGTCAGCTCTCTCACGAGGGCGTCGCCGTCCAGGGCGGCCTCCTCCCTCGTGCGGAGAGGGAGCCGGTGGTAGCGCTCGCCGAGCATGCGGACGAGGAAGGACTCGGCCGCCTCCGGCCCGCTCATCTCTCCGAAGGGGCGGCTGCGCTCGCCCCGGGTGGGCCACCACTCGAGCCAGGAGAGCGGCGGCTCGTAGGCGAGCAGCGACGCCGTCAGCTCCGGGTGGCGGGCGGCGAACGCGAGGACGAGGGTGCCTCCGTAGCTGTGGCCGACCAGGGTGGCGCTCCTGCCGGCCACGACCTTGGCGAGATCGGCCAGATGGTCTTCGAGCCCTCTTGCCGGTGGGCTGACCGCCCGAGAGCCGGCGTAGCCCCGCCGGTCGTAGCTCACGACGTGGCAGCTCTCGACGAGCCGGTTCCGGATGCGGGCGAAGCTCGTGTGGCGGTCCATCGAACCGTGCACCAGCACCACGAGGGGAGACCGCGGGCCGGCGTCGGAGGGCAGCTCGTCGACGAGAAGAGCGCTTGCCTCCATGGCACCGTCCTATCAGTGCCGGCCAGAAAGCCTCCAATCAGAAGAAAAAGGCCCCGGCTTCGACGGCGGCTCCTCCGGCGCGTCCCAGCGGCCGCCGAGACGAGGGGGAGCCTGCCCTCCTCCCGGATAGGATCGAACAGCGGTGGCTACCGATTCCATGCGTGACGTACCGGCCGGGGCCTTCGGGGCCAATGTGTGGCTGGTCGAGGAGATGTACGAGGCCTATCTCTCCGACCCGGATTCGGTCTCCGAGAGCTGGCGAGAGTTCTTTGCCGACTACAAGAGCTCGCGGCTCGCCCCGGCACCGTCGAACGGCTCGGCGGCGCCTGCTGGGGCCCCGGCCCCGCTCCCCCCGAGCACCGCCGCTCCTCCGCCGGCCCCGTCCCCACCGGCTCCTGGCCCGGCTGCGGCCGCTGCCAGGCCCGCTCCGGGCGGGCCGGAGCGGGCCGAGCCCTTGAGAGGCGTCGCTGCCCGGATCGCCGAGAACATGAAGCAGTCGCTGGCGGTCCCGACGGCCACGAGCGTCCACCCGGTCCCGGCCAAGCTGCTCGAGGTGAACCGCCGGATCATCAACAACCACCTGCGCCGCACCACGGGCGGGAAGGTGAGCTTTACCCACCTCATAGGCTGGGCCGTGGTGCGCTCTCTCGGAGCTGTGCCGGCGCTCAACTCCTCGTACCTCGAGGACAGCGACGGCCAGGGGACGCCCGGGGTCGTCCGCCACGAGCACGTCGGCCTCGGCATCGCCGTCGACGTCGAGCGGCCCGGCGGCACGAGGTCGCTCGTGGTTCCCTGCGTGAAGGAGGCCGACACCCTCGAGTTCAACACCTTCCTCCACGCCTACGAGGACCTCGTCCGCAAGGTGAGGACGAACAAGCTCACCCTGGAGGACTTCGCCGGCGTGACGGTCACGATCACCAACCCCGGAACGCTCGGCACCACCCAGTCGGTGCCCCGTCTCATGCCGGGCCAAGGGGCCATCATCGGCGTCGGGTCCCTCGCCTACCCGCCCGAGTGGGCGGCGGCCGACCCGGAGGCCCTGGCCGAGCTCGGCATCTCGAAGGTGGTGACGCTCACCTCCACCTACGACCACCGGATAATCCAAGGGGCCGAGTCCGGCCTCTTCCTCACCCACCTGCACGAGCTGCTGGTCGGCCAGCACGACTTCTACGACTCGATCTTCGACGCCCTCGAGGTGCCCTACCAGCCGGCTCGCTGGCACCAGGACATGAACCCGGTCAAGCGGGCCGAGGGAGAGCACGGCCGGCTGAAGAAGCAGGCCCTCGTGGAGCAGCTGATCAACCTCTACCGGGTGCGAGGCCATCTGATGGCCAACCTCGACCCGCTCCACCGCCGGGCCAAGGCTCTCCACCCCGAGCTCGACCCGCTCACCTACGGGCTCACCGTCTTCGACCTCGAGCGGGAGTTCGTCACGACCGGCCTCGGCGGCGAGAGCGAGCTCCCCCTCTCGCGCATCCTCGGGATACTGCGCGACGCCTACTGCCGGACGATCGGCATCGAGTACATGCACATCCAAGATCCCGAGCAGAAGAGCTGGATACAAAGCCAGGTCGAAGGGGTCTCGGGCGGCCTCTCGGCCGAGGAGCAGCGCCACATCCTCGAGCGCCTCAACGCGGCGGAGGCCTTCGAGCGCTTCTTGCACACCCGCTATGTCGGCCAGAAGCGCTTCGGGCTCGAAGGCGCCGAGTCGGCCATCCCGCTCCTCGACGCCGTCTTGGACGAGGCGATCCGCTCGGGCATAGACGAGGCCGTGATGGGCATGGCGCACCGGGGCCGCCTGAACGTCCTCGCCAACATCGTCGGCAAGTCCTACCGTGAGATCTTCGCCGAGTTCGAGGGGAACGTCGACCCCGAGAGCGTGCAGGGATCGGGTGACGTCAAGTACCACAAGGGAGCTTCGGGCAAGTTCCAGGCTCGCGACGGGCAGGAGCTCGCCATCAGCCTGGCCTCCAACCCATCCCACCTGGAGGCGGTCGACCCGGTGGTCGAGGGGATGGCGCGGGCCCGCCAGGACGGCCACCAGGACCTCGGAACCTTCCCGGTGCTGCCCGTGCTGATCCACGGAGACGCCGCCTTCGCCGGCCAGGGCGTCGTGGCGGAGACCCTCGAGCTCTCGCAGCTGCGCGGCTACCGAACCGGCGGCACGATCCACCTCGTCATCAACAACCAGCTCGGCTTCACCACGCCGGTCGAGTCGGCCCGCTCCTCGCCCTATTGCACCGACGTCGCGAAGACCGTGCAGGCGCCGATCTTCCATGTGAACGGCGACGACCCGGAGGCCTGCGTGCGGGTGGCGCGCCTGGCGGTCGCCTTCCGCCAGCGCTTCAACAAAGACGTCGTCATCGACATGGTCTGCTACCGGCTGCACGGCCACAACGAGGGCGACGACCCGAGCTACACCCAGCCGCTCATGTACCGGGAGATCGAGCAGCACCGCTCGGTGCGAAAGCTCTACACCGAGTCGCTCGTGAAGAGAGGCGACATCACGATCGAAGAGGCCGAGCAGGCTCTCGAGGACTTCTCGAAGCGCCTCCAGCAGGCGCTCGACGAGACGAGAGCCGCGGCGCCGCCCAAGCTCGAGACGCTGAGACGGAGGAAGCCGGCCGAGGCGCCGCCCCTCTCGGGCATCGCGACCGGTGCGCCCCGGGCGACCCTCGACGCCCTCTCAGGCCTCATCCACGAGCCACCGCCGGAGTTCACGGTCCACCCCAAGCTGGGTCGTCAGCTCCACCAGCGGGCCGAGCTCTACGCCGCAGGCGAGGTCGACTGGGCTCTCGGCGAGGCGCTCTCGTTCGGGAGCCTGCTGGCGGAGGGGACCGACGTGCGCCTGGCCGGCCAGGACAGCCGCCGCGGCACATTCAGCCAGCGCCACTCCGTCCTGTTCGACTACGAGACGGGCGACGAGTACGTGCCGCTCCAGAACCTGGCGAGCCGCTCCGAGCTGGCTGTGGAGCGGCCCGGCAGGTTCATGGTCTACGACTCGCTTCTCTCCGAGTACGCCGCCCTCGGCTTCGAGTACGGCTACTCGGTCGAGGCGGCTGGCGGCCTCGTCGCCTGGGAGGCCCAGTTCGGCGACTTCGCCAACGGCGCCCAGATCGTCATCGACAACTTCATCGCGGCGGCCGGCGAGAAGTGGGACCAGGCCTCTTCACTCGTCCTGCTCCTTCCCCACGGCTACGAGGGCCAGGGTCCGGAGCACTCCTCGGCCCGCCTCGAGCGCTTCCTCCTCCTTTGCGCCGAGGGGAACATGACCGTCGCCCAGCCGACGACGGCGGCCCAGTACTTCCACCTCCTGCGGGCGCAGGCGAAGCGGCCGACTCGGCGTCCCCTCGTCGTTCTGACGCCGAAGTCGCTCCTGCGGGCCCGTCCGGCTCGTTCCGAGGTGGGCGAGCTGACGGAGGGCCACTTCCAGCCGGTCCTCGCCGACCCGGGCCAGCCTGACCCGGCGGCGGTCCGCCGGGTCGTGCTCTGCTCGGGGAAGGTCTCCTACGAGGCGATCGCCCGGCGCGACGCCCGGGTGGCGGCCGGCCAGGCGCCGGCCGCAGTCATCCGGATCGAGCAGCTCCACCCCTGGCCGGAGCCGGAGCTGACGGCGGCGCTCGGGGCCTACCCGAACCTCGAAGAGGTCCTCTTCTTGCAGGACGAGCCGGAGAACATGGGCGCCTGGACCTACGTGCACGGCCGGCTCCACCGCCTGCTTCGCGACTGGGCGGAGCTGAGCCATGTGAGCCGGCCGGTGAGCGGCAGCCCGGCCACCGGCTCGGCGCTCATCCACCAGCTCGAGGCCTCCGAGCTCCTCGAGCGCTCGGTCGGGCCGGCGCCCGCCTAGCAGGCAGAGAGCTCGAGGCCGACGAGCCGGGAGAGCTCGGCCAGGGCCTCCTTCTCGCCCGAGACCTTCACTGTGCGCATGCCCATGGCCCGGGCCGGTCTCAGGTTGACGCCGAGATCGTCCAAGAAGACCGCCTCGGCCGGCTCTATGCCGAGGCGGTCGCAGGCGATCTCGAAGAAGGCGGGCTCCGGCTTCCTCACCCCGACCCGCGAGGACTCGACGACCTCGTCGAACAGCTCGAGCACCGACTCGATCGAACCGCCCGGATCGTGGGCTGCCTGCTCGCTCAGGTAGTTGTTCGTGAGGAGGCCGACGAGGTAGCGCTCCCGGCAGAGGCGGACCGCCCGCGCCATGGCGGGGCGGATCTCGCCCCCGAGCAGGCCGAGCACGGCGGCCCCGTCGATCCGCTGGCCGGCGGCCGCGGCCTCCTGCTCGAAGGCGACGACGAACTGAGCGACGGTTATCTCGCTTCGCTCGAGCCGGGCCCAGGCGTTGTCGTGGGGCTCAGCGGCGTTGAGGGAGCGGATGAAGCCCTCCGGGAGGCCGTTGGCCCGCTCGTAGTTCGTGAAGGCCTCGAAGGGACTGGTCGTGAGGACGCCGCCGAAGTCGAAGAGGACTGCCTTCAGCCCTCGCTCCGGGTCTCCCAGCTTGCTCGGGTCGCGGGGTCGCACGGGGCCAGGATAGGTAGCGGTCCGCCGGTGACCTGCCGATTGCTGGTTGACTTGTTCGCAAATGGCACGCGAACACATCGTCGTCGACGGCTCGAACCTCGCCACCGAGGGACGGAGCGCCCCCAGCCTCGCCCAGCTCGAAGAGGCCGTGGCGGAGCTGCGCCGCGAGCGGCCGGAGGCAGAGGTGACGGTGGTGGTCGACGCCACCTTCTCCCACCGGATCGACCCGAGCGAGCTGGCCCGCTTCGAGGAAGCCGCCCTCAAGGGCGAGTACGTCCATCCGCCGGCCGGCGCCATCGGGCGGGGCGACGCCTTCTTGCTGCGGATCGCCGAGAAGATCGACGCCACGGTCCTTTCCAACGACTCCTTCCAGGAGTTCCACGGCGAGCACCCCTGGCTCTTCGACCGGGGACGTCTCTTCGGGGCCACCCCCGTCCCGGGCATCGGCTGGATCTTCAGCCCCCGGACGCCGGTGCGGGGCCCGAAGAGCCGCCGGGCCGTAAAGGACCAGAAGGGGGACGACAAGGCCAAGCGCAAGGTGTCGAAGGCGATCGAAGCTGCCACCAAGGAGGCGGTCGCCCCGCCGGCCGCGGTCAGAAATGAGCCGGCCGACGGCAGCCGGCGCAGGCAGAGGCCGGCTCTGACCGCGGCGGCCGTCAACGATCCTTTGGCCTTCATCTCGTTCATCGCCGACCACCCGCTCGGGACCGAGGTGACAGGAGAGGTGGAGAGCTACACCTCGCACGGCGCGGTCGTCACGGTCGAAGGCACGCAGTGCTACCTGCCCCTCGCCAACATGGCCGTGCCGGCGCCGCGCAGCGCCCGGGAGGTGGTGAAAAAGACCGAGCGGAGGGAGTTCGTGGTCGTGGCGCTCGACCCGCAGCGCCGCGGGGTCGAGCTCGCCATCCCCGGGGTGGCGGCCGTCTCCGGCCGCCCGAGCGAGGAGACGATCGCCGCCGAGCTGCGCCTGGCGAAGAAGAAGGCGACGCCCAGCCGGCCGGCGGCGAAAAAGGCCGCCCGCCGGCGGGCCGACGAGGCCGAGACCGCGGCGCCCGGACCTGCCGCCGCCGGCGAGGCGGCTCCGAAAGGGGCCCGGGCCCGAAAGGAGCCAACCCCGCCCGGCTCCCCGGCACCGGCAGCCCCGAGCGAGGAGGCGCCCGAGCCGGCTTCGAAGAGGGCTGCGTCCGGAGCCAAAAGAGCGGTGAAGAGCCGGGCGGCCGCTCCGGCTCGCCAGAGGGCGGCCACCAAGCCGCCGGCCACGAAGCCAGCCGCGAGGAAGCAGCCGGCCAAGAGAGCCTCCGCGGCGAGAAAGATGGCGGAGAGCGCCACCAGCGCCCAGGCCGGGGTCGAGCAGGCGCCGGCCCGCCGACAGGAAGCGGCGAAGAGGGCCACCGCCGCCGAGCGGCCGCCGGCGAGGAAGGCGGCCGGAGGCAAAGAGGCCGTCGGCAAAGAGGCCGTCGGCAAAGAGCCCGCTCCGAGGCGCAGTCCCCGGCGGAGCGCCAGCTAGCGTCCGGACCCATGCGCAGCTGGGAGATCACCGAGCTCATCCCGCACCGGGAGCCTTTTCTGCTCGTGAGCGAGATAACCGAGCTCTCCCCGGGCGGCTCGGCGAAGGGGCGCTGGCGCCTGAGCGGCGAGGAGAGCTTCTTTCGCGGGCACTTCCCGGGCCGGCCGACGCTGCCGGGGGTGCTCATGGTCGAGTCGCTCGCCCAGCTCGGGGCAGCGGCGGTGCTGGCCGACGGCCGTTTCGCCGGCAAGCTCCCCCTCTTCGGTGGCATCGACAGGGCGAGGTTCAGGCGTCAGGTGCTGCCGGGCGAGACCCTCGATCTGGCCGTCACCCTCACCCACCTCTCGGCCCGGGCCGGCCGGGGCCACGGCGAGGCCGCCGTCAAGGGCGCCCCGGCCTGCGAGGTGGATCTGCTCTTCGTGCTCGTCAGCGCCTGAGGGGACTTCCGACCACCGCCAGCGGCTGCTAGGCTACTCAGCGTGGGCAGGTGTGCACTTAGCGCGCGCAGCGCGGCCCTGCGCCGAGCGTGAGCGGCGCCGCCCGGTGGGGAGCCGGCCGGGCTCGCCGGCAGGCGTCGGCCGACGACGGCTTCTCGCTGGTCGAGGTGCTCGTGGCCATGACGCTCCTCGCCCTCGTCCTGCTCGGGGCCGAGCGGGCCATCACGGACACGATGGAGGCCTCCCTTTTGGCCAAGGAGCACTCGATCGCCACCGGCCTCGTCACCGAGGCGATGGCCGAGGCGGTCGCCATGCCCTTCCAGGACCTCGAGCAGGGCCTCAACCCGAACGTCGACTGCCCGGCTCTCGGGGGGAGCAACTGCGTCGCCAACGACCCCTACCTCGTCTTCAACGGGAGCAACTATCAGTTGACACTCGACGGCTCCGTCGTTCCCGACTCGACGTCGATCGTCCCTACCGCCAACACCAACACCTCCGAGGCCCCCATCGTGCCTGAGGTGACGACGATCACCGAGGGGGTCACCTACACGGTGCACGCCTACCCCACCATCGACTCGTCTGCCCCGAAGCTCGTCACCGTCGTCGTGGTCGTCACCTGGCATTCGCCGAGCGGAGAGGCCCGCGTCGTCGGGGAGGACTCGATAGGTCAGCCATGAGCTCGTTCCTGCGCCGGACAAGGGGCCGGCTCGTGCGGCGGAGGGAGGACCGCGGCTACTCGCTCGTCGAGCTCATCGTGGCCCTGGCGCTGAGCGCCCTCATCATGTCGGTCGTCCCCTCGCTCTTCCAGACCGTCACGACGGCGAGCACCTCGGCCCAGGGCACCGCGATCGGCTCCGAGCAGGCCGACCTCGCCATCCAGAACCTCGACCGCCAGGTCGCCTCTGCCAGCCAGGTCTGCCTTCCCACCCAGGTGACGACGGCCCAGACGGCCACGAGCGGCTGGGCCCTTCGCATCGAGCAGGTGGAGGCCTCGGGCGTCCCGCAGTGGGAGCAGTGGGTGGTCGATCCGGCGAGCGGGGTCATGCAGGAGGAGAGCTTCACCCCGGGCGGGGCGGGAAACGGCTGGGAGACGGTCGCTCGCACCATCTACAACACGACGATCCCGCCCTTCCAAGAGCCGACGGCGGCGCCGGGCTCGCCCCAGGAGGTCGTCGTCGACCTGCAGGTGAGCGAGCGACCCGGCCGCCTCACCCAGACCCTCGAGATCAAGTCGGCCATATCGGCCTTCTCCACCCCGTACTCACCGGCGCTTCCGACCGAGTGCGCCGCCTCGACGACGACGCCGACGAGCTGATGGGCCGGCTCTCCGCGCCGACCGCCTGGAAGGCGAAGCAGCCGAGCGACGAGGGCGGTGTGCTCGTCCTCGTCCTCGTCATCTCGGTCCTGCTCATCGCCACGCTCGGTGTGGCGATGGCCGTCACCACGAGCGGGCTCCAGTTCACGACGATGTTCAAGACCGACTCTCAAAGCGAGATGGCGGCTCAGACCGGCCTCGCCAGCGAGCTGGCGGCCATGGAAGCAGTCAGCTCCTACGGCAGCTTCCCCTGCTCGGCGGGCGGCTCGCTCGCGGTGCCCGGCGCCGGTTCCACCTACTCGACGACGATCGCCTACTCCTCCAACGGCACCCCGCTCACCTGCCAAGGCGCCGGGAGCACCCTCGGAGGAAGCACGCCGCCGACGAACGCCACCCTCACCTCGGTCGGAAAGGCGCCGGGCGGGACCACCGTCACGATGAAAGAGGACGTCGAGATCGCCGTCAGCGCGGCGACCAAGGCCGAGGTCGGCTACGCCATCTACACAGCCAACAACATCGTGCTCGACAACGCCGCCAGTCTCACAACCGGGACGGCGGCGCCCGATGTCTACGCCGGCCAGCAGGTCACCTGCCAGAACGGGACCTCGAGCATGGGGAGCGTCACCACCTACCAGCCGGTCGACTTCAGCGGCAGCTGCACCTTCGACGGCAACGTGACGAGCGCCGGCTACGTCGAGCTGCAGAACAGCGCCACGATCAAGGGAAACGTCGTCTCCTACGGCGGCGACACCGCCTCGACCTCCTGCGGCTCCTCGCGCTCGGGCGGAGTCCTCACCTACTACGCCATCTGCCTGAGCGGCACGGCGAGCATCGCAGGCAACGCCACCGAGACGAACGGGAGCATCGAGGTGCCAGACGGGACGATCGGCGGCGACGCCTATGCCTCCGGCAGCATCGCCGTCTCGGGCGGCGGGGTGATCTCCGGCACCTCCTATCCGAACGACTCCTCGCTCAGCTCCGAGACGATGCCGCCTGCCAGCACCTTCCCCGACCTCACCCTTCCGAGCTCCGGCTGGAACGTCGTTCAGATCCCGAACGCCAGCTACACCTGCGCCCAGTACTTCGCGAGCATCTCGAACGAGGCCGGGAGCGGACCGAGCGTCGCCTACCCGGACCCGTTCCAGGCGGCGCTCGAGACCCAGAGCACCAAGACGGTCTACGAGGCACCGAGCTGCAACCTCTCCTACAAGAACGCCCAGGTCTTCGCGCTCAACCCGAGCGGCGGCGACACCATCTTGGACGTGGGCACGATCGCCTTCTCCAACTCGAACACCTTCTGCGAGGCGACGGCGGAGAACTCCGGCATCTGTTCGACCGCCGGCTCGCCCGGTCCGAACCTGGTCATCGAGGCGAACGGGCCGCCGCCCAGCCCGCCCGCCACCTACACCTGCTCGACCTCGACGGTGGACATGAGCTTCAGCAACGCCACCGACTTCTATCCGAACGTCGACGTGCTGCTGTACTCGATGGGGGAGATCTCCTACGCCAACGACTCGGTGATGACAGGCCAGATCCAGGCCTGCGGCGGTGTCATAGGCACCAACACCTTCAGCCTGCAGTTCGACCCGTCGGCCGCCGAGGAGGTCTACGGCACCGCGAGCGGCGGGATGACCATCAGCATCCTCGACAAGTACGTCGCCTCGGGCTGAGAGCTGGCGGGCCGCCCTCGGTTGGGGAAGGCTTCCGAGGTGCGCATCGCCACTTGGAACGTCAACTCGCTGAAGGCCCGGCTCCCGAAGGTGGAGGAGTGGCTCGGGTACGCCGCCCCGGACGTCTTGTGCATGCAAGAGACGAAGCTGGCCGACGCGGCCTTTCCCGTCATGGCCTTCAACGCCCTCGGCTACGAGGTGGCCTTCCACGGAAACGGCCGCTGGAACGGAGTGGCCATCGCCTCGCGGGTCGGCCTCGAAGAGCCCCGGCCCGGCTTCGTCGGCGAGGAGCCGGCCGAGATCGAGCAGTGCCGCATCCTCTCGGCCCGCTGCGGCGGAGTGTTGGTCGCGAGCGTCTACGTCCCGAACGGCCGCCTTGTCGGCAGCGAGCACTACGAGGCCAAGCTGGCCTGGCTGGAGCGGCTCCGGCGCGACCTGGCCGAGCAGTGCTCGCCGGAGGATCCGATAGCCATCTGCGGGGACTACAACATCGCCCCCGAGGACCGGGACCTCTTCGACCCGAAGTCCTTCGCCGGCGCCACCCACGTCACGCCGGCCGAGCGGGCGGCCTTCAACCGCTTCATCGAGTGGGGGCTCTCGGACGCCTTCCGGCTCGTCTACCCCGAGACCGACCAGCTCTTCACGTGGTGGGACTACCGGGCAGGTGACTTCCACAAGCACCGGGGCATGCGCATCGACCATGTCCTCGTCTCCCGCCCGCTCGCCGAGCGGGTCTCCTATGGCCTCATCGACCGGGAAGCCCGCAAGGGAATGGGCGGTGAGCGGCCCCCTTCTGACCATGCCCCCTTGCTGATCGACCTCGACTGGGTCGCCGGCCTAGACCGCCGCCCGGCGCCGCCGAGCAGAGCCGGCTCGTGATGGCCCGGGCGACCGGGCGGAGAAGCGCCCGAGGCCGTCGCGAGGCGAACAAGGGCCGGCTCCCCGAGAGAGGGCGAGAGCGTCGTTCCCGAGAGCTGTCATCCCGCCGGTGAGGCCGGCGGTCACCCGAAGGCCACCACCTCGAAGAGGAGCCGCCGACCGCCGCGAGCGGAGCAGGCGACGGGACCGGACGGCTCTTTCCAGGGACGGAGCCGAGGACGCCAGCGATGGCCTCGAGCGCCGCAGGCCGGGTCCGGCTCAGGAGCTGCCTGGGCCGGGCGGAGTGATCGGGCCGGCGTCGGCGTAGCCCTGCCGCACGCCCTGGCCCGCCCTCCTTGTCAGCTGCTCTGGCTCGTAGAGCATCCAGTAGGCGTTGCGGGCATGCTTGCGAGCCCGGTTCTCGCAGACAGGCACGAGAGCGGCCGGATCCTCCTCTTCGCTCTCGTGCACGAAGACCTCGAGGATCGGCGTCGAGGTGAGCAGCTGGGCGAGCATGATCCCCTGCGAGGCCTCGTGGGCGCAGACCTGGTCGATGGCGGCCCTTCCCGGCATGCCGAGGGCGACGAGGATCTTCACGCCCTCGTCCTCGACGAGCCGCTTGCAGCAGACGGCGAGATCCTTGAAGCCGGGCACGGTGCGGTGCACGACCGCGAACTTCTCGCCGTACCCAGGACAGGACTCGAGCTCGTCTATCGCGTAGGCACCCATGTCGACGCGGGCGAACATCGTGTCTACGACTCCGATCAGGTCCACGGGGACCATCCTGCCAAACCGGCGGCCACCGCCGGGTCGCCGGCCGCCAAGAGCGGCCGTAGTGTCTTGCCGCAGGCCGGGCTCGGCCGCGTTCTCACGAGGAGAAAGCCATGGGTTGGGACTTTTCTACCGAGCCGGAGTACGAGGCGAAGCTCGAGTGGGCGCGCCGCCTCATGGCAGAGGAGGTCTTCCCGCTCGAGACCATCGAGCTCTCGACCGAGCAGCTGAAAAGGGCGCTCGCCCCCTTGCAGGCTGCGGTGAAGCGGGAGGGGCTCTGGGCCGCCCACCTGCCGCCCGAGCTCGGCGGCGGCGGCTTCGGCCAGGTGAAGCTCGGGCTCTTGCACGAGGTCATAGGCCAGAGCGCCTATGGCCCGGTGGTGTTCGGGAACAACGCGCCCGACTCGGGCAACGCCGAGCTGCTCGCCCTCGGGATCGAGGCCTCCGGCCGCACGGAGCACAAAGAGAGGTGGCTCGATCCGCTCCTCGCCGGCGAGCTCCGCTCCGGCTTCTCGATGACAGAGCCGGGAGCCGGAGCCGACCCGACCCTCATAGCGACCAGGGCCGTCCGAGACGGCGAGGAGTGGGTCATAAACGGCCACAAGTGGTTCACCTCGAACGGCTCGGTGGCCGACATCCTCTTGGTCATGGTGGTGACCAATCCGGACGTCCACCCCTACCAGGGCTGTTCGATGATCGTCGTGCCGGCCGACACGCCCGGGGTCGAGATAGTCCGCGACGTCGCCACGATGGAGGATCCGACCGAGCACTTCGGCAAGTTCGGAGCCCACTCCGAGATCCTCTACCGGGACGTGCGAGTCCCCTTGGGGAACCTCATCGGACGAGAGGGCGACGGCTTCCGCCTCGCCCAGCTGCGGCTCGGGCCGGGGCGGATACACCACTGCATGCGATGGCTCGGCCAGTCGAAGCGGGCCTTCGACATGATGTGCGAGCGGGCCGTCAGCCGGTATGCCCACGGCTCTTACCTCTCCGAGAAGCAGACCGTCCAGAACTGGGTGGCCGAGTCGCTCGCCGAGATGACGGCCGCCCGCCTCATGACCCTTTACGCCGCCTGGAAGATGGACGAGAAGGGTCCGGCGGCCGCCCGGACCGAGATCGCCCTGATCAAGTTCCACGGCGCCAAGGTGCTGCACGACGTCATCGACAGGGCCATCCAGGTCCACGGCAGCCTCGGCTTCTCGACCGACCTCCCGCTCGAGCACATGTACCGGGCCGCCCGGGCGGCCCGCATCTACGACGGCCCGGACGAGGTGCACAAGGTGACGGTGGCCCGCCAGGTGCTGAAGGGATACGAGAGGACCGAGGTGCCGAGCGAGCACGTCCCGACCCGGCGCCGAGAGGCCCTGGCCCGCTTCGCCAAGCTCCTCGACGAGGCGGCGCTGGAGGGCTGAGGTGCCAGCGCCGCACCGCTTCGGCTACAGCCCCTTCGAGCAGCTCGAGGACCGCCCCCATGTGATGGTGGACGGGGCCGCCCGGCGCTCGAGCGTCCTCACGCTCTCACACTGGCCCCATGCCCCGAGCCCCCTCGTGCTCGCCCACGACCTCTCTGTCGGGATCGTGCTCCGGTTCTGGCGCCACCGGCTCGGCCTCACGAGCGCCGGCCGGCCGGAGCGGGCGGCGGTCGCGGAGGCCCTCGCGCGAGCCAGTGAGGCCGAGGCGGTCACGAACGACCACTTCGACGAGGACGGCCTCATGGCTGTCTTCGCGATGATGGAGCCCGAGATCGCTCTCCGGCGGGCCGACCTGGTGCTCGAGGTGGCCTCTTGTGGCGACTTCGGCGTGGTCTCCTCCAAGCGGGCCGCCGCCGTCTCCTTTGCGGTAGCTCCGCTGGCCGAGCTCGAAGCGGGCAGCGGGGCCTCCACCTCGGAGCGCTACCTGGCCCTCTTGCCCAGGGTGGAGGAGCTGCTCAGCCGGCCGGAGGACTACGAGGCGCTCTGGGGCGCTGAGATGGGCCTGCTCGAAGAGGGCCGGGCAGCCCTGGGCCGGGGCGCCGTCGAGCTCTCCGAGCAGGCAGACGACCTGGCCGTGGTGAGCCGGGCGGGCGGGTCGCCCGCCCGGCTGCCCGGGGCCGCCGGGGCCCTTCCGATCCACGCGGCCGCGGTCCACTCGGCGACCTCGTGCGGCCGCATCCTTTGTTTCGACGGTCCCCGCTGCGAGCTCTACCTGCGATACGAGAGCTGGGTCCGCTACGTGAGCCGGCGAATGCCGCTTCGCCCGGAGCTCGGCCCGCTCGCGCTCGAGCTGAGCGGTCTGGAGCCGGGCGGCGTCACCTGGGCGGCAAACGGCTCGGCTGCGATCGTGGCCCGCCTTCGGCCAAGCGGCGAGGGTTGCAGCGAGCTGGCGCCGGAGGTCATCGCCGAAAGGGTGCACCGCTACCTGGCGACGGCGCCGCCGGCCTGGGACCCGTTCGCCTCCTCGCCCGGGGCTCTGGCCGGCCGGAGAGGGCGCCGCCGACCCGGTGCCCGACGCTGATCAGCTGACGGGAAGCCCCCAGAGGGCCATCCAGCGCTCCTTGTCGGACTCGATGTTCAGGTCGTCGCGCAGCACCTCTGTCAGGCGGAGCTCGGTCTCGACGTCGCGCCTCTCTCCGCCGGCCGGGGCGAAGGGGTAGAAGGTCCCCCTCTTGTAGAGGTAGACGAGATAGAGGCTCGAAGAGCTCTGGGCGGCGCCCTCTGGGTGGAAGCCGAAGACCGAGCAGAGCAGCTGGGGGCCGTAGCCGTTGTCCTGCAGAGTCGAGTTGATCATGTGGACCCGGTTCACCAGCACCTGGAAGTCCGAGGCGCCGGGCAGCACCCAGTGGTAGCCGTACTTGTCGGAGACCTGGCGGACGGCCGGCTTCGTGCCGTCCTCCTCGGGCAGGTCGAGGAGGGCCTCGGCCTCGGCCGCCGCCTCGCTGAATGGCTTGCCGGCGGCCGGCTTGTAGCAGACTCCGGCCTCGCTCCCCGGCACGAGCGACTCCGACGCCTGCAAGGTGACCTGGGCGCCAGCCAGTCCGAAGAGGGCGTCGAGGTTGGCCTGGGCGGGCTTTGTCCGCCCCATGATCACGTCGAAGATTCGAGGCACCGCTTCTCAGGCAGCCCTTCCCATCTGGGCCTCGAGCTTGGCGAGCTGCTCGAGGCGCACCTCGAGGGAGGGGTGGGTGGAAAAGAGCGAGGAGATGCTGGCTTGGCCGCGGCCCTTGGTGAAGGCCGGGGCGAAGAAGAAGGCGTTGAAGGTCTCGGCCGTCCGGAGGTCCTTGGTCGGGATGCGTCCGATCTCGCCCGTCACCTTCACGAGGGCGTTGGCGAGGATGCGGGGCTGGCCGATGAGGATGGCTCCGGACCGGTCGGCTGCCAGCTCACGGTAGCGGGAGAGGGCCCTTATGAGAAGGAAGCTCAAGAAGTAGAAGATGGCCGAGAAGACGAGGGCTGCCAGCTCGAACAGGACGAGCTGCCCGGCGTTCTGGTTGCTGCGGCCCCGCCCGCCGCCGAGGCCGCCCAGCATGTCGCTCCAAAGCAGCATGCGGGTGACGAAACCGGCGATGACGCCGAGGAAGCTCGCGATCGTCATCACGGCCACGTCGCGGTGGGCGACGTGGGAGAGCTCGTGGGCGAGGACGGCCTCGAGCTCGGGCTCGTCGAGCCGGCGGAGGATGCCGGTGGTCACGCAGACGACGGCGTGGTCCTGGTTCCGGCCGGTGGCAAAGGCGTTCGGCATGTCGACGTCTGCCACGGCCACCCGGGGCTTCGGCATGTCGGCGAGGGCGCAGAGCCGGTCGACGACAGCGTGCAGCTTCGGCGCCTCCTTCTCGCTCACCACCCGCCCGTGCATAGCGAAAAGGGCTATCCGGTCAGAGGCGTAGTACTGGAAGAATATGAGGACCGCCGGGATGAGGATGACGATCGCCAGGGTCTTCACGACGGCGAGCAGCACCGTCACGAGGATGGCGTAGAAGATGAAGAGGAAGAAGACGGTCGCCATCATCCGGGCGTTCAGGCCCCGGTCGACGGGAAAGCGGGTGCGGCTGCGGGTCGCCAAGTCAGGCTCCTTCTGTAACGGCTTCGGTGTCGGGATCCTCTTCGGAGAGGAGGCGGCGCAGTTCGTCGAGGGTCGAGCCCTCGTGGGGGACGGTGAGCTCGGAGGGCACGATCGTGCTCGCCGGCAGCTCTCGTCCCTGGCGGATCTTCGCGGTCAGCTCGGCGAGCACGGCGTCGAATCGCCCCTCGTCGCCGGCCTCGATGGCGCTGTTCAGCTGCTGGTCGAGGTTCTCGAGCGCTGCCAGCTCCTCCGCGGGGAGCTCGTACTGACCTTCGCCGAGGATCCGCACGATCACGGCTGGCCCCCGTCTCCCAGGCTGAACAGGTCGTCCGAGGCGGGCTCCTCACCGCCCGCCCCGCTGGCCGGCGTGGGGCTCGAGCCCGGCTCGGCCGCCAGCTCGCCCGGAGCCGCCTCGCCGTCGTCGTTCTTCGGCTGGCCGCCCGAGCTGGCGGCCTCCCCGCTCGAGAGGGCACCGCTCGGTGCCGGTGGGGCGAGCTGGCCTTTCAGCTGGGCAAGCTCCAGCTCGACCTGGCCCTGCTGGCTCGTCTTGTCGAGCTCGGCCTGGAGCGGATCGCTCGAGCCCGACAGGTCGGTGAGGGCGCCGGAGGCGAGCAGCTCGTCGACGGCTCCCGCCCGGGCCTGCATCTGCTCGATCTTGTCCTGGGCCCTTTGCATGGCGAGCCCGGTGTCGCTCATCGACTCCGAGATGCCGGAGACGGCCTCGCCGATCTTCGTCTGGGCCTGGGCGGCGGTGTAGGAGGCTTTGAGGGACTCCTTTTGGGTCCGGAAGGCGCTCACCCGCGCCTCGAGCTGCTGGGTGGTGGCGACCAGCTTCTCTTCTTGCTGGACGAGCTGGTCGTGCTGCCCCTTCAGCTGCTCGAGCTGGGTGGCGATGCCCGAACGGCGGGAGAGCGCCTCACGGGCGAGGTCCTCGCGGTTCTGAGAGAGCGCCAGGCGGGCCTGGTCCTGCAGCTTGGCGGCCGCCTGCTGCAGCTGGGTGGCCTGGATCTCGAGCCGCTTCCTGGCGGTCGCCACGTCGGCCACTCCCCGGCGCACCTGCTGTAGCTGCTCGAGCTGCTTCTCGTAGGAGAGGTCGAGCGTGTCGCGGGGATCCTCTGCACGGTCAAGAGCCTTGTTCGCCTTGGCCTGCACGATCGACGTGAGGCGCTTCATCACTCCCATGAGGTACCTTCCTCTCCAGCCCGGGCGAAGTCCTAAGAAGAGTGTACGCCCGCTCTGAGCTGGTCAAGACTCGGGTTGTAGCGCCCGGCTACCCGTTCGATAGCGTCGCAGCCCATGGACGAGCGCTTTTGCCTCTTGACGGTGCACGCCCATCCCGACGACGAGGCTTCCAAGGGGCCGGCGACCGTGGCCAAGTACAAGGCCGCCGGAGCCCGCACCGTCCTCGTCACCTGCACGGGGGGCGAGGAAGGCGAGATCTTGAACCCGGCCATGGACCTCCCCGAGGTGCGGGCCGACCTGGCGGCCGTGCGAGCCCGTGAGCTCGCCGAGGCGGCCAAGGTCATCGGATACGACGAGGTCGTGCTGCTCGGATACCGGGACTCCGGCATGCCCGGCAGCGAGGCCAACGCCAACCCGGCCTGCTTCGCCTCGGCCGATTTGGACGAGGCGATCGGCCGCCTGGTGGCGGTGATGCGACGGGTCCGCCCCCAAGTCGTGATCGGCTACGGCGAGGACCACTCCGGCTACCCCCACCCCGACCACATCCGGGCGCACGAGGTCGCCCTGGCCGCCTTCGGGGCGGCCGGCGATCCCTCGCGCTACCCGGAGGCGGGCGAGCCCTTCGAGCCGCTCAAGCTCTACTACACGGTCTGGTCGCGAAAGCGCATCCTCGAGAGCCATGCCAAGTTCCTCGAGCTCGGTCTCGAGTCGCCCTACGACGAGTCGTGGTTCGAGCGAGCCGAGAGGCGGGCGAGCGAGGAGGAGAAGGTGACCACCTCGATCGACCTGACGGGCTTCGAGGATGTCCGCCGCCACGCCCTGCTGGCCCATGGGACCCAGATCGACCCGACCTCGAAGTTCTGGTTCGGCCTGCCCGAGGAGGAGGCGAGGAAGATCTACCCCTACGACGACTACATTCTCGCCGAGAGCCGGGTCGAGACGACACTGCCCGAGGACGACCTGTTCGCCGGCATCGAGCTCACATAGCAAGGCGCAGGGCGGCCTAAGTATCATCGGCCGCGACCCGCGGGCGACAAGGAGGCAGGAGATGGCGAAGTTCCTCACCCAGGAGTGGCTCGACGAGGGCAGGAAGCTGGCCGAGGGCCAGCCGGAGCGCCCGGGTGCCACCGCCCGCATGCAGTACGTCGTCACGGGCGGTCCCGAGGGAGACGTCCAGTACTACTGGGTTCTCGAGAACGGCAAGCTGGTCGAGTCGAGCCTCGGTGAGCTCTCCGACGCGGAGGTGACGCTCTCGCAGAGCTACGACGACGCCGTGCGCATCCAAAAGGGCGAGCTCGACGCCAATGCCGCCTTCATGCAGGGCCGGGTGAAGGTGTCGGGCAACATGGCAAAGCTCATGTCGCTCCTGCCGATCACGAACTCGCCCGAGTACAAGGCTCTCCAGGGCGAGATCCTCGCCATCACCGAGTTCTAGCCGCTCCCCGCTCCCGGCGCATCAGCTCGCGCAGCTCTCGGTATCCGACGAGGGTGACGCCGTTCTCGTCGGCCTTCTTGCGCAGCCCGCCCTCGTCCAGCAGGTAGGCGTGGTCGTCGACCCGCGCCCGCCAGTCAGGCGCCATGGCGCGCAGCTCCGGCGTGTCGGCCGCCGGGTGGAAGTAGGCCTCGGTGACGCCGGGGGGGAGCGAGGAGAGGAGCGGGTCGACCGCCTGGCGGCTCCCGACTCCCGGCACGTAGATGAAGTGGTCCGGGAAGGCGATGCCGCGCTCGGCCGCCAGCCGGCGGAAGGGGAAGCCGATGAGGCGCTCCGTCTCGGCCCCCGAGAGCCGCAGCGGGAGGGAGAACTCGTCGGCCAGGTCGAGGTAGACGTCGAAGAACTCTGGGCGGAGCTGCAAGGTGCCCATGTGGGAGTCGAGGTGGCTCACGTCGAAGCCCCAGAGGATCGCCCGCTCGACCTGGGCCCGGCACTCGCGGCGGACCTCCTCCAGGTCCGCGTGGTCGAAGACGTCCTGCACGGTCCGTGGGAAGCCGCCGTCGCCGTCCAAGAGCGAGGGTGCCTGGGTGATGGGCCCCCAGCGATACAGGTCCCACTCGGCGTTGAGGGTGAGGTGGACGCCCACGTCCTCGCCCCGGTACTCGGCGGCCGCTCCCCGTGCCCAGGGACACGGCACCATGAGGGTGGCCGAGGTGCCGGCCCCGTGGCGGAGGGCGTCGTAGACGCCCGAGTTGGCCGCTTGGGATGAGCCGAGGTCGTCGCAGTTGACGATGAGAAGGCGCGCCGAGGCGGGAAAGCCGAGCCGCTCGGCAAGGACCATCCCCTGGCTCACCTGGAAGTGCCCGAGCCCGCCTTGTACCGCTCCTGCAAGGCGGCGTCCTTGCGCCGCACCTCGTCGCCCATCTTCGCTACGAAGGCCTCGTAGGAGCTGGTGAGCTTCTCGTCGCCGACGGCCAGGATCCTCACGGCGAGGAGCCCGGCGTTGCGGGCGCCGTCGACCGCCACGGTGGCGACCGGGATGCCCTTCGGCATCTGGGCGATCGAGAGGAGCGAGTCGAGCCCGTCGAGGTGCTTGAGGCCGATCGGGACCCCGATGACTGGCAGCGTGGTGGTGGCGGCGAGGACGCCTGGAAGGTGGGCGGCGCCGCCGGCGCCGGCGATGATGACCCGGAAGCCACGGGAGGCCGCCCGGCGGGAGAAGTCGATGGCGTCATCGGGGGTGCGGTGGGCGGAGAGCACCCTCATCTCCCACTCGATGCCGAACTCCTCGAGCGCCTCGGCCGCCTGGCTCATGACGCCGGCGTCGGAGTCGCTCCCCATCACGATGGCGACCTTCATTGGGTTGTGCCTTTCTCTCGCAGGTGTGGCGGCGGGGCTCCGAGGAGCCCTGTCAGCCTCGCGGGTCCTCAGCTTGGTCGCTTGGGCGGAAGCGGCGCCAGACGGCGTCCGATGGCACCCAAGCCGAGGCCGATGAGGGCGCCCCCGACCACGTCCGAGGCGTGGTGGATCTTGGTGTGGATCCTGCTCAGGCTGACGACGGTGGCCGCGGCGAAGTAGAGCGGCTTGATGTCGTCCTGGTCCGAGAGGAGGACCGCCGCGCAGAAGGCGGCCGTGGCGTGCCCGCTCGGAAAGCTCGAAGTGAGAGGCTGGCGAAAGGGGAGGGGGTGGACGAGCTCGGAGACCGGTCGTCCGCGGCCGAAGATCGACTTGACCCCGGCGTTCACCAAGACAGACTCGAGGGCAGTCGCGACGATCGCCCGCACGGCAGCCCGCTCGTCGTTCGGGCGCCGCCGCAGGGCCCGGAGGAGCGCCGCCATCACCCAGAGGAGTCCGAAGTCGCCGAGAGCCGAGGCTGTGTAGAAGAGCCGGTCGGCGAGCGGGTTGCCCCGCAGGCGGTCGAAGAGGCCGTCGACCCTGTCGTCCAGGCGCGAGACCGGGGTGCTCATCGCGGGGCGTCGGGATCCCCGCCAAAGGCGGGGCAGTACTGCTGGAAAGAGCACCAGCCGCACAGGCCGGAAGGGTTCGGGCGGAAGTCGACCCGCTCGCAGGCCCGCTCGATCGCCTTCCAGACCGCTGCGGCCCGCTGGCGGACACCCCGCAGCGACATCTCGCTCGCCTCGGCGGAGATGACCACCCGGTCCCGCAGGTAGAGCAGCCGGACCGCCCGGGGGCGCTCGCCGAGCACCTCCTCGCACAGAAGAGCGTAGAGGTAGACCCCCGAGAGCTTCGACCTGGCCTGCTCCGGTCGCGGAGCCCGGCCCGTCTTGTAGTCGACGACGGCGAAGCCTCCGCCCGGCAGGACGTCGAGCCGGTCGATGATGCCTCGCAGCTTGAGGCCGTCCATCTCGAGCTCGATGTCGAGCTCGATGCCGGCTGGACGGACCAGGTTCGGGTCTTCGATCTCGTAGTAGTGATCTAGCAGCCGGCCCGCCTGGCCGAGCAGCTCCTGGCGCTCGTCGGCCCGAAGCTCGAGGGCGGCCACGTCGCCGCCCGCCTGGGAGAGCTCAGCGAAAGCCTCCTCGAGCCATGCCTGGGCCGTGGCCCTGTCCCGCTCTCCCTCGGCGCCATGGAGAAAGAGCAGCTCGAGGGCCCTGTGCACGATCGTCCCTCTGACAGCAGGGAGCGAGGGTGGCTCCGGCAGCCGCTCGAGCACCGAGAACCGGAATGCCAGAGGGCAGCTGGTGAAGGTGCTTATCTTCGAGGGCGTGAGGGTGCTCGGGAGCCGGAGCGGTACCGGCCTGGCTGCCTCGGCGCCAGGGTTTGCCGGCGGAGCTGCGGTGATTGGCATCAGGGCGAAAGGCTACGCCGGGGCTGTATCAGATGTCTGGATGCTCCGGCCACGGACTGCCGGGCGGCCGTGATCGAAAAGCCCGGCTTGTCCGGCGCCCCGGGGTCGGGGCCAGGCCCTCACGGGGGAGGCGGCTGGCGCCGTCAGGCCCCTGGTCCAGAGCTCCACCCGCCGCGGGCCCGGCCTGATCGCCGCTCAGCACAAGTTTCGCGAGCCGAAGTCGCCGAGAGCCGCCCGCTCTCCTCCGGCCCGCTCAACGTGGCCGGCCTCCGGCGCTCTCGCCGCCGTAGTAGAAAACGGGCGTGCAGTCCTTCTTGCAGTCGTGGGGCTATGTCGCGCTCGCGGTCCTCACCTTCGCCGAGGCGGCCTGTGTCCCGATCCCTTCTGAGATCACGCTCGGCTTCGCGGGCTACCTCGCCTACACGCACAAGTTCAACATCATCGCTGTGATCCTCCTCGGGACGAGCGGCGAGCTGCTCGGCTCCTACGTCGGCTGGGCCATCGGCCGCTACGGCGGCCGCCCGCTCATCGACAAGCTGGGCCGTTTCGTCCTTCTCACCAAGTCCGACCTCGACCGCGCGGAGCGGTGGTTCTCCCGCCGGGGCGAGCCGGCGGTCTTCTTCGGTCGGATTCTCCCCTTCATCAGGACGTTCATCTCGCTTCCCGCCGGCGTGGCCGAGATGAACCCGGTGCGCTTCGGTATCGCCACGGCCCTCGGCTCTCTCATCTGGTGCACCGTCCTCTCGATCGTCGGCTACGAGCTCGGAGCGAGCTGGCACAGCATCACCAAGGGCTTCAGCGACGCCGGCTACCTGCTGGCGGCGATCGCGATCCTGGCCATAGCGGCCTTCATCGGCCATCGCTACCTCGTGACCCGGCGGGAGCGAGCGAGCGAGCAGGGGGCGAGCAGCTGACGGGCGGCGAGACCGCCCTCGTAGTGTTCGCCGGCCTGGCAGCCGGCACCATAAACGGGGCAGCAGGAGGGGGGACGCTCGCCTCCTTCCCTGCCCTGCTCGCAGTCGGCCTCCCGGCTCTTCGGGCCAACATGACCTCGACGGTCGGCATCTGGCCCGGCTACCTCGGTGGGGTGGCCGGATTCAGGCGGGAGGTGAACGCCCAGAGGCGCCGGAGCCTGCTCTTGTCGCCGGCCGCCGTCCTCGGGGCGGTGGTGGGCTCGGTGCTGTTGTTCGTCACCCCGTCGAAGGACTTCTCGGCCATCGTCCCCTACCTAGTCCTCGCCGCCACGGCCCTTTTCGCAGCCCAGCCTCTCGTGGCTCGCCGGGTGCGAGCCCGGGCGGCGGCCGCCGGGCCGGGCGTCGACCGGCCCGGTTGGCGGGCGCCGGCAGCCCAGGCGGGCACCTTCGTCGGCTCGATCTACGGCGGCTACTTCGGGGCCGGCCTCGGCGTCGTCTTCCTCGGTCTTCTCGGCCTCGTGCTGCCAGACGAGCTCGTGCGCACGAACGGCTTGCGCGCCCTCCTCTCGCTGGTCGTCAACACGGCGGCAGCCCTCGTCTTCATCGCCCATGGCGACATCGCCTGGGCAGATGCCGGCCTGCTGGCCGTGACGAGCCTGCTCGGTGGCTATCTCGGCGCCCACGTGGCGCGCAAGCTGCCGCCCGTCGTCTTCAGGGCCATCGTGCTGGCGCTCGGCCTCACGACGGCCCTCAAGCTCCTCGCCGGCTAGGTAGCGTGGGTCACAACCTGGCCAGCGTGACCTTCGGAGATGGAATCTCCGAAGGTGGTCCGTGACCAGCGCGTTCTGGCGGTTGCGGTGCTCGCGAAGTGCCCGGTGGACAGCGAGAATGGGTCCATGACGACGACCGCTTCCACAGCAGGGCTGTTCGAGGTGGAGATGGGTGAGGCAGAAGCCCCGAGACCCGCGGCTCCAGCCGGCGAGGCGAAGACCTTCCGCCGATACGACCAGTCCCAGTGCTACTTGCTCCGGCCCTCGCTCGACGAGTGGCTCGACGACGACGACGAGGCCCGCTTCGTCTCTGAGGTGGTCGAGAACCTCCTCGACCTCTCGCCGATCTATCGCTGCTGCTCTCGGCCTCTCACCGGGTAGCGAACCTTGTGGCTCACAAGACCAGCGCCTCCCCCGGGTGCGACAACGCCATCGGCCCCACGTCCCTGGCAGCACAGCGCAGTGCCTTCTCCGCACGGTTCCTCGCGGACTTGCGCCCGTAAAGGCGCGCACAAAAGCTCGTCAGCACCTCGGTCATGTCCCGGACGAGGTCGTCGTCGAATTCACCGTCGTCGATGACCACCAGACGCCGGCCATGTGCCGAGAGCGCAGCCTCGACGAGCTCGGTGTTCATCCTCCCGAGCCGGTCACGGTGCTCGACCACCACGGTCGTCACCTTGGGGTCAGAGAGCAGGCGTCGCACCTTGGACCGGGCCCCGCTCACCCCCGAGCCGACTTCTACCTCGATGCGCTCCACTCGCACTCCCGCCCTGGCGGCCCACGCGGAGAGCCGAGCCACCTGTCGGTCGAGGTCACCTCGCTGGTCGTGGGAGGAGACCCGGGCGTAGAGCCCGAAGCCTTCGCTCACCTTTTCTGCCATCGTGTCCGGAGAGACGAGGATGGTCCTCTCGTTCACCCTGACCGCGGGAACCGGCAGGGTCCCGTTGTGGAACCAGCGGTATGCCGTCTGCGGGTGCACCCCTTGCAGCCTCGCCCACTGGGTCAGGTTCACACCCACATCGTATCTCTAGAACGTGTGTTTGTGCTGTATGGTCCAGTATCTCGCAGCAGTTGGCAACCCCTGTCTCGACCTTCGGGTTTTTAGACCCGAAGGTCGAGCGCACCGCAGCCCCCTTTGTATCCTCGGGAGCGACATCAGACCAGCAGTGTCTCCACCTCGTAGCGGGCAATCTGAGCGTCGGCAGTAACGATCCGCAGACGCAGGTCGCGAGCCTGCGCCACCAGGAGCCGGTCGAAGGGATCTCGATGAAGAGACGGCAACTCCCCCACGGCCAGAGCGTGAGTGTGCTGCACCGGGAGTGGCTCCGCCCCGATCGCCCGCATGCGGTCCGGAACGTAGCGCTTAGGATCGTCAGGCAGATCGAGCCTGCCGATTTGGGCCTTAATCGCGATCTCCCAGGAGCTGGCGGCAGAGAAGAACAGCTGGTTGCCGGGGTCTTGGAGGGAGCCGATGTGGTTTCCAAGCCGCTCCGGTTCGGCCAACAGCCAAAGAAAGACTTGTGTGTCGAGCAATAGCTGCACGCTCAGGCCTCGAAGGCGTCCAGGACATCGTCGTCGAGCGCCGCGTCGAAGTCGTCGGGGATGACGAGACGGCCGCGATCGATCCCGAAGGAGCGAGGAGTCCCAGTACCTAGGGCCACGAGACGAGCAGCCGGCTCGCCGCGGCGGGTGATGACGACATCCTCCCCCGCGGCAACATCAGCCAACAGGCGTGACAGGTGCGTCTTGGCCTCGTGGACGCCAACAGACTTAGTCATGGACTTAGTCTATCGCCGGTCACAAGAATTCATCCACCTGAAGGGTCCATTTACTCGATCGCCAGCTTGACCAGCCTGGGGGTATTCACTTGAGCCGACTGCCCCTGGCCACGAGGCTGGCTTGTGATGCGAAGTCCCTGGTGGCCGCCCTGCGGGTCGGGTCAGATGAATACCCCAGGACCAGCCATAGCGAGGCTCGTCGGCCGCGGCGCTCAGTTCCTCTACCGTCTTGCCCGCCGCGTCGTCGAACTGCTCGGGATACTACGCATGGATGCCGACTCCTCCACCGCCTACCACCGCGCCGCAGGGCCATCCTGGTTATGCGCTACTACCTCGACATGACCGAGGCCGACGTCGCTGACGTCCTCGGGTACCGGGTGGGCACGGTCAAATCGACCTGTCGGCACCGACGGCTCGAGAGCCACCCGCGACATGGAGCGGGGCTCACTCGTGCGCTCTGTCGTTGGCGACGCGCTCGAAGTGTTCGTCGACGCCAACGGCGGCTACAGCAGGAAGCAGGCCGTACGGATGGGCCTCGCCGTCCCGGGCACGGCCTGACGCTCAAGGAGCCGGACGCCGAGCAGTTCCGCACGGCGTGACCGGCTACAAAAGCGGCGAGAAGAGGTCGCCGGCCCTCTCCAGGCGGTCGAGCACCTCGGCGGGCGGAAATGAGAGCGACTGGACCTCGGCGCAGGCACAGGCCTCGACCTCGTCCCATCTGACAGGCGTCGACACCGCCGGGGAGGCTACGGCTCGCAAGGAGTAGATGGAGACGGTCGTCTTCGCCGCGTTGTTCTGGCTCCAGTCGATGAGGACCTTGCCGGGACGGAGAGCTCGCGCCATGCGCGAGACGACGAGAGCCTGGTTGCCCCGTTCGGTCCGCTCGGCCAGCTCGTGGGCATAGGCGTTCGAGCGGCCGGGCGGCCAGCGCCGGCCGGCAATGCGGCCGTAGCACTGCAGGCCCTTCGAGCCGCTCGTCTTTGCCAGGAGCCCGATCCCCTCGCCCTCGAGTTCGCGGCGCAGCAGGATCGCAACCTGGCAGCACTCCCTCATGGCGGCCGGCTTGCCCGGGTCCAGGTCGAAGACCAGCAGGTCGGGGGAGCGCGGCTTGTGATCTGGGCCGATCCTCCACATCGGCGTGTGGAGCTCGACCGCGGCCAGATTGGCGAGCCAGACGAGCGTTGCCAGGTCGTTGACGAGGGCGTACTCGGTGGCGTCGCGGGAGCTCTCGCCCCTTTGGCCCCGGCCGGCCCCCTTGCGTGGCAGCCCGACGGTCGAGATCCACTCCGGAGCATGGGGCGGGAGGTTCTTCTCGATGAAGCCGGAGCGCCCGACGCCCTCCGGGAAGCGCTTGACGGTGACGGGCCGGTCCTTCAGGTGGGGAAGGAGAAAGGGTGCCACCTGCACGTAGTAGTCGATCAGCTGCCCCTTCGTGAAGCCGTCCGGGAAGAGGACCTTGTCGAGGTTGCTGAGCTGGAGCTCCCGGCCCTCGATCTCGACCGTCGTCTTCTCACCAGGGCTCATGCACCACCTCCGCCGGCTCCTTGTCCTCTCTGAGGCCGCGCCAGGAGGCGTGCCTCAACTTGCCGTCCTTCGTCCATTCCCCGAAGGCAACCTCGCCCACCAGGCGGGGCTCGACCCAGGTGGCGGCGCGGCCATAGCGGGAGGGCACGCTGTTCGAGAAGGGACTGCGCCCTGTCTCGAGCGGCTCGAGGAGCTCTCGGAGCTCTGCCAGGAGCCGCTCGCTGAAGCCGGTCCCAACCTGACCTACGTAAGCCAGACCGCCCGTTGGCTGCGGGATGCCGAGCAGGAGCGAGCCGATCCGGTCGCTCCGGCGTCCCTTTCCGGGAGTGAAGCCGCCGATCACCACCTCTTGCACTTCGATGTTCTTCACCTTGGTCCACTCCGGAGAGCGCCGTCCGGCGCGATACAAAGAGGCGTTCTTCTTGCAGACGACCCCTTCCAGGCCCTGCTCTTTGCTGACCCGAAGGACGTCAGCCCCCGGGCCGTCAAAGCGCACGCTGAGGGCGCAAGAGGGCCCTTTCTCCACCCCGAGGGCCTCGAGGGCCCGGCGGCGCCCGAGGTAGCTCTTCTCGGTCAGCAGGCGCCCGTCTTGGTAGAGGAGGTCGAACACCACATAGGTGACGGGCTGCTCCTCCGCCAGACGAGCCGACCTGCGAGCGTCGGCGTTGTGGATGCGGGGCTGGAGCGCCTGGAAGCTGGGCCGCTTGTCTGTTCCGAAGGCGACGATCTCGCCGTCGACGACCAGCCGGTGCTCGGCGTAGACCTGGCCGAGCGCCGCGAGCTCGGGGAACGAGGCGCTCAAGTCGTTGCCGTTCCTCGACTCGATGCGCAGCTGGCCGCCTTCCATGTAGGAGATGGCCCGGATGCCGTCCCACTTGAGCTCGTAGCTCCACTGGCTGTCGTCGCTGGGCAGCTCCCCCTGCTGGGCCAGCATCGGCTTCAAAGAGCGCGGCATCGGCTCCTCGGCGCCATCGTTGTGGCTCTGGCCGGCCGAGCCGACCCTCACGAAGCCCGGCGGGCCGCCCGGGCGCTCGCGACGGCCTCTTGCAGCTCCTGGCGGGTCATCTTCGAGCGGCCCGGGAGATTGATGTCCTGGGCGGGGTGGTACAGCTCCTCGCGGCTCATCATCGAGAGCTGCTCAGCTTGTGGCTGGCGGGATCTCTTGTCGGCGGGGGTCGACTTGGAGGTGTTCGCGCCGGCCGCTGTCTGTTCTGGCGCCGATGCTCGGGCCGGCTCTGCGAGCTCTGCGGTCCTTGTCCTGCGAACACGCTCGACCGAGCGTTGCAGCGCCTCCATGAGATCGACCACATTGCTGTCGGCCTCCTTCGGCCGGCTGGCGACGACCTGTTGTCCGGCCAGCTTGGCTTCGATGAGCTGCTCCACCCGAGCGCGGAAGCGGTCGTGGTACTTGGTCGGTTCCCAGCTGGCGCTGAGGGACTCGATGAGAGAGATGGCGGTCTCTAGCTCGCGCCGCGTCGGCGACTCGCCGGAGGGCAGCACCTCGATCTCCTGTAGGGGATCGCGGATCTCGTCGGCGAAGTACATCGTCTCGAGGGCTAGCACCTCGCCGTGCACCCGGAGTGCCGCCAGGTGCTCTTTCGAGCGCATGACGAAGGTGGCGACGGCAAGCTTCCCGGCCTCCCGCATGGCATCGGCGAGCAGGGCGTAGGGCCGGCCGGCGGCGGCGGTCTTGGGGGCCACGTAGTAGGTCTGGTCGTAGAAGATCGGGTCTATCTCGTCCTGGTCGACGAAGTCGTCTATCTCTATCGTCCGGCTGCCGGTCGGCTCGACCGACTCGAGCTCGGCGGGGGAAAGGACGACGTACTGGCCCTCCCCGACGTCGTAGCCCTTGACGATCTCGGAGTACTCGACCTCTTTGCCGGTCCGCTCGTTCACGCGCCGGTTGCGAACGCGGTCCGAGGTGCCACGCTCGAGCTGGTGGAAGCGGATGGTCTTCTCAAAGACCGCCGAGTAGAGGCCGACTGGGATGTTGACCAAACCGAAGCTGATGGATCCTGTCCAGATCGCCCGGGCCATGAGAGTCTCCGATCGCCTTTCGCCGCGACTGAAGCCCGCCGAACGAGAGAGCCTGCAGCTCAACCTACCCGGGGCGCCGAAGGGCCACACCTGGCAGCTCACGGGGAGCCTCAGGAGGCCTCCCGGCTGATAGGACTCGGGCCCCACGGCGAGCACCTAACCCTAAAACAAGCGATTCCGACGGTACAGGCCTGTCTCAACCGATCCGAACGGGTGCGCCGACACGTCGAAGCGGCTTGGTGGGTCCTGACGGCCGCCCGGACGTGTGGTTCGACCGTGTTCGGCGCGCGGTGACGCGTCATCACCGGTTTTATGGGTCGCTGACGAACCAGCCGGTCCGGCTGGCCCTCAACAGCGGTTCGGCGCCGGTCAGATCGCGTCGAGCAAGCGGAAGAACGGACCGAGCCACGGGTTGTAGGCCAAGATGCGCCACCGGACGCGTCGTCCGGTCCTGACGATCTGGGCGGGGATCTCGATGAAGGCGGCCAAGAAGGTGTGGAACTCCATGGTGAGCAGGCGCCGACGCTGCTCGTTGTGACGCGTGGCCCAGCGCGGGCTCACCGGCACCAATAGTGCGCACCAGGCTTTGAGGCTCCAGGCGATGGCGGCCATGGTCATGTAGGCCCAGTTGGCGTTGAGCGTCTTGACCGGAGCGTGCAAGGCCCGGACGTCGGACTTCAGCTGGGCGTGCAGGTTCTCCTGGTTGCAACGCTGACGGGCCTGGTCCACCACCTCGCTGGCGGTCATCTCCTCTTCGTTGGTTATGTAAAAGAAGTACCGGTACTCGTCGAACAAAACGAACTCGCCGCGCTCGACGGAGATGTTCTTCCTGAGCGCGATCACCCGGTAGTCGCGCTCGCACTTCCCAGGCCGGTAGGAGAACTCGACGACGTCTTCTGCCTTCTGGCGCAGCACCTTGAAGTTGCGCTCACGCACGACGTCGTCTTTCACGTTGTGTGGGCGGGTGCGCGCCTTGGTCGCGATCTGCCGCTCGGCTCTTTTGACGAGCTCGTGGTACATCTCCTCGTCCAAGCCGTCGGCCCGCTTGACGAGGTTCGCCCGGGCGTCGAGGCCGAAGACGAAGGCCACGCCGTCGTCGTCCCATCGGTCGAACTGGGTGGTGAGCGCGTAGTCGGTGTCGCCGCGCAGGCGGATCTGTTCGAACCCGGCCTGTCGGCAGAGCGCGATCGCCCGGTCGAAGTAGTCGACGACCCCCTCGTGGGAGGGCCGGTTCGCACCGAGCAAGCCCAGGTAGAGCGGTTCTTTGGTGTTGGCGAGCGAGACGAGGAGAGCCGAGTACCCCCAGATCCCGTTGTAGGAGATGCTCATGCCCTCTTTGGTCTCTGCTGTGGTTCCCACAAGGGTCGCATCGGCGTCGATGACCGCCGGGGTGGAGAAGAACGATGCGGGTTGTTCGGCCCACACCCTGAGACGGGCCCGGTTGACCGCTTCTTGAAGGGCGAGGACCGAGTCGTTGTCGAAACGCCGGCAGAAGTCCCCGGCGGTCGTCGGGTCAGGGATGCTCTTGGTCCCGAGACCGTCGAGGAACACAGCGTCACCTCGACGCAACTCGATATCATCGAGGGTCCGCCCTCCGCACAGCGCGTTGTAGGCGATGTTCAGCACATGGTCGGACTCGTAATAGGGCTTGTGCACCTTCAACAGATGCAGCGAGGAGTCGATCTCTTGGGCCAGGTGCACGGCACCGACGAGCTTGGCGATCATCCCCATGCCGCCGTGCGCCACCCCCTTGGTGCGCGTCGAGAGCTCGTAGGCGATGTTCGCCCGTCCGAGCACCGGGCCGGCAGGGTTGATCGCCACCGCGTTCTTGAGTCGCCGCTCGACGGCGGCCTTCTCCGCTGCCAACTTGCGTTGCCGCCTCACCTTGGTGTTCGTCACGCTGCCTCCTGCCCTCCTCTGCGCTGTACCTGACAGGGTACATACTGTTAGGTTTGAGAGGGTGGATACTCATCTCCAGGAGGTGGTCGATGCGAAGGGCGAGCAGCACCGGGCAGTTGGCCGAGTACGAACGTCGCTACACCGAGATCGCCAGGCAGCTGCCCAGCATCGGGCTCATCAGCTCGGGCAGCGTCACCCGACGCTTCACCCGCTGTGGCACGGCGAGCTGTCGGTGCCACGCCGATCCACCCAAGCTCCACGGCCCGTACTTCCAGTGGACGACCAAGGTGCAAGGCAAGACCGTCACCCGACGCCTGAGCCCCGCCGAAGCGGCGCTCTATGAGGAGTGGATCGCCAATGACCGACAGCTGCGAGGCCTCGTCGAGCAGATGCGAGAGGTAGCGGCCAAGGCGGCGGAGCTCAAGCTCCGAGAGGTCGCCAGTCGAGAGGTGGAAGGGTGAAAAGGCTCTTCACCTGAACACACCTGCCGGACGGCATCACTACTCGCCACTTCGGTCGGAAAGTCCTCGCAGCACCTGGTCTTTCTTCACCCCGCACCCCGTGAACGCCTGTTTCACGCTTGGTTGAGGTCTAGTGGACTGCGCACTCTGGTATACCGAGACCGAGGAAGGGAGGGGAATGCCGCGACTGCTCCGTCCAGAGACTCTCTCAGAGACCTTGCGCGCTCTCGCGGATGGCGGAGATGACACGAAGCTCGTCGCGGGCGGCACGGCGGTGATGCTCATGATGCGAGCCGGGCTGCTCTTTCCCGAGCAGCTCGTCGCCCTGGAGCACGTTCGGGAGCTCGACTACGTGGCGGTCGAGCATGACACCGTCCGCTTGGGGGCGCTCACCTCGCTTCGGGAGCTCGAACGCTCAGCTCCGCTGGCTGCAGCGCTACCCACCCTGGCCGGCGCCGTCGCTCTCGTGGCCAACCACCGGGTGCGGGGTCGGGCGACCATCGGAGGCTGTCTCTGCGAGGCCGACTATGCCTCCGACCCGCCGGCGGTGCTCGCCAGCCTCGGTGCTCGTGTGCGGTTGAAGAGCCTTCGCGGGGAGCGGGAGGTACCTCTCACCGAATTCCTCGTCGGCTACTACGAGACCGTCCTCGCCGACGACGAGCTGCTGACGGAGGTGGTCATCCCCCGGCCTCCGCGTGCAGCGCGCACCACCTACCTCAAGTACATGAGCCGGTCGATGGAGGACAGGCCGTGCATCGGAGTCGCCGCCTACGTCGGGCGCGACGACTCGAGTCGGGTGGGGCAGGTCCGGGTGGCCGTAGCAGGCGCCACCGCCACGCCATTCATGCTGGCCGAGGTCACGAGCATGCTCGACGGCGCCTTGCTGGAGGTCGATGGCTGCCGGGCGGTGGGAGAGGCCTATCAACAGGCGATCGAGCCGCTGAGCGACGTCCGCGGCTCGGCCGCCTACAAGCGCCGGGTGACAGGGCGGCTGGTGACGAGGGCACTCGAGGCGGCTCTTTCGAGCCCAAGAAACGGAGCCTTCCGCCTGTGACCGGGAAACCCGATGACGGGCGGACTTCGGTCGCCGTCGCCGCCGGAGCCGCCGTCGGGCAGAGCGTCGACGTGCTGGAGGCGAGGTCACGCGTCGACGGCACGATCGACTTCGCTCTAAACGCCGAGATCCCGCACATGACGCACGCTCGGCTGGCCCGAAGCCCCTATGCCCATGCTCGCATCCTCTCCATCGACGTCAGCGCGGCCGAGAAGCTGCCGGGTGTCGTGGCGGTGCTCACCGCGGCGGACTTCGAGCGGCCCGATGCTCCCGCCCGTCACCACGGACCGGTCGTGCGCGATCAACCGGTGGTATGCGGGACGAAGGTTCGCTTTGCCGGAGACCCGGTCGCGGCCGTGGCGGCCGAGACGGAGGAGATAGCCGCGGCCGCTCTCGGGCTGATCGAGGTCGTCTACGACGAGCTGCCTAAAGTGACCACCGTCGAGGAGGCCCTGGCCGGTGGAGCGCCTCTGGTACATGACCGGCCGCCGGAAGCCCGCGACAGGGGCTACAGCGACATCAAGCTCGCCGGCGCCGGCGGCAACATCTGCACGAGGTTCCAGCTGCGCAGGGGAGACGTCGAGGCCGCACTGGCCGAGGCCGAGGTGGTCGTCGACCGCACCTACTTCAGCCCGGCCGTGCAGCACGTCACCATGGAGCCGCATGTCGTGCTCGCCACCTACGACGGGCGCAAGAGGGAGCTCACCGTCCTGAGCAGCACGCAGGGGCCGTTCGCCGTGCGAGACGCCCTCTCAGAGATGTTCGGCCTCCCGAGCTCCGCCGTGAGAGTGGTCGTCCCGCCTCTCGGGGGTGGCTACGGGGCGAAGACCTACGCCAAGTACGAGCCGATCACGGCCGCGCTCGCCTGGAAGGCGGGGCGCCCGGTGAAGCTCGTGCTGCCGCGAGACGAGGAATTCATCTCGATCACCAAGCACGAAGCCACTATCCGCATGAGGACGGGCGCCACCCGGGATGGGCGCCTCGTCGCCCGAGATGTCGAGGTCTTCTTCAACGGCGGCGCCTACGCCGACATCAGTCCCCGCCTGATTAAGAACGGCGGCTACAGCTGCGTAGGGCCCTACGACATCCCTCACGTCCGTGTCGACTCCTACGCCGTCTACACCAATCTCCCGCCGGCCGGCGCCTACCGTGGCTACGGCGTCTCCCAGGCGGCATGGGCCTATGAGCAGCAGATGGACGAGCTGGCCGAGCTGCTCGGCATGGACCCGGTCGAACTGCGAAAGAGGAACCTGTTGACAAAGGGGCAGGATTTCGCCACCGGAGAGACCATGCACGAGGCGCACTGGCACCAGCTCCTCGACAAGGCGGCTGCAGCCGTCGAGTGGTCGCCGGACTCGAAGGCGGCTAGGTCAGCCGAGGGTCGGCTCTCGGGCAAGGGGGTCGCCGTCATCCTCAAGTCGACCATCACCCCTTCGACGGCCCACGCCGCCGTCCGCCTCGACGCCGACGGAGCAATGCAGGTCTTCACCTCGGCAGTCGAGATGGGCCAAGGGGCCCACACAGTGCTGGCGCAGCTGGCCGCCGACGCCGTTGGCATCCCGGTCGAGCGCGTGCACGTCACGACGCCCGACACCTGGTACACGCCCTACGACCAGACGACCAGCTCCAGCCGCACCACCCGAGCTATGGGCGGCGCCGTGACAAAAGCGGCCCGCGTCGTGCGAGAGCGCCTCCGACACCTTGCGAGCGAGCTGCTGGAGGCCGATTCCGGTGACCTCGTCGTGGCGGACGGGCTGGTCTCTGTCGCCGGCGTACCCTCACGCAGCCTCTCGGTGGCCGAGGTCTGCTACAGAACCCGGACCGGCAGCATCAGCGGCGACGGCGAGGTCGTCACCTCCGGCGGGCTGGACCCCGAGACCGGCCAAGGGGTGGCGAGCGACCACTGGCACCAGGGAGCCGCCTCCGCCGAGGTGGAGATCGACCCGGCCACCGGCAAGGTCTATGTGCGGAAGCTCTATGCCGTCGCGCATGCGGGCCGGGTGATAAACCCCAAGCTCGCCCGCCTGCAGATGCACGGCAGTGCCCTTTTCGGGATGAGCCATGCCCTCTACGAGGAGCTCATCTACGACAACGGGGTGCTGACGAACCCCAACCTCTCCGAGTACTCCATCGTGGCCATGGGCGACCTGCCCGCGCGCCTCGAGGTCGAGCTGCTCGAGGAGCCCGGCGAGGCACAGATCCACGGTCTAGGAGAAACGGTTCTCCCGCCGGTCATCGCCGCCCTCGGCAACGCCGTGGCGAATGCCGCCGGCGTCAGGGTGCGGCGCCTGCCGATGACCCCAGAGCGGGTCCTCGACGCGATGGAGGGGACATGACTGGTGCTGACCAGGCGATCGGGGGTGACCTGGGACAAAGGGCCGGCCAGGCGACCGCCTCGTGTGTCGTGAACGGTGTCGAGACCGTGCTCGAAGGCGGCCTGGCCGAACCTGCCACCGGCTTCCTGCGCCGTCTCGGGCTCTACGGCGTGCGGGAGACCTGCTCGCTCGGCGTCTGCGGCACCTGCACGATCCTGCTCGATGGCGAGCCGGTCAGTGCCTGCATCCTGCCGCTCTACGCGCTCGACGGACGCGAGGTGAGGACGGTGGAGGGCCTCGAGTCGGAGGGTCAACTGAGCACCTTGCAGCGACAGTTCATCTGCTCCCAGGCGTTTCAGTGCTCCTTTTGCACGCCCGGCTTCCTGCTCAGCGCGCAGGCCCTGCTCGACGCGACCGAGGGGCCGCTCACTGACGAGCAGGTGGTAGAGGGGCTGCAGGGCCACCTCTGCAGGTGTGGCTGCTACGAGAGCGTGAAAGAGGCCGTGCGCGCCGTGGCTGCCCGGCGTCAGGAGAGCGACGCCGACGGCGCTCAGCCGACGACCGGGCCGCAGGACGCGGGGCGAGCCGCCCCATGAGCTGGCCCCATCGCCGACCGTTTGCGCCGGTCCACGACAAGATCCCCTACTCGCCCATCGTCGACCGCCTCCCCATCCGCTGGCCGGGGGGCGCGGTGGTGGCTGTCTGGGTCGTGCCGAACATCGAGCACTACGAGTACCTGCCGCCTGCCGGCGCCGTCGACCCCTACCCCCGTACGCCCCATCCGGACACCCGCAAGTACTCCTACCACGACTACGGGAACCGCATCGGCTTCTGGCGGATGGTCGAGGTTCTCGACCGCCATGAGGTCCCATGCACCGTCTCGCTCAACGCAGCCGTTCTCGACCACTACCCGGAGGTAGCTCGGGCGATGATCGAGAGGGACTGGGAGTTCATGAGCCACGGCCTTTACAACACCCGCTATCTCTGGGGAACGAGCCGGGACGAGGAGCTTGCCTTCCTCCACCAGTGCAATCGGGTGCTGGAGCGCCACACGGGCCGTCACTTCGAGGGGTTGCTCGGCCCGAACATCAGCGCCAGCCCGCGAACTGTCGACCTGATGGCCGAGGTGGGCATGCGCTACCACGCCGACTGGGTGCACGACGAGAGACCCTCTCCCCTGCTGACGTCGAGTGGGCGGCCGATGGTGGCGCTCCCGTACAGCTACGAGCTCAACGACGCCCCGCTCCTCATGCGCTCACACGTCGAGGGCCCGGCCTACGCCGACCGGGCGATGGCCCAGTTCGACCGGCTCTACGCCGAGGCGTGCGGCGGGGCATCCGACCGGGAGACTTCCAGGACAGAGCCGGGTGGGCGGCTGATGTGCCTCCCGCTCCACCCTTTTGCCGTGGGCCAGCCCCACCGGGTCCGCCACCTCGACCGCCTGCTGGCTCACCTGCGAGGCCACGATCGGGTGTGGTTCGCGCGGGCCGGCGAGATCGTCGAGCACTACCTGGCGCACAACTTGGAGGCTGACCTCGCTTGCCAGCCGGGCGTGGCGCCCCATGGCTGACGCCGCCCGCAACGTCATCGCTCCATCTTCTGACGGGACGAGCCCGGCCCGCCCGGGATATGACCACGACTGGTTCGAGTGGGAGCCGATTCCCGCTCGTCGCCCGCTGCTCTGGCCGGAGGGGGCCGGTCTCGCCGTCAGCGTGGTCGTCAACCTCGGTGCGGTCGAGTGGGAGGAGGAAGGCTCAGGGCCCGTCCCACCCCCGGGTGGCCGCGGCATCGGGGCCTACCCCGACATCCCCCGCATGTCGAACAGGGAGTTCGGCCATCGAGTTGGCGTCTTTCGCCTGCTCGAGATCGCAGCTCGCCTCGGCATTCCACTGGCGGCGGCCGTCGACGTTCTCACGGCCGAGCACTACCCGGCCCTCATGGCTCATCTCGTCCCGGCGGCCGACGAGGTCGTCGCAGCCGGTCTCAGCGCCAGCCGGCCCATCACCTCGCTCATGTCTTCCGACGAGGAGGCCGACTACGTGGCCCTCACGCTGAGCCGTCTCGAGGAGCGGCTCGGCTTTCGCCCGGCCGGGTGGATCAGCCCGGAGAACAGCCAGTCCGCTCGCACGCCTGCGGTGCTGGCCGGTGCCGGGCTACGATACATGGCGGACTGGTGCAATGACGACCAGCCTTGCGCCCTTGGCGAGTCGGCCAGAGGCTTGTGGTCTTTCCCGCTCTCCTGGGAGCTGAGCGACCTGAGCGCCATGTTCGTCCGGGGGGTCAGCCCGGCGGACTACACGGCGAGCATCATCGAGGCAGCCTTGGTGCTGGCGGCCGAAGGCGCCACCGGCTCGGGCCGGCTGCTTGGCCTGCACGTCCATCCTTGGGTGTCGGGACAGGCGTTTCGCTCCGGCGCGCTGGAGGCGGCGCTGGGCCGGCTGCGGGAGGAGTCCGGGGTGTGGTTCGCCACGCCGGGGCAGATCGTCGACTGGTGCCGACAGAGCCCATGACGAGACCGCACCTCGCTCTTGTCTGCGCCGGCGGGACCATCGACGCGCTCGGCGCCTCGCGCCTCGACCTCGCCTGGTACACCGAGACCGAGCGTCGACTGCCCGCGGGGGAGATTGTCGCCGCCGTGCCCGAGCTATCGCAGTTTGCCGAGATCGAGCAGGTCCCCTTCGAGCGCAGGCCGAGCTACGCGTTTGCCCCGAGTGATTGGCTCACCCTCGCCAGAACAGTCAACGGGCTGCTGGCCAGGTCCGACGTCGACGGGGTGGTGATCACCCACGGCACGAACACCCTCGAGGAGACCGCCTACTTCCTTCATCTCACGACCGTCCCGCCGAAGCCGGTCGTCCTCGTCGGAGCCATGCGGCCGGCCAACGGGCTCGGCAGCGAGGGCCAGCTGAACCTTCTGCGCGCCGTGCAGGTGGCCGCTGATCCGGCGGCCCGCGGCCTCGGCGCCCTCGTCGCGATGAACGACACCGTTCACAGCGCCAGGGACGTCACCAAGAGCCATACCTTCCGGCCGGACACCTTCAGATCACCCGATGCCGGACCTGTCGGTGCAGCCGACGCCGACGGGCGGGTCGTCTTCTACCACCGGCCTGTTCGGGTTCCCGCCGAAGGCGCCCTGTTCGCCGTGGACCGGCTGACAGAGCTGCCGAGGGTGGACGTCGTCCTCTCCTATCTCGGCGCCGACGGCATACTCATCGACGCCGCAGTGGCCGCAGGATGCAAGGGGTTGGTGAGCGCCGGCACAGGCGCCGGGCGGCCAACGGCGGGCGAACAAGCCGCCCTCGACCGGGCGCTCCAGGCGGGGGTGGTGGTCTGCCAGGCGAGCCGTGTCGGCTCTGGACGGGTGCCCCGCTCTCCGAAGATGGCCGCCCGCGGCATCGTGACGGCTGACAACCTGCAGCCGTGGAAGGCTCGGGTGCTCCTCTTGCTCGCTCTCACCAAGACCTTCGATACCGAGGCTGTCCAGGAGATGTTCGACCGCCTATGAGCCTCGACGGAACCGGCGCCCTTCCCGCGCCCGACGAGGACGGCCCACCGCCGCGAAACACGATATTGACACTGCTCGACGCCGAGCAGCTGGCCCGCTTCTATGCCGCCGGCCACTGGCGGCCCGAGACCATCTACGGGCGGGTCCGCCAGCGCTCCGCCGTGACCCCTGACAAGGTCGCCGTCCGCGAGGCGAGCCGGCAGGCCAGCTATGCCGAGCTGGTCGACGCAGCCGACCGGCTGGCCGGCGCCCTCGAGGCCGCCGGCCTCCGACCCGGCCAGCGAGTCGCCGTGTGGCTCTCGAGCCGCATCGAGACGGCAGTGGCACTCCTCGCCTGCTCGCGCAATCGCTATGTCTGCTCGCCATCGCTGCACAGGGACCACACCGTCGCCGAGGTGACCGAGCTGCTCTCCCGGATGCGCGCCGCGGCGCTCATAGCCGAAACTGGCTACGGAGCCGATGCCGGCCGGGCCGACATCTTTGAGCGTGCCGGGGAGCTCGAGACGTTGAAGGCTGCTCTCGCTGTGCCCCCGCGAGCCGCAGGCACCGCCGGCATCTTTCCCGAGCTGACGCTCGAGCCGACGAGCGCGCCGGCCACCACCCCGGACACCGTCGTCTACCTCGCCTTCACCTCAGGCACGACAGGGGAGCCGAAGGGCGTGATGCACTCGGACAACACGCTGCTCGCCCCCGTCCGGTCTCTCGCCGGCGACTGGCGGCTCGGCGCCGACTCGGTCGTGTACTCCATCTCCCCGCTCAGCCACAACCTCGGCTTCGGGGCCATGCTCCTCGCCCTCACGGAGGGCGGAGAGCTGGTGGTACACGACCTGCCCAGAGGCGCCAGCTTGCTCGACCGCCTCTTGGAGACGGGCACCACGTTCCTGTTCGGTGTCCCGACCCATGCCATCGACCTCCTGGCCGAGCTGAGGGCGCGCGGCTTCGATCGAGGAGGCCGCCTGCAGGGCTTCCGCATCTCTGGCTCTGCCGTGCCGGCGGCGGTCGCCGAGGGACTGCTGGCGCACGGCGTCACCCCCCAGAGCGGCTACGGCATGACCGAAGCTGGCTCGCACCACTACACGAGGCCGGACGATCCCGCCGAGGTCGTGGTCGGAACCTCGGGCCGCGCCTGCGCCGGTTACGAGGTGAGGATCTTCTCGCAGGAGGATCCCGACCTGGAGCTGCCGATCGGTGAGATAGGCCAGATCGGCGGGCGCGGCGCCGGCCTCATGCTCGGATACTTCGACGACCAGAGGGGGACGGAGGAGTCGTTCAACCGCCAGGGGTGGTTTCTCACCGGTGACCTCGGGTTGATGGACGATGCCGGCAACGTGAAGGTGACCGGCCGGAAGAAGGACATCATCATCCGGGGTGGGCACAACATCTTCCCGGCGAAGATCGAGGGGCTCACCCTCCGCCATGCCGCCGTCGACAAGGCGGCCGCCGTCCCGTTTCCCGACGAGCGCCTCGGTGAGCGGGTCTGCCTTGTCGTGAGCTTGAAGCGAGGCACCGCCATCGAGCCCGAGGAGCTGCTGGAGCACCTGGATGCCGCCGGTCTGTCCCGCTACGACATGCCCGAGTACTTCCTCCGGCTCGACGAGCTGCCACTCATGCCGTCGGGCAAGATCTTCAAGCGACGTCTCGTGGAGTGGCTCGACAGCGGGCGGGTGAGCGCGACGCCGATCCGCTTCAGCCCGAAGGCGACCGGAGCGGACGAGGCTGTATGACCCGCTCGGCGACCATGCGGGCGGTCCAGGTGCGGAGCTTCGGCTTCCCGCCCGAGGCCTCCCTCGAGGAGCGGGCCGTGCCCGAGCCTGGCCCCGGACAGCTGCTGGTCGCAGTGCGCGCCGCCCCGGTCAACTACGTCGACCTCTTGACCATGAGAGGCCGTTACCAGTTCAAGCCGGCCCTGCCCTACGTGCCGGGAAAGTGCCCCGCCGGCGTGGTGATCGCCGTCGGGCCCGGGGTGGAAGGTTTCCGGGTGGGCAGCCGCGTACTCACGATGGCGGAGTACGGGGGCTATGGGGAGGCTCTCGTCGTCTCGGAGCGCAGCGCCTACCTCCTGCCCGACACCCTCTCTTTCAGCGAGGCCGGTGCCATGTCTCTCGGCTTCGACACCGCGTGGGTGTCGCTTCGCGATCGGGCCCGCCTGGTGCCCGGAGAGTCGGTTCTCGCGCTCGGAGCGAGCGGTGCGGTCGGGGGCGCGGCGGTTCAGCTGGCGAGGGCGATGGGAGCGGCCCGCGTCCTCGCTGGGGTCTCCTCGCCCGACAGGTACGCCGACCTCGAGGCGCTCGGCGCCGACGGCATGGTCGACCTCTCCCGCCCGGAGCTTCGCGAGAGCCTGCGCGAGCAGGTGTACGCGCTCAACGACGGCCAGGGTGTAGACGTCGTGATCGACCCGCTCGGTGGTGACCCGTTCGACGGGGCGGTCCGGGCGCTCGGATGGCGGGGGAGGCTGGTGGTCGTCGGCTTCGCGGCCGGGCGGATCCCGTCAGTTGCGACGAACTACCTGCTTTTGAAGAACATCGAGCTCTCCGGCATCCAGATAAGCGACTACCGCAAGCAGATGCCGGAGCTGCTCGACGAGTGCTACCGGGAGATCTTCTCGTTCCACCTCGACGGCCGAGTGGTCGCGCCGCCAGCGGTCACCTACCCTCTCGAGGCCTGGCAGAGCGCCCTCGAGGACTTCGAGGCGCGCCGGGTGAAGGGGCGAGTGCTGCTCACCGCGGACCTGCCAGGCTGAGGCGCCGGTCGCGAGGAGGCCTCATGGTCGCGGCGGCTCCAGCGACGCAACCAGCTGGGTGCAGGTGAAGCGCGCCACCAGCCGGCTCTCGGCGCCCGTCTCCTGGCGGGCTGCAGAGACGTCGACCTCTTGCACGAGAGAGCTGCGCCCGAGATGGACCGGCCGAGCCTCGGCGACAAGCAGCGAGCCGGCGGTCACCCGGCCGAGCAGGTGGCAGGTGAGGTTGAGGGTGGCGAAATCGCCGCTTGGCAGGGCTCCGTCGCTTGCCCAGCCGGCGGCTGCATCGGCGAAGGCGGCGAGCGCCCCGCCCTGCAGGCTGCCCCGCTGGTTGAGATGCAGGCTCGTGACCTCCATCTCCGCCCGCGATCGCCCCAGGCCGATATGGGTGAGGCGCATGCCGAGAGCGTCGAGGAAGCAGCCGGTGGGCAGGCGGGCGAGCTCGTCGGGAACGGGCAGCAGCCCGCCTGCCGGAGCGCGACGGGCCAGCTCGAACAGCGGAGTGGTGCTGGCGGGTTGCTGCACGAGTCCTCACCTTTCGTCCCCGGGCACCTGGGGCGATGCCGCCTTTGCAAAGCGGTCTCGGCGCGCCGGCCTGCCGCCGCCGCACAGGTTAGGGTCCTGTCCACCGTCGGGGCCCGAGGCGCTGACCGGCAAGAGCGAGGCCGGCGAGCCAAAGGCGCGCCGGGACCGGCGGGCAGGACGCCGACCGGCC
>JAJZLV010000019.1:0-20394 GCA_021803215.1 Actinomycetes bacterium | reverse complement strand
CCGCTCGGAACCGGGGCGCGAGAGCGGGACGCGGCCGGAGGCGAGGCGGAGACGGCCCTTGCCGGTCGCTGTCTGCCCGCCGCGACCACCGGCGCCTAAGAGCGCATCGAGCGAGCCGTCGGCTCCGAGGAGATGGCCGCTGCCCGCGACTGCTGACTGGGTGGTGGGCGGGGGAGAGGATCGTCTCGTCGGGTGAGGGCTCCTCTTGCTGCAAGCGGGCAGGTCGGACGAGCTCCTCGACGCCGGGAAGCCGGCGATGGTCGCGGGCGAGGCGGCGACGGTGACCGCCGAGAGTTGCCGTGCCTCGGCCTGGGCCTGCGCCGGCTCTTCGTAGAGCCGCCTTGCGGCTTTGTGGCGCCGTGGAGCACCATGTGGCCGCCTGCGACCACAGCTGCATGCGATGGAGGATGCTTTGTCGTGACGGATGCTCCGAGAAGATGACCGCTCGACGGGTGATAGTGGTCGGAGCGGGCAATGCGGCCCTCTGCGCGGCCCTGGCGGCGAGGGAGCGAGGTGCAGAGGTGGTGGTGTTCGAGCGGGCGCCCTACCGTCTTCGCGGCGGAAACACCGCCTTCACCGCCGGGGCGATGCGAGTGGCCTACGAAGGTGTTGACGACTTGCGCCGCCTGATGCCAGAGCTCAGCGACGACGAGGTCGCCAACACCGACTTCGGGAGCTACCCGGTCCAGGCGTTCCTCGACGACATGGCACGGGTGACCGAGTACCGCACCGATCCCGAGCTTGCCGCCACGCTCGTCGAGGAGAGCTTCCCGACGCTGTTGTGGATGCGCTCCAAGGGTGTGCGGTTCCTCCCGATCTACGGCCGCCAGGCCTTCAAGGTCGACGGCCGGTTCACGTTCTGGGGAGGTCTCACCATCGAGGTGTCAGGCGGTGGGCCGGGCCTCGTCGACTGCCTCTCGACGAGCTGTGAGAGAGACGGCGTGAAGATCGAGTACGGCGCCCGAGTCCTGTCGCTTTTGCAGGACGATGCCGGTATCCACGGCGTGCTCGTTCGCCAGGACGCCAAGACCCGCTCCGAGCCGGCAGATGCCGTCGTCCTCGCCTGCGGAGGCTTCCAGGCCAACACCGAGTGGCGGACCCGGTACCTCGGGGTCTCGTGGGACCTTGCCAAGGTGCGAGGCACCAGGTACGACACCGGGGACGGCATCAAGATGGCGCTCGACGCAGGCGCCAGCCCGGCCGGCAACTGGTCCGGCTGCCACGCCGTCGGCTGGGACCGCAACGCCCCGGAGTTCGGCGACCTGACGGTCGGAGACGGCTTCCAGAAGCACAGCTATCCCTTCGCCATCATGGTCAACGCGAACGGCAAGCGCTTCGTCGACGAGGGCGCCGACTTCCGCAATTACACCTACGCGAAGTACGGGCGACGCATCCTCGAGCAACCCGGCCAGTTCGCCTGGCAGATCTTCGACCAGAAGACCGTTCATTTGCAGCGGGACGAGTACCGGATCCGCCAGGTCACCAAGGTGACGGCCGACACGCTCGAAGAGCTGGCCGGCAAGCTCGAGGGGGTCGAGCCCGCCGGGTTCCTGCAGGAGGTCGCCGCCTACAACGAGGCCGTGGAGGTGGACACGCCGTTCAACCCGAACGTCAAGGACGGGCGCGGGACGAGGGGGCTGGCCGTGAACAAGACCAACTGGGCCAACCGGGTCGACGAGGGGCCGTTCGAGGCGTTCGCCGTCACCTGCGGCATCACCTTCACCTTCGGTGGGTTGAGGATCAACCAGAATGCAGAGGTCCTCGACACGGACCTGGCACCGATGCCGGGCCTCTACGCGGCTGGCGAGCTCACCGGCGGAATCTTCTACTTCAACTACCCGGGGGGCACGGGCCTCACGAACGGCTCGGTCTACGGCCGGATCGCCGGGTACCGAGCAGCGTCGGGCTCGTAGCCGGCCGGAGCGGCCGAGCTCTGGCGGCGGCCAGGGGAAGCGTCGTTGCCCTCGACACCCGCCGCTCAGATCATCGTGTAGCCGCCGCTCACCGAGAGGGTCTGACCGGTGATGTAAGACGCCTTGTCGGAGGCGAGGAGGAGCACCGCCCCCACCACGTCTTCGGGTCGACCCAGGCGGCGGAGAGGATACGAGCGCGCCACCTTCTTAAGCAGCTCCGGGTCGAACTGCGCCCCTTGCTCGCTCCGCCAGATCGACTCGGCCCCAGAGGTCTCTGGAGAGCCCGGCGTGAAGCCGGGGCAGATGACGTTGAGCGTGATCCCGAACTTGCCAACCTCGCGGGCTATCGCCTTGGACATGGCGATGATGGCTGCCTTGGTCCCGGAGTAGACGGCCTCCCGCCACTCGCCGATCCGGCCGGCGTCCGAGGCGATCGAGATGACGCGGCCGCGGGAGCGATCCACCATGTGGGCTACGGCCGGGCGGGTGAAGTTGATGAAGCCCCACAGGTCGATGGCGATCTCCCTCTCCCACTCCTGGCGGGGCTTTTCGAGGAAGAGCCTGTCGACGGTCCAGCCGGCGCAGTTGACGAGCACGTCGAGCGAGCCGAAGCGCTCGATGGTGTGGCTGACGGTCTCCTCGGTCGCCTTGGCGTCGGTCACGTCTGTGTGGCGAAACGTGACGAGCCCACCGGGAGCCTGCTCGGCTACCCGAGCGGCCTGCTCGTCGTCGATGTCGGCGATGACGACCCGGGCTCCTTCCTCGGCGAAGCCGAGGCTGATGGCGCGCCCGATGTTGGAGGCTCCTCCTGAGACGATGACGTTGGCACCTGCAAGGTTCAGCTCCATCTGCTCCATCTTTCGTCGTGGACGGCCGGTGCGCCGGAAGCCTGAAGCAGCCAGCCGAGCCGCTCGCTCCGTTGGGGCGCTTTGCCTAAAGCTCTGAGGCGAGGTGCTTCTCGGAGCCAAGACCGCCAGAAGATCGCTCTGGCTCCAACCAGCCGCTCGGAGGACGGGCGCGGTGCCAGATTCATGTCCAGATTCATGTCCAGCTTCATGTCCAGCTTCATGTGCCCTCTGGCACCGGTGCCGGCCCGTCGAGGCGACGAATGGCGGCTATCGCCTCCTGGGGGCGCTCGAGGGGTATCGGGTGCCCCGTGTCAGGCAGGATCTGGAGGAGGCTGCCGGCGATGGCGTTGGCGATGATCTCGCCGGCGCGGGGCGGGCAGTGCTGGTCGTTCTCGGCCGCCACTACGACAGTCGGCGAGGTGATGCGTCCGAGATCGGGGTCCAAGGGCTGCTCGCGGAGGTGGGCCATCGCTCGGCAGGCATTGGCATAGCCGGCCGGATCGGCGGTGGCCTGGCGGCGGATGGCAAGGCCGGCCACCACCTCTCCTGGCCTGTGCCGGTAGACGTCCTCGGTGTCTCGGTCCAGCATCGCCCGCAGCCCGTCAGCGCCCGTCGAGGCGGCAACGGCCCGTTCGTGGTACCACGCGGCGGCCTGGGCGTTGACCCGGCTCGAGGTGGCGATCAGGGCCAGCGCCTCCACCCTCTCTGGATGATCGATGGCCGCCCGCATGGCGACCGTGCCGCCGAGGGAGAAGCCGGCCAGGGTCGCCGAAGCGAGGCCGGCAGAGTCCATCAGGGCGATCAGATCTTCCGAGAGCTGGCGCAGGCTGCCATCAGCCTGTCCAAGGCTCGACTCTCCGTGCCCCCGCAAGTCGTAGAGGACCACGCGGTGATCGAGCATGAGGTCCCCTACCACCTTGCGCCAGGCCCGGTGGTCGTCGCCCAGTCCGTGGATCAAGACGACAGGCAATCCTCGTCCCACCTCTCTCCACGAGATGGTCACGTCTTCACAGACCGCCAGCATCAGCTCCCCTTTCCGGGCGGCCAGGCGCGAACTCGGCGGCCGCCTTCTCTCTCAGCTCAGATCGCTTGACCTTTCCAGAGCTGCCGAGCGGCAGCTCTGGAACCACGGCGAGACGCTCCGGCCACTTGTAGTGGGCGAGCCCCTCTGCCCGGAGGAAGTCGCGGACCGACTCGAGCGAGAGCTCGTAGCCGGGCCGGAGCACCACGAAGGCAAACGGTCGTTCGCCCAGGTCTTCGTCGGGAAGGCCGACCAGGCAGGCCTCGGATACCGCCGGATGACGTACGAGCACCGTCTCGACCTCGACTGGATTGATGTTGTCGCCGCCGCGGATGATGGTGTCTTTGGCGCGCCCGACGATGTGGACGTAGCCAAGCTCGTCGAGGTAGCCGAGATCACCGAAGTGAGCCCAGCCGTCGGCGCTGAACGGACCGCTCTTGGCTCCCCAGTAGAGCTGCTGGACGAGAGGACCTCTCATGCAGATCTCGCCGACGCTCCCCGGGGCCACCTCGTTGCCAGAGGCGTCGCAGATGCGGAGCTCTGCTGCCTCATGGGGCCGTCCGACTGTCTCCCAGCGCTTGAGCGGGGGGTCGTCCGGGCTGGCGACGGCGAGCTGGCCGATGTCCATCGCCCCGTAGAAACCGCAGACCCGGGAGCCGGTGGCTTTCTCCCAGCTCTCGGCCAGGGCCGGTGGCAGAGGGGCACCTGCGACTGCGGTCACCCGCAGTGAGCTCAGGTCCGTCGTAGAGAAGCTCGGGTGGCGCAAGAGGCGGCCGATCATCGTCGGAACCCCGCTCAGGACCGTCGCGCGGCTGAGGGATGCGAGACGGAGATCTCTCGCCGGGGAGAAGCGACGCTCGTGCACCATCACGAGCGAGGCCCCCACTCGCAAAGAGTAGAGCGACATCTCGCCGACGCCCTGGGTTATCGGAGAGAGAGGAAGGACGCGATCGCCCGGGGTGATGCCTAGTCGCGTCGTGTAGCCCTCGAAGGTCAGCTGCTTCAGCTGGGCCGACAGGCAAGCGAGCTTGGGCTCGCCTGTCGTCCCGGAGGTCAAGGCGATCTGGACGATCTGCTCAGGCTCGGTCGGATAGGGCTCCATGGCCCTCGCCGGCGGGCTCAGCTCGAGCCCGAGAAGTTCGATCACCGAACGAAGTGAGAAAAGCCTGCTGCGCATGGCTGAGACGGAGGCGGCGGCCTCCGCATCGCACAGCAGCAGGCGAGCCCTCGTACGCGAGAGGGCCGACTCCATCTCGTAGGCGCCAAGGGATGGCGCGAGCGGCAGTATGACAGCCCCGAGGGCAGGCAGGGCGATCTCGGCCGCCACGTACTGCCAGGTGTTGGGGAGCGATACTGCCACTACCTCTCCGGGGGAGACCCCCTCTTCGGAGAGAAATGACATCAGCGCCTGCACCCGCCAGAAGAGCTCCTCGAAGCTGAGCCGCTCGCCGTTGTCGTAGACAGCCAGCCCCCCCGGCCGGCTCTGGGCATGCGACTCGAGGTAGCTGAGTGGTCGGTAGGGCTGGGGGGTTCTCATCGCTCAGCCGCGGTTTGCTTGCGCGAGCCCGGCGCGTCGCCGTGATCGGAGTCCCAGAGCTCGGAGGAGCGATGGGCAGGTCCACCTCGATCGAGCTGGGGCGTGCTCAAGAGCGGGCTCGCCGCCTCGGGGCTGCGGGCCGGGCAGGGCTGTCGGTCCCGAAGACCGCCCGGAACCAGACCTGCGCCAGCACGGAGGAGATCTGCGGGATGTCGGCTCTCGAGACCGGGCCGTACTTGCCCTCGATGAAGGCGCTGGCCGCATAGTCGTTGACCATCCCGAGCAGGGCTTGCAGCATGATCCTCGGGTCGAGCGGCTTCAAGTTGGAGAGCGCCTGGTCTTGTTCGAGCCGCAGCTGCATCCGCTGGCGCAGCTCCTCGTTCATCGAGAACCAGGTCTCGCGCACGGTGTCGGAGGTCGCCACGAGGTGAAGCGCGAGCCTCAAGAACGACCGCTCTTCCCAGTAGGCCTCGAGGTAGGCCCGAGTCGTGCGCTCCAGGTTGGCGGCGGCCGTGTCCTCTTTGTGCCAGGTGCCAGTTGAAGCCTTGTACATCCGCCAGAAGGCATTGCTGAGGACGAGGTGGAGCAGGTCCTCTTTGCTGCTGAAGTACCGGTAGATCGTGCCGACCGAGGTGTCGCTCGCCCGGGCGATGTCGGCCACCCCGATGTTGTCGTAGTTGGTCGCCCTCCTGAACAGGTCCTCGGCAGCCTCGACGACCCTCTGGCGGGTGCGCTCGCCGCGGGCGGTGGGTGCTGTCTGTGGAGAGACCATCCACGGTGGCGGGGCGGCCCGGCCATCGTCGACCCGGACGGTCCGCGGGCGACGAGCCCTCACGGCTGGCTCTGTTCTACTGGCTGTCATCGCTCTGCGCTGGCGGTGGCACTTGCCCGCAAGTTGCACTGGCCCGGCTCTTTTCGGGCGAGGCCGGTGTCGCGACCCCGTCCAGCAGCAGGGCGGGCTGCTCTGCAGCTGGCTCAGGGCGAGTTCTGAACATGGCAACACAATAGATGAAGCCTGAATCATGGTTTCGGATCGGCTCCCCGGACCGCCCGGGCGACGCCTCGCAGGCCCATCGCAGCCGGCCGCGGCTATGTGCCGAGAGACGATACCGCCGGTTTCCTCGGAGCTACAGCCCTCACAGCCCGGCTCGAGCTTGCGGTTCTCTCTCCGCAGGCCGTACTGCCCGGCACGAAGCCGGGCAAGCAGGCCAGCCCAGCGTGTGGGCTGACAGCCTCGTTGACGAGAGCCAGATCCTTGACAGCCCTGGCGCCTGCTGATAGGCAACAGAAACATGATTCAGGGTTCATGGGATTCTCCCGCAACCACTGCCGGGGTGGGACCGCTTCTCCCTCCTGAGTCTGCGAGCCGCCTGGCTGCGAGCCAGCTCCCTGTGAGATGACGGCCTCCTCCAGCCGTTACTTCGACCAAGAGCTGGAGAGTCTCGGTGCCGGCGAGCTCCGCCAGCTGCAGGATCGACTCCTGCGGGAGACCCTCGCGGGCGTCTCGCGCAATGGCTTTTTCGGCGAGCTCTACCGCCGCCACGGGGTCGACCCGTCCAGGGTGAGGGGAGTCGCCGATCTGGCTCTCCTCCCCGTTGTCCGGAAGGCTGACATCATCGGTGACGCTGCCGAAGCTCCGCCCTATGGCAGGCGTCTCGGCGTCAGGCCTGGCGAGATCGTTAACGTCGTCGAGTCGAGCGGCACCAGCGCGGCGGGCCGCGAGGTTCAGGCGCTCTCGGCTGCCGACCTGGAGGCGGTCCTCGCCAGCGAGCGGGCCGGCTTCATCTGGAGCGGAGCCGGCGCGGGAACGGTGGTCGCCCTGCATGTTCCGGTGGCCATGACGGCTGCCGGGTACTGGTGGACTCTGGCCCTGCACGGGCTCGGCTGCAACACCTTGCGGCTCGGCGGGCTGAGCACCCGCCAACGTCTCTCCTCTATGAAGAGCTACGGCGTCGAGCAGATGGTGATAGGGGGCCACTACCTGCAACGGATGACCTACCTGGCCGGTGTCTACGGCTACGACCTGCGACGGGACTTCGAGAAGCTGCGAGTCATCTTCGTAGGCGGCGGGGGCTGGAGCACCGAGATGGCGGAACGATGGGCTGAAGAGTGGGACGTGGTCCTGCACGAGCAGTACGGGAGCAGCCAGCGCTGTGTCGCCTGGACCTGCGAGCGGGGCGTCCTCGATCGGGCCGGACGAGGCGTCATCCACTTCCTTCCGCAGTTCTACGTGGCCGAGCTGGTCGACCCCGGCTCGGGAGAGCTCGTCGGCGAAGGGGAGGAGGGCGAGATCGTCCTCACGGTGTTGGGAGAGCGGGCCATGCCCCTCATCCGGTTCGGGACCGGCGATCGCGCCATCTATCGCAGCGCCGGCTCGTGCAGCTGTGGCCGGGCCTTCGACGGGATCGAGGCGGGATCGCTCGGACGCTTCGACGACATGTTGCGAGTCCGCGATCGCAATCTCTGGCCCGACGAGGTGGACCGCGTCGTGCTCGAGAGAGCTGGGGTGCTCGACTACGAGGCGGCTACATGGATCGATGACCAGGCGCAGGTGCGCCTGTCCCTACGGGTGGGAGTCGGGCCAGCTGCGCTGGCCGGTGCCGCCGAGCTCGGCGAGCGGCTGGCGGGCGATCTGAAGGAGGCGACCGGCCTGCGCTTCGAGGTCGTCCCCGAGACGGTCGGCCTTTCTGACATCGATCGACCGGAGCACAACGACGGAAAGCCGAGACGCTGGCAGGATCTGCGCTCGACGCCGGGGAAGCGGCCTTCCTGGATGGAGCTCGGGGAGTGAGCAGCCTGCGGGTGGACGCCCATGTCCACCTCTACGACTACGGGTACTGGCCGGAGAAGTGGTTCGACTTCGTGGCGGCGAAGTGGTCGGCCGAGCGCCCGGGCCGCCAGCCGTCTGAGATAAGAGAGAAGATCGAAGCTGGCATGGCCGACCCGGGCGCCGTCAACCTGCTCGGTCAGATGGACGAGGTCGGCATCGACGTGGCGGTCGTTCTCGCCCTGGACTGGGAGATCGGGATGGGAGAGCCGGCGGCCGTACCGATAGAGCAGGTTCATGCCGACTACGAGGCGGTGGCCAGCTCCAGCAACGGCCGGGTGGTCGTGTTCGCCGGGCTCGACCCCCGGCGTCCGAACGCCAGCGAGCTTATGGCCGGCTTGATCGAGCGGGGGGTGATACGGGGGCTCAAGCTCTATCCCCCGAGCGGCTTCTACCCCTTCGACGAGAGGGCCGCGCCCCTTCTCGAGCTGTGCCAGTCGGCCGAGCTTCCGGTGGTCTTCCACACCGGTGGGACGATCGGCTTGCTGAGCCCGCGCTTTGCCAACCCGCTCTACATCCAGGATGTCCAGGCGAACTTTCCCGCCTTGACCGTCTGGCTGGCCCATGCCGGGGCGCAGTGGTGGTGGGAGGAGGCCGTGGCGGTGGCCGCCAACGGCATAAGGACCTACCTCGAGCTCTCGAGCTGGCAAGACGTCGCCTTTCACCACGAGGAGAGGTTCATCGCGATGCTGGACGATGCCCGTCGCAAGCTCGGAGTGGAGAGGCTGATCTTCGGCAGCGACCACTTCTCGGGGACCCGGGTGAGAGGCACCGCCTCGCTGCAGGCGTGGTACCGATGGTGGGAGGAGCTGCCGAAGCGGGCCGATGACTGCGGCTACTCGTTCTCCGAGGCCGAGGTGGATGCCATCCTCGGAGGGAACGCCAGCGCCTGTCTCGGGCTTTGAGCCGCGACGGGCGCCCTTTTACGGCGCAGAGGCGATTTGGAGCTGGAAGGAGCCTTTAGATGGACACCCGAGGGATCGATCACGTCGTTGTCGTCGTCCGCGACGCGGAGACGGCCCGTCTCGGCTACCTGAGGGTGTTCGGCGAGGCCGCCGTCGGGCCGGTCGAGGAGGCAGAGTCGTACCGTCGATGCATCGTCGATGTGGGGAGCCATCGCCTCGAGATCTGCCAGCCCCTGCCGACCGACAACCCGGCCGAGTCCCAAGCTTCCAGGGCCTTCACCCGCACGCTTGAGACGCGCGGGGAGGGGCTCCACAGCATCGCCGTCCAGGTCCCCGACGTCGTCGCGGCGGCCGCGGAGCTGGGCGAGGCCGAGGTTCCGATCCTCGAGAGCGCGCTCAGCAGGAGCTTCTTTGTCCACCCCCGAGCCCTGGGTGGCCTCATCGTGCAGTTTCTCGAGGCCGATGGTGCCGCGCGGCTCCCCGAGGAGGGTTTTTCTCCTCGTCCCGGAGTGCCGCCGGCGCTCTTGACGCCGCGAGGCGAGCCTGAAAAGATAAACCCTGAATCATGACTCACTACTTGCTACGAAGCTGCTCGGCGCCCGCTCGCCGGCTGGGTCCCTAGAGGGGCCGTGCAGCGCTACAGCGTCGACCCGTCCTCGACCGCCTTCCTCGTGGTCGACATGACCAATGACTTCCTCGACCCCGGAGCTCCCCAGGAGTGCCCGGCCGGCCGCGAGATCGTCGCCGGGCTGTCGCGGCTGGCAGAGGAGTGCCGCCGGGTGGGGATCCCTGTCATCTACACCTCCCACATGCACAGGCCAGACGGCAGCGACATGGGGCGGAGGGGCGACGTCTTCAAGCACCTCGTCGACGAGGCCGGCCGTCCCGTCAACCTCATCGAGGGCACCCGCGGCGTCGAGGTGGTAGATGACCTTGCCCCAGCGCCTGGGGAGATAGTCATCCGGAAGTCTCGCTACAGCGCCTTTTTCAACACCGACCTCGACACCGTGCTCCGCCACAGGGGCACAAGGACAGTGATCATCGGTGGAGTGGCCACCAACATCTGCTGCGAGTCGACCGCCCGTGACGCCATGTTCCGGGACTACCAGGTGATCTTTCTGAGCGACGGAAACGCCACGATGGACATCGAGGACCTCGGCTGGGGGCCGATCGACCACGAGGAGATCCAGCGGGTGGTGCTGTCCGGCATTGCCGCCAGCTTCGGTGAGGTGGCTTGTGTCGAGGAGGTCATCGACCGGGTGCGGGCTGCGGCCGGCGATGCCTCGGCGGTCGGGCTGCTCGGAGCGCAGTTATGAGGGGAGCCGCCTCGCAGAGTTGAGAGGGTCCTGTTACTTGCAGTGAAACTTCGAACCACCAGAGGGAGGGGAAGTGGACAACGACAACATTGGGATTATGAGACGCCACGGCTGGCGGGCTGCGACCTTCGCGGCGTTGCTCGGGATCGTGGCGGCTGGATGCGGCTCGACCGGTGCGGCCCAGAAGGCCAAGGCTCACAAGCCCACGAGCCACGCCGCGACGACGGTCGGGCTTCACACGGGCTGGATCTACGACGGGTCGGTCGCCGACAAGGGCTACGACGAGGAGTGGTACCTGGCTCAAAAGCAGATGCAGCGAAGCCTCGGCATCAAAGCGCAGTACGTGCAGAACGAGCCGTACACGAGCCAGTGGACCTCGACCGACCTGAGCATGGCGGCCGCCGGGGCCAAGCTGCTGGTCGACCCGGGCGACGGCGGCTCGCTCTTCTACGCCGCCTGCAAGAAGCTGCCCAAGGTGGGTTGCATCGAGAGCAACGGGGTGAAGCCGTTCCCCTCGAACGTCGTCTCCTTGTACGACAAGAACTGGCTGGCCTCCTACGTTGCGGGATACGCCGCAGGCATGCTCGAGAAGAAGCCGGTCATCGGCTTCCTCGAGGCCTTCCCGAACACGCCCGCTCCCGTCATGGAGACGCTGAACGCTCTCGTGCTCGGCTGCCAGGCCTCCAATCCCAGCTGTCGGGCCGAGGCCACCTCGGTCAACTCCTGGTACAACCCGCCGGTCGAGACGGAGGACCTGAACGCCTTGGTCGATGCAGGTGCCAACATCCTGGGGTCTACCAACAACGACCCGGCTGCCATCGAGGTGGCGCAGAAGCGGGGCGTCTGGGGCCTCGGCAGCTGGGGCAACGGAGTCACTTCCGGGCCGAACGCCTTCGTCACCTCTCAGGTGATCGACTGGTACCCGGCTCTCGCCAAGCTGACCAAGCAGTTCGTGGCCGGCAAGTTCCCCGGCGGCACCATCCAGCTGTTCGGCTTCGGACCCGGGTTGAAGATGGCCCCGTGGGGGCCGAAGGTCCCTGCCAAGGTTCGCACGGCCGCCGACGCCATCTACAACCAGATGAAGAGCGGCAAGAACTTCTTCTGCGGACCGATCTACGACACCGCCGGCAAGTTGCGGGTGCCGAAGGGCCAGTGCATGAGCACCCTCCAGATCTACGACCAGTGGAACTGGTTCGTCCGCGGAGTCAAGGTCGGCAAGTAGGCCGCACCCCTCATCTGCACTCGACTTATGCCCGTGGGAACCGAGGGGACGAAGCGGCCCAGTAGATCCATGCAGCCGGACAGGTCTGTAGGCGATGAGCCTGACGTCCCGGAGCTGAAGCTTCGGCTCCGGGACGTCAGGAAGTCCTTTGGCCCCCTGCGGGCGGTCGACGGTGTCGACTTCGACTGTCGCATAGGTGAGGTTCACTCGATCCTCGGCGAGAACGGGGCGGGCAAGTCCACCCTCATGAACATCGTCGCCGGGGTGCTCTCACCAGACTCCGGCGAGATGTGGCTGGATGGCGAGCCCTATGAGCCGACCAGCCCGAAACGGGCCATGCGCCGCGGGGTCGGCATGGTGCACCAGAACTACCAGCTGGTGCCACGTCTCTCCGTGGCCGAGAACCTCTTTCTCGGTTGGGAGGGGGCTCCCCGTGTGGCGAGCCTCGAGAAGCTGGCAGCCATCGCAGAGGTCGCTATCGAAAAGCATGGCTTCCACATGAAGCCCCTCGCCAAGGTGCGCGAGCTCTCGGTCGGCGAGCAGCAACGGGTGGCGATACTGCGAGCTCTCGTCAGGGGGGCATCCCTTCTGATCCTCGACGAGCCGACCGCCACCTTGACGCCCCAGGAGTGCGACTCCCTCTTCGCGATCATGCGGCGCCTGGTCGGCGACGGCCACGTCCTCATCTTCATCACCCACAAGCTGCGGGAGGTGATGGCCGTTTCTTCGCGGGTGACCGTCCTGAGAGCCGGCGCTCGGGTGGCCACGCTGCCCATCGCCGAGTGCGACGAGCGGACGCTCGCGAAAGAGATGCTCGGACACGACGTCGACTCGCCCGTCAAGTCCAGCCGGGTACGACGCTACAAAGAGGTGGCTCTCAGCCTGAGGGGAGGCACCGTCGTCGACGGGCGCGGGTCGAGGGTCGTCTCCGATGTCTCCCTCGAGCTGCGAGCCCGGGAGATCGTCGGCATCGCCGGGGTCTCGGGCAACGGGCAACGCGAGCTCTCAGAGGCGGCTGCGGGCGTCAGGCCTCTTCGCACCGGACGGATCGAGGTGGGTGGTGTGGACCTGACCGGACGGGGCGCCGCCGACTTCATCCGGGCGGGGGTGGGCTACATCCCCGAGGACCGCCTCACTGCCGGGATGGTGCTGCGGGAGTCCATCGCCCGCAACTCCATCATGAAGGCGCTCTACCTGGACTCGGACCGCAAGACGCTCACGAGAGGGCCCTTCTTAAAGCTGGGAGAGGTTCAACGCTTTGCCCGCCAGCTGCTCGATCAGGGCCAGGTCTCGACAAGGGACCCAAAGGTCACGGTCGGGAGCCTCTCCGGCGGCAACATCCAGCGGCTCCTCATCGCCCGCGAGCTGCGGGCCGCTACGAGGGCTCTCATAGCGGTCCACCCGACGCGAGGCCTCGATGTAGGTGCGATGGAGCGGGCCTGGCGCATCTTCCTCGCGGCTCGCGACGCCGGCGTCGGGATCCTGCTCATCTCAGAGGACCTCGACGAGGTATTGACCCTCTCGGACCGGGTGCTCGTCATGTACGCCGGACGCATCGTCGGGGAGTTCGACAACCGCGAGAGCCCTCCCTCGAGGGAACACCTCGGCCTGCTGATGGGTGGGGCGACCGCCGCAGAGCTGGAGCGCCCGGCGGTCGGCAGCGAGGCAGGTCGCTGACCATGAGCAGCTCCGCCCAGCCGAGTGCCCAGCCGAGCACCGGCCGACTGACGCCCCGGCTGAGAGGCTGGATCTCCGGCTGGATGCTGGAGAGGGGCCCGACCTCTGTCACCCGGGACTGGATCCTCCGCCTCGTGGCCATCATCGTCGTCCTTTCGGTCGCGGTCGTCTACATCGTGGCCACGGTGCACGTCCCCGACATCCTCGGGCTCGTCTTCCGCGGCACTTTCACCACCGAACCGGGGATCCAAGAGCTGGTGGTGCTGGCAACGCCCTTCTTTCTGACGGCCCTGGCCGTCTCGATACCGCTCAGGGTCGGGCTCTGGAACATCGGAGGTGAGGGCCAGTTCTTCGCCGGCGCCTGGTTGGCAACAGGCTTCTCGTTCTGGCTGCCGCACCTGCCGGGGCCCCTCATGATCATCGGAATGCTCGTCGCGGGCGCCGTCGGCGGCGCCGTCTGGGCCGTGATCCCCCTCCTCGCCAAGATCTACCTGAACGTCAACGAGATCATCACCACCTTGATGCTCAACCTCATCGTCGTCTACTGGGTCGCCTACTGGCTGACGGGAGCCTGGCGCTACGGCTTCTCCCAGGGTGGCACGATCGAGAGCAAGTTCATCCCCTCCCAGGCCCACCTGCCCCTTCTCCCCTTCCAGGGTGGGATCGACTCGGGCATCCTCGTGGCGGTCGGGCTCCTCGCAGTCGTCGGCTTCGTCCTGCACTACTCGGTAGCCGGCTATCGCTCCCGCATCGTCGGCTCGGGTCCCGACGTAGCGGCCTTCGCCGGTGTCCGGGTGCGGCGGACCATCGCGGTCTCGCTGCTCTTGGCCGCCGCGCTGGCCGGCGTCGCAGGCGTCCTGCAGCTGACGGGCAACTCATACCAGCTGACTCCAGGTCTTTCGAACAACACCGGCTACCTCGGCATCGCGGTGGCAGTGCTGGCCGGAGACTCGGTGATCGGAGTGGGCGTGATGTCCTGCTTGCTGGCAGTGATCATGTCGGCCGGCCAGATCGTGCAGGTCTACGGAGTCTCCTCGGAGGATGTCTTCATCATCATCGGCCTGCTGCTTTTGCTGAGCACGGTGGCAACCCGACTCGGCCAGTACAGGCTGGTCCGGCGGCCGGGAGCCGCCCGCGTCGGCAGCTCCACCCTGGCGGGGGCGGGGGGCGGACGATCGCTCGAGGCAAGAGAGCCGACTACTCGAGTCGGCGTGTCGGAGGTCGTCTCCCTCGTGGTCGAGACGGGGCCCGACGGAGGGCAGGGCGCATGAACACCTTCGAGCTCTACTTCGCGGCTGCTCTCCTGGCCGGGACCCCGCTCTTGCTCGCCGCCACCGGTGAGCTCCTCGCCGAGACCGTCGGGCTGCTCAACCTCGGCATCGAGGGGCTGATGCTGATGGGTGCGGTGGTGGGCGTCGTGACGACCCTGAAGCTGCACAGCCCCGAGATGGGGGTCTTGGCGGGCGCTCTGGCAGGCATGGTGTTCCTGCTCATCTTCTACGCCATCCCCGTCGTGCTGCTTGGATGCGAGCAGGTGCTGCCGGGATTCGGTGTCTGGTTCATCGGCCTTGGGCTCTCCCAGCTGATAGGCAGCCACTACGAGAACACGACCGTGTCGAGCAGGTCGATGATCGTCTCGATCCCCGGCATCGACCGGATACCGGTTGTAAAGGAGATGATCGGAAGCTTTCCCTGGCCCGTCTATCTGGCCTTCGTACTGCCCTTCGGCGTCGCCTGGATGCTCGCTCGGACCCGGCACGGCCGCAACATGCGCGCCATCGGCGAGGACCCGGTCGCCGCCTCGGCAGGAGCTGGCATCGCCGTCTCGGGCTGGAGGACCTTCTACGTCGCCGTGAACGGCCTTCTCGGCGGCTTTGCCGGCGCCGTCCTGGCGGTGGTCGCCATCGGCGAGTGGGGAGTCGACGTCACAGCCGGGCGGGGCTTCATCGCCCTCGCCGTCGTGATCTTCGCCGCCTGGCGAGGGATGCGCCTCATCGTCGGGGCCTACATCTTCGGAGGTCTGCTCATCCTGGCCGATCTCGGCGGAGCCCTCGGCTGGCCGGTCCCCTCTGAGTTCCTGGCGCTGATGCCCTACCTGGGAGCCGTCCTGATCCTGTGCGTCTGGGCCCTCCAGGCGCGGCACCGAGGTATCGGAGCGGCTCCGACGGCTCTCGGGATGAGCTCTTCCAGGCTCGCCTGAGAGACCGTGCCACCTGACCGGCAGTGCAGCTAGGCAGAGAGGACCAAGCGCGATGATCATCACCCACCTTGACCCCGACGAGCTCATGAGCATCGAGCCGACCACCTTCGGGGGCTCCTCGCCGGGTGAGACAGAGCGGTTCCGCCTCACCTTCCCGATCAACGATCCCCAGGGCGTCGTCTGCTGGGAGGCGTTCGACGCCGGTCGCTCCACCGAGTGGTCCTATTGGCACGCCGAGTTCCACGTCTGCATGAGCGGCTCGGCCGAGGTGGAGTACACCTTGCCGCCCAACCACCAGGAGATCATCAAGACATCGATCCATCCCGGTGACGCCCTGTTGATCCTCGCCGGGACAAGGGCACGCTTCGACGTGCCCGATAAAGAGCCGTACATCCACGTCTCGCTCTTCCAGCCGCGCTATGAGTACTCCAAGTACCTCTTGGCGCAGGACTACTCACAGCTCGACCGACGGCAGGCGTGAGCCCTTCCGGGGGAGGAACCGTGCTGGCGCTCACCGGCGTGGCGCGGGTGCCTCCAGAGGTGCTGCTCGAGCCCCCCTATCTCGTCGCTCTGGTGCGACGCCCCGATGGCTCCGAGGTCCTCGCGCTGGCCCCGGCGGACGAGCTGCCCCGCATCGGCGACAGCGTCGCTTTGGAGCGCGCCGAGGTGTCGAAAGACGGCGAGAGCACCCAGGCATGGCGGATCTGCTCGCAGGGCCCGGCGAAAGGCCTCCGAGGGTGAACCCGGTCGAGATCCTCGGGCTCGGGATCCACCCCTTCGGGCGCTTTTCCGACAAGCTGCCGGCGGAGATGGCCAGAGTCGCCATCTTCGGGGCTCTTGAGACCGCCGGGCTTGCACCCGATGCCATCGATGCCGTCTACACCGGCCACACTGTCCCGGCGAGCGGTGGTGGTCAGGCGGTGCTGAAGGCGGCCGGCCTGCAGGGCATGGCCGTCCTCAACCTCGACCAGGCGTGCGCCAGCAGCGCCACCGCCACCGTGCTCGCCTGCATGGCGATCTCGGCCGGCCAGATCGACACGGCGCTCGTGGTCGGCTTCGAGAAGATGGGAGGCGGCTTCTTGCGCTCGGCCCAGCCGCACGGCCGACAGGACCAGCTGCTCGGCTACGACCTGCAGCCCGTCCGATACGCCCTCAAGGCGAGCCGCTACCTCTCTCTCTACGGCCGAGAGGCCCACCAGCTGGCTTTGGTGAGCGTCAAGTCCCGCCGCCACGGCGCCATGAACGAGCACGCCCATCTGCGCGCCGCCACCACTGTCGAAGAGGTGCTGGCCTCTCCGATGATCTCGTCGCCTCTAACTCGCCTGCAGTGCTGTCCGACGAGCGATGGGGCGGCGGCCGTCGTGCTCGGGAGGCCGACCAGGCCGGGCCGGGCCAGCGTCGTCGGCTGGAGCATGGGAACGGTCACCGATGAGGAGGCCTTGGCGGCCGGAGTGCCGGAGGCCTTTACGGCCCGGCTGGCTCGGGAGGCTTACGAGAGGGCGGCGATCGGGCCGGCCGATGTTGGCGTCGCCCAGGTCCATGACGCCTTCAGCATCGCCGAGCCGCTCCGCCTGGAGGCCCTCGGCCTCGTGCCAGAGGGTGAAGGGCTCACCTGGACCGAGGCTGGGCTCACCTCGCTCGACGGCGTCATCCCGACCAATACCGACGGAGGACTCATGGCCCGGGGCCACCCGGTCGGAGCCACGGGCGTGGCGCAGCTGATCGAGGTCGTCCGGCAGCTGAACGGAGAGGCCGGCCTGCGCCAGATCGATCCGCCACCGCTCGTCGGGGTCTGCCAGAACCTCGGCGGCGGAGAGAACGGCGGCGGGGTGGTCACGGTGGTGAGCCGATGAAGTTCCCACCTCTTGAGTATCGCCGGGCTGAGGATCTCTCCTCTGCCTGTGAGCTCTTGGCCGCAGAGGGCGCTCGACCGCTCGCCGGCGGTCAGAGCCTCCTACCTCTCCTGGCCCTCAGGATCGCCCGCCCGTCGATCCTCGTCGACTTGAGCCGCCTCGAGGAGCTGAAGGGGGTGGTCCTGGCGACCGGGGGAGTCGGAGGAGACGTCCTCAGCATCGGCGCCGTCACGACCCATGCCGACATCGAGCAGGAAGCGGCGGTCGCCGGTCACCTTCCGATCCTCGGCCGGGTCGCCTCCCACATCGGCCATCTGTCCATCCGCCACCTGGGGACCATAGGGGGCTCTGTCGCCCACGCCGACCCGGCTGCCGAGTGGCCCGCCACCTGCGTCGCTCTCGGCGCTTTGGCCGAGATCACCTCTCGAGGTGGCGTTCGCCGAGCACCCGTAGCCGAGCTGCTCGTCGGTCCTTACCAGACCTCCCTCGCCGATGGCGAGGTCATCTCCCGGCTCGAGTTCCCCCTCGAGCCGGGCAGGCGCCTCGGCATGGCGGAGGTCGCCAGGCGCCCGGGTGACTTCGCTCTGGCAGGAGCGGTCTGCTCCCTCACGCAACGGGAGGGGGCGACGGAGGCCGTGGTGTCCTTCTTCGGCGTGGAGGGTCGTCCGAGACCAATCAGGCTGCCGGCCCTCAGCTCCTCCGAGCTGCTGGACGAGGCCGGGCGAGAGGCGCTCTCGCACGAGGTGGCGGCGCAACTGGAGGACGTCCTCGAAGACGTCCATGCCTCTGGCACCTTCCGACGCCACCTGGCTCGGGTCGCGCTGAAGCGGGCTCTAGGCGAGGCTCTGAAGGAGGCGGCGTGAGCGAGATCACCTTCGAGCTGAACGGACGACGCGTCGCGATGGCGGCCGCCGCGACGCTCAGCCTGGCCGACCTGCTGCGATCGAAGCTCGGCGCCCGCAGCATCCATCTCGGCTGCGAGCAAGGGGTCTGTGGCGCCTGCACGATTCTTCTCGACGGCAGGAGCGTCCGCTCCTGCCTCATGCTGGCAGCCCAAGTTGACGGGCGGGCCGTCACTACCGCTGAGGGGGTGGCCGAGCGCTACGCCGAGCTCTGGGGCGAGATCGAGTCGACCTTTCTCTCCGAGGGCGCCTTCCAGTGCGGCTACTGCACCTCGGGCATGATCGTCTGCCTCTCGGAGCTGCTCGATCGAAGGCTCCGTCTGACGAGCGCCGAGATAGCCGAACGCCTCTCCGGCCAGATCTGTCGCTGCACCGGCTACGCGCCGCTCAGGTCAGCTTTCGAGTCGATACTCGAGAAGGTCGACCTGCTCGTGCGAGAGGGGGAGAGATGACGCCTTCCGGCGTGTCGGGCTTCGATCGTGCCCGAGAGAGCCGAGGCCGTTTCACCAGGGGCGGGGGGCGGTATGTCGCCGATCTCGCCCTCGACGGTGCGCTCTCGGTCGGCTTCGTCCGCAGCTCCGTCGCCCGTGGCCGGATCACCTCTTTGGACCTGCAGCAGGTGCGCGCTCAGCCGGGGATCATCGCCGCCTACTGCGGCCAGGAGCTTGCCGGCCTGGCCGGTCCGATACCGGTGCGCTACGGCCCGGGGCAGGTCTACGAGTGGAATCTGCTCGCCACCGACTGGGTCTCTTTCGTCGGAGAACCGGTGGCTCTCGTCGTCGGAGAGGACAGAGCCGCCGTAGAGGAGGCGGCCGAGCTCGCAGTCGTCGAGTACGAGGCCCTCGCGGCGATCACCGATCCAAAGGCGGCCGTCGACTCGTCCGAGCTCGTGCGCCCCGAGATCGGCTCGAACCTGGTCTTTTCCGCCACGCTCGGAAGAGGCGATGCGAGCAGCATCCTCAACGGATCGTTTCTGGTCGTGGAGCGGGAGTTCCACCTCGGACGCCAGAGCGCCTGTCCGCTCGAGAACCGAGCCGTCCTGGCCTACGAGGAGCCATTGACAAGAGAGATCGTCGTCTCCTGCTCGACCCAGATCCCTCACATCCTGAGCGAGGCGGTAGCCCTTTCCCTGCACCGGCCGGCCTCGAGCGTGCGGGTCGTCCTGCCCGACGTCGGCGGCGGCTTCGGCCTCAAGTGCCAGGTGGCGGCAGAGGAGTGTCTCGTGGCCTTCGTCGCCCAGCACCTTGGCCGCCGGGCCGTCTGGCTCGAGGACCGCTGGGAGAACCTCGTGGCGAGCAACCACGCCCACGACGAACGGCTGAAGCTTCGCGTCGGCTTCGCGAACTCGGGAGCTATCACCGCCCTCGAGGGAGAGGTCACGGTGGACGTAGGGGCCCAATCGTGCTACCCCCTCTCGTTCGCCCTCGAGCCGTCGAGCACCGGAACCCACCTCTTTGGCTGCTACAAGATGCAGGCGGCCCGGATCTCTGCTCGAGGGGTGGCCACCAACAAGTGCCCGACGGGCGCCTATCGCGGGGTGGGCGCCTCGGTTGCGAGCTTCGCCACCGAGCGGATCCTCGACCTGGCGGCAGAAGAGCTCGGGCTCGGCCGGCTCGAGATCCGGCGGCGCAACCTGCTGAGTCTGGCCGACATGCCTTACGAGCACCCGATCGGGGGCGTCGTCGACACCGGCGATCCGCTGGCGGTCTTCGAACGCCTGATCGCCACTTCGGGCCTCAGGGAGGAAGCGAACGCGCTCGAGCTGCCAGATGGGGTTGGTCAGTTCGGAGGCATCGGGCTGGCGGTCTTCACGGAGCACTCCGGGCCAGGCAGCGCTGTCTATCGCCGGCGGGGCGTGACAGAGGTGCCGGGCTACGACGCGGCCAGGGTGCTGCTTAGAGACGACGGCACCTTCGCCGCCTACATAAGCTCCGCTGACGCCGGGCAGCGTCATGTGGAGATCTGCCAGCGCCAGGTCGCCGCGGTCCTCGGGGTGGACTCCCGTCTGGTGGAGGTCATCGAGGGTGACACAGCCTCCTGCCCCAAAGGCACCGGCACATTCGCCTCCCGTTTTGCCGTGGCGCAGGTGAGCGCAGCCTTGCGGGCGGCCCGCCGGGTGGCAGATCGTCTCGTGAGAGCTGCCGGCGCCTACTTCGGCTGCCCGGCCGAGGAG
>JAJZLV010000132.1 GCA_021803215.1 Actinomycetes bacterium | reverse complement strand
CGCCGGGCCAGGGCCCGGGCGACGGCGACACCATCGGGATGCTTGAGATCGATGGCGATGGACCGCTTGTTGCGGTTCATGGCGAAGTAGGCGGCCGCGTCCTCTCCGACGAAGGGAGGACCGAGCTTGCGGCCCCACTCGCCGCCCGGAGGATCGACCTTCACGACCTCGGCACCGTGGTCGCCGAGGATCATGCCGGCGATCGGCCCGGCGGCCCCCTGCGAGAGGTCGAGGACACGGACGCCGTCAAGCACGCGAGGCGCTGACAAGGCCGCTCACCTCCCCCGTCGGCGCTGGCGGAAGGTGCTCGCCGGCCATCGCCCAGCCCCGCCGGAAGGCGGTCACGTTGAGCTGGCGGAAGGCGCTCGGCGATCGCTTGGCGACGGCGGACTCGACGAGGGCGCCGTCGAAGCGCCCCATCAGGCGGCTGACGGCTCCGACCGCCAGCATGTTCGCCACGACCTTGGCCCGCAACTCGTCCCGGGCGATCGCCTCGAAGGCCAGCGCCAGCACGCCGGGCGTGCCGGGCTCGACGACGACGAGGTCACGGTCGACGACAGCCACGGTCGAGCCCGACTGGAGCGAGGCGACGACGGCGGGGACAGCCGTGGCGAACCTCCGCCAGGCCTTGTCGTGCAGGGCAAGCAGTATCGACGGCACCCCGCACTGCGGATTGGCGATCACGGCGTCGGAGATGGCGACGTCGGCCCGGCTCGCTCCCCCGCGGGCCTCGGGGCCGTACTCCTGGGTGAGGGCGACCTCGCAGCCGGCCGCCAGCCCCGCCTCGGCCAGCACCACGGCGGCCAGGGCGAGCCCCTGGCCGCCCGAACCGGCGCACCGCACGTCGAGGCGCCAGCTCATGAGCGCGCTCCAAGGAGGTGCATCGCCTCTTCGAGGGTGCCCCGGTTGCTCTCGTGCAGCACTCCCATCTCGAGCACCGGGCGGACCGGCTTGGCAGCCAGCTGCTTGAGGGTCGGGCGCCCGGCGAGATCGGCGTCGATCTCCGGCTCCATCCTCGCCTGGCTGAACAGCAGGTCGGCGCCGTTGCCGAGCCGGTTGGTCCGCCCGAAGTACTCGGTGCAGTCGGTCATCACCTCGACAAAGGAGAAGCCTTTGTGGTCGAGCGCCCGCAAGAAGAGCTCCTCGAAGTCGCGGGGGCGGTAGCTCTGGGCCCGGGCGACGAAGGTGGCGCCGGCGGCTTCGACCAGTCGCGCCGCGTCGAAGGGGGATTCGGCGTTCCCCGCGGGCGAGGTCGAGGTGTACGCGCCGGTGATCGTCGTCGGTGCCAGCTGGCCACCGGTCATGCCGTAGATCTCGTTGTTGAAAAGCACGCAGGTGAGGTCGACGTTGCGCCTGGCCGCATGGATCAGGTGGTTGCCCCCGATGGACAGGCCGTCTCCGTCGCCGGTCACGACCACCACGGTGAGCTCGGGCCGAGCCAGCTTGAGCCCGGTGGCAAAGGTGAGCGGTCGCCCGTGGGTCGTGTGCAGCGTGCAGGCGTCGACGTAGCCGACGACACGGCTGGAGCAGCCGATGCCGGCCACGAAGGCGACCTCGTCGAGACTCTCGTAGCGGCCGGCGAGCGCCCGCAGCATCGCTTCGAACACGATGCCGTGCCCGCAGCCCGGGCAGAGCATGTGCGGCATCATCCCGTGGCGGAGGAAGCGCTTCTCGGCGCTCGGCTCCGGCTCCTCGGGCGATCGGCCCGCCCCGCCAGGACCGGGTCCTCCGGCTGGCGGGCGGAGGGCGCTCTCGAGCTTCATGGGGCTGCAACCGCCTCTCTCATCGACTGGCGCACGTGCTCGGCGAGCTCTGCTGCCGTGATGACGCTCCCGCCCGCCTTGAGGTAGGGGGCGAGCAACGAGCTGCCGCCGGCGAGACGCTCCACCTCGAGGGACCACTGCCCCCGGTTCATCTCTGCCACCACGACGAGATCGGCCGACCGGCAGAGCGCGCTCAGGGCCGCATCGGGGATCGGCCAGAGCAGGCGGGTGCGGAAAAGCCCGGCGCGCACGCCCTCCTCGCGGAGGAGGTCGACTGCCGCCCGGGCCGTCCGGGCGACGATCCCGTAGGCGACGAGCACGACGTTGGCGTCCTCGAGGCGGTAGCGCTCCGGCGAGACGGCCGCCACGGCCGGCTCGACCTTGCGCTCGAGGCGCTCCAGCAGCTGGGCCACCTTGTGGTGGTCGGAGGTCGGATAGCCGCGCTCGTCGTGCATCAGACCTGTCACGTGGAAGCGGTAGCCGCAGCCGAAGTCGGGCACCATTGCGACCCCGTTCTCGTCCGGCGCATAGGGCAGGAAGTCGGGCGAGAAGGCCGCCTTCGGCCCGCTCCGCCGCCCGAGCTGGCGCTTTGTCGGCCGGTGAAGCTCGACGCCCTCGCGCATGTGGCCGATCACCTCGTCGTAGAGGACGACAACCGGGGTCCGCAGCGCCTCGGCCAGCCGGAAGGCTTCGATCGTCAAGCTGTAGACCTCCTGCACGCTGCCCGGCGCCAGGGCGATGGTCGCGCGGTCGCCGTGCGATCCCCAGCGGGCCTGCATGACGTCGCCCTGGGCCGGGGAGGTGGGCAGCCCCGTGCTCGGGCCGCCCCGCATGACGTCGATGACCACGCAGGGGATCTCGGCCAGCGAGGCGTAGCCGAGGTGCTCCTGCATGAGGGTGAAGCCGGGGCCGGAGGTCGCCGTCATGGCGCGCCGGCCGCCGAGCGAGGCGCCGAGCACCGCGCCCATCGAGGCGATCTCGTCCTCCATCTGGATGAACACCGCGCCCCGCCCCGGGAGCTCGCGTGCCAGCTGCTCGGCGATCTCCGAGGAGGGCGAGATCGGGTAGCCGGCGAAGAAGCTGCAGCCTGCCGCCAGCGCCCCGCGGGCACAGGCCTCGTTTCCCTGGATCAGCTGCCGTTCTGACATCTCTCCTCCTCGCCTCAAGACGGGCGCCCGGCGAGGCCGGCCGCCCGGACGAGACCGACGTCGATGGCGAGATCAGGACATAGCCAGGCGCACAGCTCACAGCCCGTGCACCGTTGCGGGTGGGCGAGGACGGCGACGTCGAGGTTGTCGAGGACGAGACACCTCTCCGGGCAGACGGCGACGCAGATCTCGCAGCCCTTGCACCAGCTGCGCTCGATGCGCAGCGTCGGGACAAGGCCCGCCAGGGCGCCCTCCGGCGAGAGGGCGGCCCCGTCCAGGGCTCCGCCGCCCGAGGAAGCGCCGGCGGCCGACGCGCCATGGGGCGCGGTGGCGGCCGCGCCGGCCGCGCCGGCATCGGTAAAGAGCGCCCGGCCCCGCTCGAAGGCCGTGAGGTTGGCGGCGAGCGCCTTTGGCGGCACCCAAAGGGCGATGGCCTCCTGCCAGCTCTCGCTCGAGAAGGCCAGCAGCCTCGACAGGGCTCCGATCAGCACCGTCTGGGCGACTACGGGCGCGGCGGCGGCGGCATCTCCCGCCACGGCGAAGGTGTCCACCGCCACGACCCCGGGGGGCACCTCGCCGAGCCCGGCGTAGTCGAGGGTGAGGTCACGATGGTCGAGCATCGCCGCCGGGGGGATGCGCCGCTCCGTGCTGACGAGGGCCACCCCGTCCGGCTTCAGGTAGGAGAGGGCCCGCAGCCCCTCCTCCCACTCGAAGGCGACGATCCAGTCGGCCGCGCCGGGCTCGAGCATCACCGAGTGGACCTCCGGTCCGAAACGGACATGGCTCACGACCGTCCCGCCCCGCTGGGACATGCCGTGGACCTCCGACTTCTTCACGTCGTAACCGGCGTCGAGCAGCACCTGGGAGATGAGGTTGCTGGCGAGGATCACCCCCTGGCCGCCGACGCCGGCAACGACGAGGTTCCCCGACGGGGGTGATGCCTGCGCCCCGCCCGGCACCGGCTCTCGGCCGGCCCGCCCGGCCCTCACGATGCCGCCAGGGTCGCTGGCCCGGGACTGGCGGCGCTTGCCGCGACCTCACGGACGGAGACGATCGCCCGCGACGGGCAGAGCTGCGCGCAGATGGTGCATCCCGAGCAGGTGGCGGCGTCGATCTTCACCTTCGCCGGCGTGGAGCCCGCCTCGAGGTCCCAGGAGATGGCCGGACAGCCGATCCTCATGCACGCCTGGCAGCCGTCGCAGCGCTCTTTGAGCACCACGTAGACCGGCCCGCGGCTCTTCACCGGCGCCTCGACGCAGGCCCTGCTCGTCACGACCACCGCGACCCCCGGCTGGGCGATCGCCCCCCGCAGAGCTCGCCGGGTCGCCGCCACGTCGTAGGGGTCGACCGTCGCCACCGAGGCGACGCCGCAGGCTCGGCAGAGCTCGGCGATGTCGGCGGCCAGCGCCGGCCGGCCCCGGATGTCGCTCGCGATGCCAGGGTGAGGCTGACCACCGGTCATCGCGGTCGTCCCGTTGTCGAGGATGACGACGGTGATGTTCGCCTGGCGGTGGACCGCGTCGAGCAGCGCCGGGATGCCGCCGTGGAAGAAGGTGGAGTCGCCGATCGTCGCCACGACCGGCTGGCGCGAGTGCCCCGACAGGGCGAGACCGATCGCCATCCCGATGCTCGAGCCCATCGCCAGGCAGGTGTCCATCGAGGTGATCGGCGGGCCCGCCGCCAAGGTGTAGCAGCCGATGTCTCCGGCGACGATCGCATCGAGCTCGCCGAGAGCCAGGTAGGGCGTCGAGTGGGGGCAGCCGGGGCAGAGGACCGGCGGGCGAGGCCCCACGGCCGGCACGTCCGGGCGCTCGATGGGGCCGGCGCTCGGGTCGAGCAGGCCGGCTGCGACAAAGCTCTTGCGCACTGCGGCGGCCGAGAGCTCACCGGCGCGGGGCAGCCACTTCTTGCCCTCCACCGGGATCCCGAGCCTGCGGATCTCCTCTTCGAGGTAGGGCTCGAGCTCTTCGACCACGAGGAGCCGGTCCACCTTGGCGGCAAAGCGCCGGATGGCCTCGCCGGGCAAGGGGAACTCGATCCCGAGCTTGAGGACGCTCGCATCGGGCAGCACCTCCCGCACGTGGTGGTAGGAGATCCCCGCCGTGACGACGCCGACGTCGCGCGAGCGCAGCTCCTCGACCGTGAAGGGATGCTCTTCGACCCAGGCCTGCAGCTGATCGAGGCGGGCGAGGTGGGCGACGTGCCGCTGACGGGCGTAGGCCGGCAGCATGACGTACTTCGAGGGATCGCGCGTGAACGAGTGCTCGCCGGCGGCCGCCTTCCTCGAGCCGGCCCGGACCTTGGAGCGGGCGTGGGAGGTGCGCGTCGTCATGCGCAGCAGGCACGGGAGGTCGAAGCGCTCGCTCGTCTCGAAGGCGGCCTGGACGAAGTCGTAGGCCTCTTGGCTGTCGGCGGGCTCGAAGACCGGTAGGCCGGCGAAGCGGCCGAGGTAGCGGTTGTCCTGCTCGTTCTGGGAGCTGTGCATCCCCGGATCGTCGGCGCTCATGAGCACGAGGCCGCCCTTCACCCCTATGAAGGCGCTCGTCATCAGGCTGTCCATCGCCACGTTCAGGCCGACGTGCTTCATCGTCACGAGCACCCGTGCCCCGGCCAGGGCGGCCCCGATGCCGACGTCGAGGGCCACCTTCTCGTTCGTCGACCAGTCGACGTCCAGCTCGTCTGCCTCGGAGATGCGGGCGAGGTGCTCGAGCACCTCGGTGCTTGGAGTGCCCGGATAGCCGGTCGCCACCGTGACGCCCGAGTGGTAGGCCCCGAGGGCGACAGCCTCGTTGCCCGAGAGCAGAGCGAGCGTCGTCGCGGCGCTCTTGTCGGGCGGCCTCTTCGCAGGCGGCCGTCCGGCCGCTTCGACGATCCGGACGACCTCGTCGTCCGCCAGGACCCGAGAGGCGCTCTTGGCGGCGGCGAGGATCGCCTCCAGCCTCTTCGGCCCCGGCGCAAAGCCGTGGGCGCGCAGCCAGTAGACCACGTTCGACTTCCCGCTCATCGGCCCGATGGAGATCTCCTGGCTCCTCCCGACGAGCGAGGCCGGCACCGCGCTGTACACGCGATCGGCCAGCCACGAGTCGCCCTTCGCATAGGCCTTGGCGACGGCGGCCGCATGCACGCCGGTGCTCGTGGAGAAGGCGTCCCGGCCGAGCACCGGGTAGTTCCTCGGGATCGGCACACCGGTCATCTCACTCGCGATCCGGCAGTAGTCGGGCAGCCCGAGCAGGTCGAGCTCCCTCCAGCCGAGCAGGGCGATGTTGACGAGCACGAGGTCGAGCGCTGTGTTGCCGACCCGCTCGCCGATGCCGAGCGCGCAGCCGTGCACCCGCCGGGCCCCGGCTGCCAGGGCCGCCAGCGCGTTCATGACGTCGAGCCCGCGGTCGCGGTGCCCGTGCCAGTCGATGGCGGCATCGGCGAAGCCGTGGGAGGCGAGCACCTCGGCGACGTACTGGACGAGCTGCTGGACGCCGGACGGCATCGCCTGGCCGACGGTGTCCGAGATGCAAAAGCGCTTGGCCCCAGCCTCGGCCGCTGCGAGGTACATGGTCGCCACGTCCTCGCGGCGCGCCCGGGTGGTGTCCTCGGTGACGAACATCACCTCGAGGCCGGCCCGGACGGCGTAGGAGACCGCCTGCTCGGCCGTCCGCGCCAGGCCGGGAACGTCCCACTCCTCGACCAGCTGTCGGATAGGGCTCGACCCGATGAAAAGAGCTGCGTCGATCGGCACGCCCGAGCGCTGCTGCGCCTCGACGATCGGGTCGATGTCGTTGACGTGGGTCCGCCCGGCGCAGTTGGCCCGGATGGGGAGACGCTCGTCGGCGATCGTCCGGGCCAGCCCGACAACGTGGCGCAACGCCTCCGGGCTGGCGCCGGCGTAGCCGATGTCGGCTGCGTCGACCCCGATCCGAGGGAGCTGACGAAGGAACTCCCGCTTCTCGACGAGGGAGGGCTGGCGGACCGAAGGGCACTGCAGGCCGTCGCGAAGCGTCTCGTCGTTGAACTCGACAGGCCTCTCCGGGTCGGGGAGGCCAAGGCGCGGGGCGAGCTCGTTCCAGTCGTAGATGAGCTCGGTCGGCGCCTGGCCCGCCACATCCACCTGGCCCGCCGCATCCACCTGGCCCGCCGCCGCCCGCGGCCGGGCGCCGGGCGCTCTCTTCGCTCCGTTCCTCAGCTGCTCGCCACGTCCCACAGGGTTCCCTCCCCTTTTTTTGCGGCGCCGGCTGGTGACGCCTTGAAGTCCTCCGACCCAAGAGGAGAACAGCTCATCTCCGGCTCCCGGGCTGGCTCGGCCATCCCCGCCCGGTCACGCCCCGTGGAAGCTGCAGGCACTGCCCCGTTTCCCCGGGTGAGTCACTCTACGTATGGCGGATGACTTCACATAGTTGTGAGACTACGTTAGACCGTCCGGTCAGTCAAGGCCCGGGGAGCGGGCCCGGAGCCACCCTCCGCCGCGCAGGCCGGCCCGGGCTGTCCTGGCTCGCCGCCGCCAGCCGCGCGGCGGCCGAGGGCAGGCCGCAGCCGGCGCTCAGGCAGGTCCCCCGGGAGCGGGCAGGCAGCTGGCGGCCTCGACGATCGCCTGCTCGACGGCCCGGCGGGTCATCTGCTTGCGCCAGACGTAGTGCAAGTCGGCGTTGTCGAGCGGCTTCGCGACCTTGGCCGCCTCGTTGGCCACCTCGGCCAGCAGGTCGTCTGCGCCGGCCAGCACCTCGGCCGTCAGCTCGCGCCCGAGCAGCGGGCCGGCCGCGGGGCTCACGTCGAATGGTCGCGAGCCGACAGCGGTGAGGACGATCCGGCAGTCCTCGACGAGCAGGCCGCTCCGGCGCAGTGCCACGGCGACACCGGCGAGCGGGAAGTCGATCGTGCCACGCCGTCTCACCTTCACGTAGGCCGAGCCCCAGCTCCCTGCCGGCGGGAGCCGCAGGCTCTGCACGATCTCGTCTGCCGCCATGGCTAGGAAGTACTGCCCGTCGTCGCGGTAGAGATCGTCCACCGGCACCTCCCGCCGGCGGCCGCCCGGGCCGGCGAGGACCACCGACGCTCCGAGCGCGATGGCGGCGGGAGCGGTGTCCGACGAGGCGATCGCCCGGCAGCGCTTGCTGGCCGGCGCCACCCGGCAGATGTCGCCGTCCTTCTTCATGCAAAAGCCGCAGGCCTGCCGCCACTCGAAGCTCATGTCGTAGTAGTTGCAGCGCGTGTCGACGCAGAGGTTGCCCCCGATGGTGCCGACGTTGCGCAGAGCGGGGGACGAGACGAGGGCGGCGGCGCGGGTGTAGGCCGGGTAAGCGGCAGCCAGACGAGGGCTCCCGCTCACAGCGGCGAGCGTCACCCCGGCTCCGATCTCGAAGCCGCCCTCTTCGGTCTCGGTGACGGCGCGCAGCTCGGCCAGGTGGCCGAGACCGATGAGGAGCTCCGGCTCCATCTGGCCACGCTTCATCTTCGGCACGAGGTCCGTCCCGCCGGCCACGAGCATCGCCGTCTCCCCGTGCTCGGCGAGCAGCTCGGCCGCCTCGTCGACGGATCCCGGACGCAGGTAGCTACAAGGAGGCAGTCGCAGCATCGGGGGGAGCAACCTTCACGAGTGCCGGGTAGGGGACCTCTGGGAAGCCCTTGGGGCCGTAGCGGGGCTCTTTGCCCTTCGACCGGGCGCTGAGCACTCGTACCACCTTGTCCGGCGTGATCGGCACCTCGTCCACCCAGACGCCGAGGGCGTCGTGGAGGGCCGAGACGACAGCAGGGATGACAGGGAGAAGTGGGCCCTGCCCGACCTCCTTGGCTCCGTAGGGCCCTTCGGGGTCGACTGTCTCCACGAGGATCGTCTCCACCTCCGGCATGTCGAGGAAGGTGAGCGACTTGTAGTCGAGCATGCTCGGCTGGCGGAGCAGACCGTCCCGGTAGGCCTGCGCCTCCATGAGCGCCTCGCCGAGACCCATGTACACGCCTCCTTCCACCTGGCCGCGAGCGGCGAGCTCGTTTATGGAGCGGCCGATGTCGTGGCCGAGCCAGACCTTGTTGACCCGGATCTCGCCGCTGCGCTCGTCGGCGTCGAGGTCGACGACAGCAGCCGAGTAGCTGTAGGCGGGGCTCGGCCCGACGCCGGCGCCCTTGTAGCGGCCGCCGATGCCCTCGGGCGGGGTGTAGCTGCCGCGCGTCGAGAGCGTCCCGAAGCGCTCCTCGGCGAGCAGGGCCGCCTCCTCGAAGCTCATGACGCCAATCCTCCCGCCGGCCACCCGCACCTCGCCGGCGGCGCAGCCCTCCTTCTCGGCCACCGCCTTGACGAGCAGCGCCCGCATCTTCGCGCCAGCCTCCCGGGCGGCGTTGCCGGCCATGAAGGTGACCCGCGACGAGTACGACCCGAGGTCGACGGGAGTGAGCCCGGTGTCGCCGGTCACGAGGCGGATGTCGCCGGGCCCGAGGCCGAGCTCCTCGGCCACGATCGTCGCCAGCACGGTGTCCGAGCCCTGCCCGATCTCTGTGGCACCGCTGAGAAGCGTGACGCCGCCCCGCCCGACGTTCAGCACGCATTCGCTGTGAGGCAGCCTGTTCCAGTAGATGGGCAGCCCGGCGCCGCACATGTAGCTCGATACGGCGAAGCCCATCCCGTGCCCGGGTCGCCTGAGGCGCTGCTCGTAGCCCGAGGCCTCGAGCACCCGGTCGGTGACCTCGGAAAGACCGCAGGAGGTGATCCGCAGCCAGTTGACGGTCCGGGTGAAGGGCTTCACGTAGTTCCGGCGCCGGAGCTCCACCGGATCGAGGCCGAGCTCCCCCGCCAGCTTGTCGAGGTGGACCTCGAGAGCGAAGCGCGGCTGCGGAGTCCCGTGGCCGCGCTTTGGACCGCAGGGCGCCTTGTTCGTGAAGACCCGCACCCCCTCGAAGCGGTAGGCGGGGATGGCATATGTCGTCGTCTGCAGGGCGCCCGTGTAGAGCGTCGACGCCGGCCCGTAAGAGCCGTAGGCGCCCCCGTCGAGCGCGCTGCGGAAGTGCATGGCGAGGATGCGGCCGTCGTCGTCGACCCCGGTGCGGACCCACATCAGCACCGGATGCCTCCCCCGGTGGGTGTAGAAGACCTCCTCCCGGGTGAGCGTGCACTTGACGGGCCGCCCGGTCATGAGGGCGAGCTTGCAGACGGCGATCTCGTGGGAGAAGGGGTCGCACTTGCCCCCGAAGCCGCCTCCGTGCGGCGCCGCCACCACCCGGAGCTCGCCCATCGGCAGTCCGAGCACCTTCGAGAGCGCCCGGTGGACATAGTGGGGATCCTGGGTCGACGACCACAGCGTCACCTTGCCTCCGACGACCTGCGCCGTCGCCGAGTGCTGCTCCATCGGCAGGTGGGTGTTGCCCTCGAAGAAGAAGACGTCCTCACGCACGTGCGCAGCCTTGGCGAAGCCGGCGTCCACATCGCCGAACTCGAGGGCGGCGAGACGGTGGACGTTCGCAGGACCGGCGTAGTCGTGGATCGGCTCGTCGTCGGGCGGCACGAGCGCCTGCTCGATCGAGCCGACAGCCTCGAGCGGCTCGTAGTCGACGCGGATCGCCCGGCAGGCGGCGAGGGCGGTCTCCTCGTTCACCGCCGCCACGGCCGCCACCGGATCGCCGACGAAGCGGACCTTCTCGTGCTCGAGGGCGAGCTCGTCCTCGCAGGTCGGCATGATGCCGTACTTGACCGGAAGGTCGTGGCCGGTGATCACGGCCACCACGCCCGGCATCGCCCGGGCCGCGCTCGTGTCGACCGAGATGATGCGGGCGTAGGCGTGGTGGCTGCGGAGCAGCTTGCAAGAGAGCATGCCCGGAAGCTCGATGTCGTCTGCGTAGGCGATGCTCCCCGTCACCTTGGCGGCCGCCTCGACCCGTGGCAGCGCCCTTCCGACCACGTGCAGCTCCCCGGCCCTCCTCACGAGAGCAACCTCGCCGCCTCCTCGACCGCGTCGAGGATGCTCGCATAGCCCGTGCAGCGGCAGAGGTTGCCGGCCAGTGCCTCCTTGATCTCCTGGCGCGTCGGGGTCGGGTTGGCGTCGAGGAGGGCCTTCGCCGCGAGCACCATGCCGGGGGTGCAGTAGCCGCACTGCAGCCCTCCACGCTCCACGAAGGCCCGCTGCACGGCGTGGAGCGCCGCGCCGTCGGCCAGCCCCTCGATCGTCGTGATGGCGGCACCCTCCACCTGAGCAGGCAAGAGCAGGCAGCTCAGCTGCGGGAGGCCGTCGACGAGCACTGTGCAGGCGCCGCACTCGCCGAGCTCGCAGCCGTGCTTGGTCCCGCTCAGGCGGAGCTCCTCGCGCAGCACTTCGAGAAGGGTGGCGTAGGGCCTCACGAGCAGCTCGCGTTCCTCGCCGTTCACCTGGACTCGCAGCAGCTCGCGCCCGATGGGCCGTGGCACAGTCTTCACTCCTTCTTGCGGCCGAGCGCCAAGAGCATGGGCTCGATGCCGCCGTGCCCGAGCACGTCGAGCATCTGCGCGGGGATCCTGTCCGCATGCAGGAGCGCTCGCCCATCCCCGACCGTCACCTGGCCCTCGACGACGTCGACCTCCACGATCTCGTGGTCGTTGACCGTCGTGCTCACACCGGAGCAGGCGAGGACCGGCAGGCCCAACGCGATCGCGTTGCGCGAGAAGATCCGGGCGAACGAGTCGGCGACCACCAGCGCGACGCCGAGGTCCTTCAGGTGCTGGGGGGCCGACTCCCTGCTCGAGCCGCAGCCGAAGTTGGTCCCGGCTACGACGATGTCGCCGGGGCGCACCTGCGAGGCGAACTCCGGCCGGGCCGCCTCGAGGACGTGGCGCAGGCGGATCTCGACCGGGTCGTGGACGTACTGGCCGGGCGAGAGCATGTCGGTGCTGATGTCTGGCCCGAACAGCCAGGCCCGGCCGCGAAAGCGGGTCGTGGGGCGGGGAGCGTTCGTCACTTGGCAACCTCCTGCCGTCGGCCGGTCGCTGCCAGCTCACGCGGATCGGCGATGGCTCCGGCAAGGGCGGAGGCGGCGGCAGTGGCCGGGGAAGCGAGGTAGATCTCGCCCTCCGGGCTGCCCATGCGGCCTCGGAAGTTTCGATTGTGCGTGCCGAGACAGCGCTCGCCCGCCGCCAGAAGACCGAGATGGCCCCCAAAGCACGGGCCGCAGCCCGGTCCCTCGATGATCGCTCCGGCCGACGAGAGGTCGCCCAGGAGACCTTCCTCCGCCGCCTGGCGGTAGACGGTGGAGGAGGCCGGCGTGACGATCAGGCGCAGCCCGGGGGCGATCTTGCGTCCCCGCAGGATGGCTGCCGCCTCGCGCAGGTCCTCGATCCTGCCATTGGTGCACGAGCCGAGGAAGACCTGGTCGAGCCGGAGCCCGGCCACCTCTTCCACGTCGACGACGTTCTCGACGTGATGCGGGACGGCGACCTGTGGCGAGAGCGTGGCGAGGTCGACCTCGTGGACCGCGGCGTAGCCGGTGGCCTCGTGGGCGGCCGTCGCGCCGGCGGCGGGGAAGAGCGAGAACTTGGCGCCCATCTCGACACCCATGTTCGCGACCGTCATCCGCTCGGCAAGCGACAGGGAGTCGGCGCCCGGCCCGGCGTGCTCGACGGAACGGTACTGCGCCTCGCTCGAGCCGATCTGGCGCAGCAGGAACAGCACGAGGTCCTTCGCCGCGACGGCGGGGGCGAAGCGACCCTCGAGCCGAACGAGAACGGTCTCGGGCACCTTGAACCAGAGCTCGCCTGTGGCGAGCGCGTATGCCATCTCCGAGCTGCCGATGCCGCAGCCGGCCGCACCGAGGGCTCCGTAGGTCGTGGTGTGCGAGTCGGTGCCGACCACGAGATCCCCCGGCCGGACGCGGTCTTCCTCCACCATCACCTGGTGACAGATGCCGCGGCCGATCTCGAAGAAGGCCTCTATCCCGTAACGCCGAACGAGCTGCCGGGCCTTCGCCTGGTGCTCTGCCGCCGCGACCGACGGCGCCGGAACCATGTGATCGAAGACCACGGTGGCACGGCTGGGGTCGTCCAGCTGCTCGATCCCGGCCGTCTCGAGCATCCCGAGCACGTCGGCGGCGAAGATGTCGTGCATCATCATGGCGTCGATCCTGGCGACGACGTACTCCCCGGGCACCACCCGGTCGACCCCGGCGGCCCTGGCAAGGATCGTCTCGGCTGCCGTCATCCGCCGCGGCGCGCCGCGCGGGCTCCGGCCCATCTGCTCCGGCTCGACCTCCTCGTTCGCTGCCATCGCCACCTTCTCCTTCCGTCCACTCCATCGCCGCTCGAGCCCTCCGGCCGGTTCGCCTCTCGCCGGACGCCGGGGGACGGAGCCTCCGAGAACCGTCACAGCATCGACAGCCCGCCGTTGACGCTGAGGGTCTGACCGGTGATGTACTCGGCCTCCGAAGAGGCGAGAAAGAGCACTGCTCGGGCCACCTCATCGGGAGTCCCCGGCCGTCCGAGCGGGATCGAGCGGATGATCGCGGCCATGAGGCGTTCGTTCTGGCCCGTCACCTCCGCCAGCATCGGCGTGTCGGTGAGGCCGGGCGCCACGCAGTTGACCTTCACCCCGTGGCGGGCGGTCTCGCGGGCAAGCGCCTTCGTGAAGGCGATGACGGCGCCCTTCGCCCCGGAGTAGACGACCTCGCCGGAGGAGCCGACTCGCCCGGCGTCCGAGGCGACGAGCACCACTCGACCCGAGCCGCGCTCGATCATGTGGGGCACGACGGCATGGGCGCAGGCGAGATGGCCCCGGTAGTTCACTGCGATGACGCGGTCCCAGAACGCCTCGTCGGTGTCGACGAAAGGCATGACGCGGTCCCAGCCGGCGTTCGAGACGAGGACGTCGATCTGGCCGAAGGTCCCGATCGCCGCCTCGACCGCCTGGCGGACCGAGCCGGCGTCGGCCACGTCGAAGACCGCTACCTCGCAGCGGCCGCCGAGCTCGGCGATCTCCTTCGCCACGGCGTGCGCCCGTTCGGCGGAGAGATCCCCGACCACCACGCTCGCCCCCTCTCGGACGAGCCCGAGCGCGCTGGCGCGGCCGATCCCGCTGCCTGCGCCGGTGACCATCGCGACCTGGCCAAAAAAGCTCCCTTGGCTGTGCACCGCTACCGTCCTTTCAACACTCCGCTCGAGTCAAGTCTGCGCACAACAGCCAGCTCTTCGCTGGTAGGCGCTGCGGTCTGGGTGACTTGGTCCGGCATGACCAGCTCGAAGCCGGTCGCCTCGACCACTTGGGCGACGTCGACTCCGGGGTGGACGGACCGGAGCCGCATCCGCAAGGTCGCCTGGTCGAAGTCCATCGTGCACAGCGGTGTCACCACAGCAGCCGGCCCGCCGCCCGGCAGTCCCGCCTCAACCCAGGACCCAGGACCGTCGAGAAAGCCGGGCCCGCCGAGGAAGTCGACTCGCTCGACAAAGGTCCGGGGGTTGTGCGACAGCGAGTAGATGAGGACGCGCCCGACCCGCGAGAGGAACGGCAGCCCGACCGTGCCGGGGCCGCGCAGCGCCGGCCTCGCCCAGTCGCCGACCGCGACGAGGTTGCAGTTGCCGTAGGCGTCTATCTGGAGGCCGCCGGCGAAGAAGACGGTGAAGACGTCGCCTCGGCCCTCGAGCAGCACCACGTCACCGAGAGGTAGCACCGTGTCCGAGCGCAAAAGCTCCTCGTCGCAGCAGGAGGCGACGGTCGGGGCGAGGTGAGGATTGACCCCGCAGGCTCCTCCGGCCACGAACCAGAGATCGGGCGAGTGCGTAGCCCGGGCGAGCCCGCAGGCGACCTGGGGAATGGCGCTTGCCGTGCCCATCACGGCGACGTCGTCGTTGCGCAGCTGGCGAGCGAGCTCGACGGCCATCAGCTCCCCGGTCGCCCAGCCCGACGGTGGGGTGGCCGCGCCCCCGTTCAAAGCTCGCCTCCGACGCTCGCGCCGGCTTGGACGGACCGCAGGTAGTCCTGCTCGGTCACACCCCTCACGAACTCTTCGAGGTAGGAGAGCGCGCCGTCGGCGCTGGCCGCCAGAGAGAGATAGCGCCGCAGGTGGGCCTCGTCGACCCGGTAGTGGCCATGCGACGCCGTCGGGTGGCAACCTCCAGGCGCCTCGACGACGGCCTGCACGAGGAAGCCTGGGATCGTCGTGCCGACCGCCTGCCGGCTGAGCTGGTCGGTCGGCACCACCCGCTCCACCTGGAGGACGACGGTCTTGGCGGCAAGGGCCATACTCCGGTCGACGAAGTGTGCTCCGGCGAGCACGGCGTTCCCGGCGGCATCGGCGGCGGCCGCGTGCAGCAACGCCACGTCGGGCGCGAGCGGGGCACCGGCCAGGACCTTCCTCCCGGTGAAGGGATCCGTGACGAGGCAGTAGCTCTCGGTGTTCGCCTTCCAGACGTCGGCGAACTCGAGCCCCGCCGGCAGGGCCACGAAGGGCAGGCCGCCCGCCCCCGCGCTGAGACCGTGGGTGATGTAGGCCTCATCGCACTCGAGGACTCGCAGGACCCCTGCCTCGACAGCTCGGCGGAAGGCCGGCGCCAAGCCGAGGTGCTCAAAGCCGACGTAGGAGGTGGCGATCTGTTCGACAAGTCCCGCGGCAACCAGGAGGTCGGCGTTCAAGGCACCGCATGGGCTCGTGAGCAGGCGGGTGACGTGCCGGTACTGGCGCACCATCTCGCGCACAAGAGCCATCGGGTTGTTCTGGAGGTGCATGCCGCCGACCGCGACCAGCCCGGCGCCGTCGGGGACAAAACGCTCGATTGCCTCGCCGACCGAGAGGACCTTGTCCAATTGCCGCCCTCCGCCGCTAGCTGGCCGGGAGGAGAGCGTTCACCCGCTCTTGGGCGGCGGCCGCGTTGCGGAAGTGCAGCGCGTTGATCTCGAGGTAGGCCGCCTGGTCGGGAGGAAGGTCCTCCTCCGCGAAGATCGCGTCCACCGGGCACGGTTCCAGACAGGCCGCACAGTCGATGCAGCCGTCCGGGTCTATGAAGAGCATGCGGTCGCCCTCCTCGGCGCTGATGCAGTCGGCCGGGCAGGCGTCGACACACGACTGGTCCTTGGTGTCGATGCATGCCTGAGTGATCACGTAGGCCACGACCCGCCCCGTTTCTTCCAGCCAGTCAATCTACATTAAGTTGGTCGATCTACAAGTAACTGTAGACTGATGGTCTGACCGGCGCAAGTGACCGGACGTGGTTCGGCCCTCGATGCCGCCAGGGATCGGACGGCCCAGCGGTCGGCGAGCCGGGCTAGGCCCCGGTACGAGAGACCGGCGCTCTCACGGCCGCGGGCCGCGA
>JAJZLV010000003.1 GCA_021803215.1 Actinomycetes bacterium | reverse complement strand
CGGCCAGCAAGACCACGGCCAGCAAGACCACGGCCCGCAAGACCACGGCCCGCAAGGCTCCTGCCAAGAGGGCTGCGGTTGCCAGCAAGACCACGGCCAGGAAGGCGACCAAGCGCCGCTGAGTATTCTGAACAAAGGCCCCGGGTCGGTCTCCGACCCGGGGCCTTTGTGTTTCCGGGCTAGAGATGGCCTAGAGACTGTCATTTTCGCCGCTTTTGGTGCTGCCAAGTGGGGATCGTGCCGGCTTCACCGGAACGGGGATCGAGGAGTTTGCACAAGGAAATATCGCTGGTACTTCGAAGACGTTTTCCGTTCGGAACTCGGACTGCCCTTCAGGGAAGACTCTCGAGACCTGTCAGAGTGTGCCGCCGGAGATGGAGGCAGTAAATTGTCTAGTGGTAACATATGGGCGGTATCCAACGGTAGTGCAGTTGAACTAGTTGGCACCTCATGATGCACTGCCGTCGCCTCCGATCGCTGTTTGTTGCCATAGCAGTTAGTTCTTTGATTGCTATCGCGGGTGGATGTACGGCCGGGCAAGGGCTATCGGAGAGGCCGCTACTGGCACATATTTCGCTCGCCGTACCGAGCGGGTGGTGGCAGAACGGGGCTGTTGTGACGGACGCACGAGTGCGACACTGTCCGCCAGGACGATGTGGCGCGGGATTCCATCCATCGCCCCGCCTTGTTATCGCTCGGCTTCGCAACGACCAAAGCATGGTCTACGCAGCGTGGGCGGGCGGTCCAGTGGCCCAGCCCCTCAACTTCGCGGCGACGACGGGCAAAGCGATACGCATGGGTCTGGCTAGAGCTCGCTACCGAGGCGTCCCGGATCAGACCTGCCACATTAGGGGTACTCGGGTCGCCGTGGTGGTTTGGATCGACAAGGAAACCATGGGTCAATACGTGAGGGTACTTATCTGCACAGGCGGTGGTCTGCGCGCTGCTTTGACCTTGGTTCACCGTCTAAGCGTCCAATAGTTAGTGAGGGGTTCACCACGACATGGCGCTGCTTTGGCTGCAGAGGTCTTGCCTCTTCGGTCCACCGAGAGGAGGGGTCGCCAAGCGCGCCGCAGGCGAATCGGGGCACGAGTGGCCGGCCGATCCTTGAATAACTCGGTGGCTGGCCGTGCGCCAGCCACGATTGAGCTGGCCAACCGCCCTGCAGCTGGCCTGCTTGCCGCCTCTGGTTTGCCCCGTGAGCCGCCTTGGGGCCGGGGCGGTCAGCCCACGGAGACTGCAGCAGAGACTTTTTCCTGTCTAGAGGCGGTCGATCCTCTTGAAGGCCTCTCCGGCCGCGAGGTTGGCCAGGGCGCCGTGCTCGGCAAGACGTTCGGTGAGACGCCGGCGGAACTCTGCCACCTCAGGATCGCTCTCGCTGAGGGCGCTCGTGGTGCTTATGCCCATCGTTGAGCGGAACTGGCTGCGATGGCAGTAGAGGGCGGCGAGCTTCTGTTCGATCTGGTGGCTGACGTCCTCCACGTGGTCCGGCTCGTCGGCCTCCCAGAGCAGGAGGGTCCTCGGCCGGTGCGGCTCCAGGTTGAGCTCTGGGAAGAACAGGGGGTCGCGGGCCGCCACTATGCCGTCCGTCACGAGGAAGCCGGCGTTGCGGTGGTCGGGATGCAGCCTGTAGCGCTTCCACGGATCGTGACCGAAGACGACGTCGGGGCGGGTGCGGCGGATGGTGGCTGCGACCTGGACCCGCTGGCGCAGACCTGACTCTAGCTCGCCGTCCGGCCAGGAGAGGAAGGTCACGTCGCCGCTCCCTCCGAGGGCCCGCGAGGCAGCCCTCTGCTCGACCCGGCGCAGGGCCACGAGCTCGGCCGGATCCTGCGAGGCGTCCCAGCTCCCTTTGGAGCCGTCGGTGCAGACCAGGTGGTGGATTGCACAGCCGGCAGCCGCCCACTTCGCGAGGGTCCCCCCGCAACCGAACTCGATGTCGTCGGGGTGGGCGCCTACGGCCAGTGCCACCTTCGGTGGCTCGAGGTTGGCGGTGATCGGCATGGCGCTTGACGATACCGGCGCCAGGGCGCCTCTCTCAGCTGGCCGGACGGAGATATGCGAGGTCGCTCGGGAGATCGACGTCGATCGAGAGCTCCTCCTCTTCCAGCACGATGGTCTCGAGCCCGAGTCGACCGGCCTCTGCGAGGTGCCGGCTGAAGGAGGAGGGCCCGTAGGCGAAGCGAAAGCCTCCGGTGGCTGGGACAGAGATGACGTTCGTCCCGTCTCGCTTCCGGTCCGGCACGAGAGTGACGGCTCCTGCGGCCATCGCGCCGGCGATCGCTCCAAGGCGTCCTGGCAGCGGCAGGTCGGCGTGGGCGACCACGACCGTCTCGATGCCAGAGGCGGCCATCGTCGCGACCCCCTTCGAGACGGCGCCGGAGAGCCCGAGGCCCGGGGTCCAGATGACGCGGGCTCCGAGGGACTCGGCGAAGCCGGCCACCTCGGCATCGTCGCAGACGACGAAGACCTCGAGGGCTCCGCTCGCCTGCAGGACCCCGGCTGCCAGGCGACGGGCGAGATCGCTTCGCTCGCTGGCCCCGAGGACCGGCGCCAGGCGGGCCTTGGCGGCCGCGAACGCCTTTATCGGAACTAGCAGAGCCGGCACGAGAGCCATGCTAAGAGCCCCGGTAGCCTTCAGCCGAACCGACCGAGAGGAGACGAGTGCCGGCAAAGGGCCCGATCTTCGCTGCGAGCACCCGAGAGGACACGATCGCCGGCCTGCGGGCCGTCCTGCTGGCGCGCGGGCTCTCCGAGGCAGAGTTCGCGGCCGCCCTGGCCCAGGACCGGCTCGACGCTGTCGTGATCGACCGACTCCTGCTGGCCGGAGAGACTGCTCGCACCGGACAGGAGGTGAGCGACTCGGCCGAGATGGAGATCGAGCAGGCCGCCCGCCTCTGGCGGGCGCTCGGCTTTCCCGCCCCGGGTGAGGCGGCGAGCTTCAACGAGCACGACGTCGAGGCGCTCTCGACCATTCGAGGACTCACCGATGTGGGAGTCGCCAGCCTCGACAACGCCATCCAGGTGACCAGGGTTCTCGGTCAGTCAATGTCCCGTCTGGCGGACACCCTCGTCTCCTCGGCCGACGCCACCTCTCGCCAGCAAGGGCGCCCCGAGTGGGCCGAGGGCTCGCAGGACGACGGGATCCTGCTGGCGGCGGCCATCGCCTTTTCGGCCGAGCTCGTCCTCCCGAGCATGGAGCGACTCATCATCTACGCCTGGCGCCGTCACGTCGAGGCGGCCGCCCGTCGTCATACGTCTCTGCGCCGTTCGGGGGCCTATGACGAGTCGGTGGCTTCGAAGCTGGCTGTCGGCTTCGCCGACATGGTGGGTTTCACCGCCCTCTCCTCCCAGTTGAGCGCCGAGGCTCTCGTTGCCGTCGTCGATCGCTTCGAGGAGCTCGCCCACGGCACGGTCGTCGCAGGCGGCGGGCGGCCCGTGAAGATGATCGGCGACGAGGTCATGTTCGTCTGCGACGACCCGGTCACCGCCCTTCGCATCGGGCTCGACCTGGTCGACGCCTACTCCGACGACGAGCTCCTCTCCGACGTGCGAGTCGGGCTGGCCGCCGGGCCGGTCCTGCTGAGAGAGGGCGACTTCTTCGGCCCGACCGTCAACCGGGCGGCCCGGGTCGTCTCGATCGCCGATCCGGGCTCCGTCCTTTGCAGCGACGAGATCCATGCCGAGATCGGCGAGGGCACCGAGGATTCCTTCAACTGGCGACGGCTGCGACCTCGCACGCTGAAAGACATCGGCCGGGTCTCACTCTGGAGCGTCCGCCGGGCTGGCGACGATCTGTCGCCGGAGCGCCAGCAGGGGACCCGCTGGCGCCGGCTCTCGGAGGTCAGCTCTGACCTGGCGGCCCTCCGCCAGGCCGGCCAGCAGGCCGTCGAGTCGCTCCGCGAGAACTAGCAGTACTCCTTCAAGCAGCCATGAACCGCCCGCAGGGATCGGCATCGTAGCCCTCCAGGGCAGCCAGCTGGGCAGGAAGCTCCCGGCCGGCCAGCACGTCGAGAAGGGCGCGGACCTCGATGCTGCCGACGAGGGAGCGGGGTATGTAGAGCTCGGAGACCTCTTCCTGCCAGGAGACGAATTCGAGCCCGTAGGCCAGGGCGGCCGGCTCGCAGGTGACAGCCGCGTCGACCATCCCAGCCGAGATGGCCGAGGCGGCCAGGAGGTGGCCGTTGGCTTCCGCTGAGTAGCCGGTGACCTGGGAGGGATCGATCCGTAGCCGGTTGAGCTCGGCGTCGAGCAGGCGCCTCGCTTCGGCGCCCTGCTCGCGGTTGGCGATCCGGAGTCCCTGTCGGACGATGTCGCCGACGTCGCGTATCCGCCCTCGGTGGCGGGGGTGGAAGGCCAGACCCTCCCGCCAGGAGGCGAAGCCGACGACTTCGATGCCTGGGCGGTTTCGGGAGGCGCCGCCGATGCCGCGATGAAGGGCCGCGGCGTGCACGGTGCCAGACTCGAGGAGCTCGAGTGCCTTCGAGTTGTTGGTGGACCACCAGGCGAGGTTGACCGGCGGGTCGTGACGCTGAAGCGGTCCGAGCAGGAGGGCGAGAGCCGGATCGCAGCCGGCGACCGCCAGGGTCGGCGTCGGGGCCGCGATGCGCCTCGCTTCGACGTCCCGAGCCCGGCCCCTCCGGCCGGCCTCCTCGTCGGGCGCCCGAGGCCCGGTGGCAAGGGCGGGGACGAAGCCGGGCACCATTGTGTGGTCGCCGCTGAGCGGGAATGCGACGGTGTCGCCGGCTACTTCGGCGAGCAGGAGCCTGCCCGGCTCACTGTTGCTGCCTGGTGGCAGCTCGGAGCGGACGGCCAGGCGGCTCCTCACCGGCGGCGCGTCGGAGGCTTCAGCAAAGAGCGCCTCGACGGTCGAGTCGAGGGCTCGGGCGAGGGCGAGCGCCACGTCGAGCGAGGGAGACCAGCGTCCCGACTCGATGCCGGAGATCGCCTGGCGGGTGACCCCGGCCGTCCTGGCGAGGTCACCCTGAGAAAGCCCGCGGGCGAGTCGGATCAATCGAAGGCGGTCGTCTGACTGGCGTCTGGTGTCGCTCACAGCATGTCCTCCGTGTCTCGGTTCGCATGACCCACCGCCGGGGGAGCCACCGCCGTCGCAAGTAACTCATTACCCATAGTTGCCCCTCCATCTACATCGAGTGTTAGGCGCGCCGGCCCTGAGAGCGACCAGAGGGTGCCGCCAAGCTCGACCGGCGAGTTGTCATCGAGTCTGATCTGGAGCCGAAAACCCGCTCGGTATGGGATGCACGAGGTCACGGTCCCACGGAAGATGGCCCCGAGTCCCGGGTGCGATCCGAGGCGAACCCGGCTCGGATCTATGGCGAGCTCGAGCGTGCGGCCTCGGCCCGGCGGGCCGCTCTTAGCACCGAGCCGACGTAAGGTCACGAACGAGTCGTAGCCGAGGACCTCGGCCGTGCGCCTCGAAGCCGGGGCGCTCACCACCTGGTGGGGATCGCCCAGCTGCAGGATCTCACCCTCGTCCATCACCGCCAGCCGGTCTCCGAAGGCCTGAGCCTCGGGCAGGTCGTGGGTCACGAGGAGAGCAACTGCCTGCTCTTCCTCGCAGCGGCTCCTCACCACCTCCCAGCAAAGGGCGGTCGTGGCGGCGTCCATGGCTGCCATCGGCTCGTCTAGCAAGAGGACCCGAAAGTGCCGGGCGAGCGCCCTCGCGAGGGCGACCCGCTGTGCTTGGCCACCCGAGAGGGAGGCCGGATAGGCACCGAGGAGCTGGTCGAGACCGAGGGCGCTCGCCAGGCCGGCCGCCAGCTGCGGCTCGGAGCGCCCGTAGGCGATGTTGGCGGCCACGTCGAGATGGGGAAAGAGGCTGGTCGGTTGGCGGACGATCGAGACCCTTCCGACCGCCCCTCGGTGGCGAGCGGGCGGAGTCGACCTCTTCGTTCTCCCTGGCGGTCGAGAGAGCGGCTCCCCGTCGAGCAAGCATGCCCCGGCGCTCGGGGCGAGCAGACCGGCGACGGCCTCCAGGAGAGATGTCTTCCCCGCCCCGGACGGGCCGAAAAGGGCGAGGCGTTCGCCCGGTTGCAAGCTGAAGGCGGCCCTGACCTCGAAGGACCGTCTCATCACCCTCAGGTCGAGGTCGAGGCTCATCTGAGCTCTTCGGGGCGGCCCGGAGGGACGAGGGCAAGCAGCTCGCCGTGGTGGAAGGCCGCAGAGTAGGTCCTCGTGCGAGCCCGCGAGCTCCAAAGGAGGGCGACGAGGGGGAGCGGGAGCACGGCGAGGAGGAGCAGCAGTCCGTAGGGGAGGGCGCCATTGAGCCCGAAGGCCTGCAGCCCGGTGTCGATCGCCATCGGGAGGCCCGGTGGGTCGTAAGCGATGATGACGACTGCTCCGAAGGCGCCCATCGCTCTCGCCCAGGCCATGGCGAGACCGGCTGCGAGCCCCGGGGCCGCCAGGGGGAGCGTCACACGGCGGAAGGCCTCGAGCGGGCCGTTCCCGAGCGACATGGCGTCTTGCTCGAGGCGTTCTGGGACCGACGAGAACGCCGCGTGGGCGGCCAGCACGAAGTACGGCGCCGCCTCGTAGAACTCGGCCACGATGAGGGCGAAGAAGGTGTTGATTCCGAACACGCTCGGGGCAGCCCGGTCGAGGAGTCCGCCGAGAGGCGAGGCCGGCCCGATGAGGAAGATGAGGAGCAGGCCGATCACGAGCGGCGGCATGGCGAGAGGGATGACGAGGCCGGCTTCGACGAGGCGGCCGAAGGGGAGCCGCTCTCGTGCCAGCAGGTAGGCGAGCGGCGTGCCGAGGACGACCATCGACCCGAGGGCTATGGCGCTCGCACCGAGTGAGCGCCATAGCGGTCCGTAGCCTGGGCTGCCGCCCTCTGTGAGGGCGTGAGAGATCTCGTGGGGCGAGAGGTGGAAGAAGAGCTCGACGAGGGGAGCGAGCAGGATCACCCAGCAGAGGATCGTGGCCCCGAGCGCGGCAGCGGTGCTCGCACGTCTGAGCGCTCTGGCCAACTTTCAGCCCTGCAGGCGCCGGTACTGGCGGAGGACTGATGGCGCGAGCACCGAGGACGGGCGCGAGTAGCCGGCGGCGTAAGAGATCCTCGGCTTCTCGAGCGAGTAACCGGCACCGGCTAGGGTTCGCCTCCCGGCTTTGGAGAGCAGGAAGGCAAGGAATGCCTCGTCGGCCGCCCGGTTCGCCCTCGAGCGGGGCTGGTCTCGGGGAGCGAGGACGAAAGTGTCATCGAGCGTGATGAGGCCTCCTCGCAAAGGTTCGCCGCCGCTCAGGCGAAGGGTGACCGAGGCGTAACGAGATAGCTCGGCCGGGTCGGCGAAGTCGATCGAGGGCGGGAGCCGGATGTAGTCGAGGTGGTACTGCCTCGCCTCGGTGAGGAAATCACTTCCGGCGTCGAAGGTGCCGCTCGCGATCTCGGTAGCCAGGGCGTTCTCATCGACTATCTGGGTCGATGAGCCGATCGGGTTCGAGCCGGTCGCCCCGAGGATGCGAGCTGCCGTGCCGGTCGGGAGTCGGTAAACCCGCTCGGCGAGGCGCAGCATGAGGATGAAATAGCCGCCCTGGGGATCGACGACCGGGTCGGTCCGCCCGAGGCGGAAGCCCGGCTGCTCGAGCAGGGTGAACAGGTCCTTGAAAGGCTTCTGGCCATCTTTGATGGCGTTCAGCTGCGGGGCATACCGGCTCCGGGGGGAGTAGGCGAGCACCAGCGGGTCGGTGGCGAGCGTCATGACGTAGCGGCAGCGGTGCGGAAAGAGAGCCTCGATGGGCCCGGCACCGATCGAGAGAAAGACGCCCGGGTCGATCTCCCCGTCCTTCACCATCTCGGTGAGCGCGCCGGAGCCGGCGAACTTCGTCACCACACTGTCTTTGGTGGTCGACTCGAAGGCGGGCTGCAAGCGGGTCTGTATCACTCCCTCGAGCGAGCCGGCGGCCGCCAGGTTTGCCGTTCCGCGGCTGGAAGAAGCTGTTCCGGAGCTCCGGGCGGAGCAGCCGGCCGCGAGGAGGCCGAGCGTGGCGAGGCCGGCTGCCAGGCCGCGGCGGCAAGGTGTCACAGCAAAGAGACTATCCCGGCGGCAAGCGATACTGTCACTGCGATAGTACAACTTGCGCCCGAGCTCCAAGCCGGAGCGCTACGTTCAATGCCATGACCGCGGGGCTGCCCTCTTTTCGGATAGAGGGTCGATGCTTCGCTGATGGCTGCCAGGCAGTTGCCGGGGTCGACGAGGTGGGCCGGGGCGCCTGGGCCGGTCCGGTGAGCGTCGGGATAGCCGTCGTCGGCCAACGGGCGGGACGGAAGATCCCGAAGGGCGTGCGCGACTCGAAGCAGCTAAGCCTGCAAGAGCGGGAGCGAATTTTCGACCCGCTCTCGCGCTCGCTCTCCGACTGGGCGGTAGGCCATGCCAGCAACGAGGAGTGCGACGAGCTCGGCATGACGCTGGCCCAGCGCCTGGCGGCAAAGCGCGCCCTCGACCAGCTGAGCGTGCGACCCGACGTCGTCTTGCTGGACGGCCGCTTCGACTTCCTGGTCGACAAGGCTGCTGGCGTCTCCGACTTTCCGCCGGTTCGCCTCATCGTGAAGGGGGACGCCACTGCCTGCTCGATCGCGGCCGCCTCGATTCTCGCCAAGGTGACCCGCGACCGGATCATGGGACTCGAGTCGGACCACTTCCCCTGGTACGGCTTCGACTCCAACCGGGGCTATCCGGCCCCTGTCCACAAGATGGCCCTGCAGGCCCTCGGCTGCACTCCTATCCATCGCCGCTCGTGGGGCTTCGTCGGCGGGCTCTACTACAAGCCTGCCGGCTGGAAGGAGCTACTTGCTCGCCGAGGGCTCCTTCGGGAGCCCGAGGACTCTCTCGGCGACGATGTTTCGCATGACCTCGTCGGTGCCCCCGGCGATCCTCATGCCGGGTACGCCGAGCAGGAACTGCGACCACGCATAGGTGCCCCACTCGCCCGTGTCGGCCGTGATGCGGGGCCCGAGGAGGCGGGCCGCTAGCTCCGCTGTCCGTCTCATGTTCTCGGTGAGCGAGAGCTTGGCGGTCGAAAGCTCCGGTCCGGGCAGTTGGCCGGCCCGGATCTTCGAGAGGGCCCGCTCGGAGTTCCAGCGAGCCACCTGGAGCCTCACCCACAAATCGGCGTACTCCTGGCGAAGCAGCGGGTCGTCTGCGAGGCCCAGGTGGCGCATGAGCTCGAGCAGCCGGTGGGCCGGCCCGCTCCCTGCCCCGGAACCGCCTCCGCCGATGGCGGCCCTCTCGTTCATGAGCGTGGTGAGGGCAACCGTCCAGCCGCCGTTCTCCTCACCTAGGAGGTGATCGGCCGGAACTCGCACCTCCTCCAAGAAGACCTCGTTGAACGAGGCACCTCCCGTCATCTGGCGCAGAGGGCGCACCTCCACACCTGGGGCCTTCATGTCGATGATGAACATGGAGAGGCCCTTGTGCTTCGGCAGCTCAGGGTCGGTCCGGCAGATGATCTCGCCGATGTCGGAGTAATGGGCGCCGGAGGTCCAGACCTTCTGGCCGCTTACGACCCATTCGTCGCCGTCGCGTGTCGCCCGGGTCTGCACCCCGGCGAGATCGCTCCCGTTGCTCGGCTCGGAGAAGAGCTGGCAGGCGATGACGTCGCCTCGCCAGAGCTTGCGCAGGTATGCCTGCTTCGCCGCCTCGGTGCCATGGGCGAGGATCGTCGGGGCGATCATCCCGAGCCCGATCAGGCGCGGAGCTTGGCTCGGCGTCTCGTAGCCCGCCTCGAGCCCCGAGTAGATGCGCTGGTACGAGCCCGGCAGTCCTCGCCCGCCGTAAGCCGGCGGGCCGGTGATCCAGCCGAAGCCGGCGTCGAAGACCTTGGCCGCCCACTCCTTGGCGGCCGCCACCTCGGCGGCGTCCTCCTCCGGCGTGCGCTCGGGCAGAACGGAGATCTCGTCAGAGCCTTCGCCAAAGGCCATCTGGCGCACCGTGCGGCGCGGGGCGTTCTCCTCCAGGAATGCACGGGCCTCGGCGGTGAACTCCGCCTCTGAGATGGTGTCGTGGGCCGCAGTCATGGCTCGAGCGTACGTCGGTCGGCACCGGCCGGTTGAGAGTTTCCCCTTGCTCGGCCGGAGTAGGTTTGGAAGCGAGCTGAAGCCGGAGGTCAACGGAGACATGCCCGCAGCGGACCCGTGGGAAGCGATACTCGAGCACATCGACGATGCTGCATCGTTGATCGGGCTCGACCGAGACATCCACAAGATCCTCTCCATGCCCACCCGGGTGCTCGAGGTGGCGATCCCGGTCAAGATGGATGATGGCCGGATCGAGGTCTTCAAGGGTTGGCGGGTCCACCACGATGTGAGCCGCGGACCAGGAAAGGGCGGCATTCGCTTCCACCAGAGCGTGACGGCCCACGAGGTGATGGCCCTGGCGGCTGAGATGACGCTCAAGTGCGCCGTCGTCGACATTCCGTTCGGCGGGGCCAAGGGGGGGGTGCAGGTTGACCCGAGCACCCTGTCCGACAACGAACTCGAGCGGCTGACCCGCCGCTACACGATGGACATCTCGACGCTACTCGGACCGGACAAGGACGTCCCCGCGCCCGACGTCAATACCGACGCCCGCATCATGGCTTGGGTGATGGACACCATCTCGATGGTGCGAGGCGAAGCGGTCACCGGCGTGGTCACCGGAAAGCCGCTCGCCATCGGCGGAAGTCGCGGGCACGTCGGGGCGACCAGCCAGGGGGTGCTCATCAACGCCCGGGCGATCTTCCAGGAGCTCGGCATGACGATGGCCGGCTCCCGGGCGGTTGTGCAGGGCCATGGCAAGGTGGGCGGACCCCTGTGCTACCTGCTCTCCTCGGCGGGCATGCGGGTCGTCGCCGTCACCGATGCCTTCGGCGGCGTCTACAACCCCGCCGGGCTCGACACAGTCGCCCTGGCCGACCACGTCGCCAGCCGGGGCACGGTGAAGGGCTTCGAGCTGGCTGACGAGCTCGACCCGGACAAGATCTGGGAGATCGAGTGCGAGCTGGCCGTGCCAGCGGCTCTCGACGGCACCATAACCGCCGAGGTGGCCGAGAAGATGGGTGCCAAGGTGGTCGTCGAGGCGGCCAACGGCCCGACGTTGCCAGAGGCTGACCCGATCCTCGAGCGGCGCGGCATAGTCCTCGTGCCCGACATCCTCGCCAACGCCGGGGGAGTGACGGCCTCCTACTTCGAGTGGGCCCAGTCCCGTCAGGGCTTCGCTTGGGAGGAGGGCCTCGTGGCCGACCGGCTCCGCCGCATCATGGAGTCGGCCTTCCAGGCGGTTTGGAACCGGTCGAACGACTTGAAAGTGACGCTTCGCCGTGGTGCTGTTGCTGTCGCCCTCGAGCGACTCGAAGAGGCCATAAAGTTCAGGGGGATCTTCCCGTAGGCCTGGTGTTCTACACAGCATCGCTCTCTGAGCCCAGATCACCTGCCGGACTCGGCATACTTGTACGTGCGGGGACGCGCCCCGCGTGGCCGCGCCGAAAAGCGGCGGTCTTGTAGTGGCTGGTGGGCCAGGCGGGCCGGCAGCTCGTGCCGGAAGGGAGTCATCAATGGCAATCAGGCGGACCTCGGTCGCCGTCCTGTCGGTTCTTTTGGCGGGAGGAGCGATGGCGGCTTGCAGTACGACGCCGACCGCCGTCTTCAAGCCCTCGAACAGGCACAAGCACCACAGCTCCTCGACGACCAGCACGACGACCACGAGCACCACCGCGAGCGCGACAACGACGACCACGAGCACGACGACCACGAGCACGACGAACGCCACTACGGCGGTGGCCAGCACCTGCCAGAACTCCCAGCTGACGGTGACGGCTACGAGAGGCGGCGGAGCTGCCGGCACGATCGAGCAGCCCTTCACAATCGCCAACACCGGAAAGAGCCCGTGCGTACTCGACGGCTACCCGACGATCACACTCGTTCCGAAGTCGGGGACTGTCAACCCGCAGGTCTCTCACTCGGGACAGGGACAGGTCTTCCAGGCTTCACCGAGGGCAATCACCCTCCCGGCGAACGGATCGGACTCGGCCGCTTTCGTTATGTCCTACACCGACGTCCAGGTGAACGGTCAGACCTCTTGCCCGGAGATGGTCGCCATCAAGGCGGCTCTGCCCGGGCCCGCCGGCACGTTCCAGTTCGCCGAACGTCTATATCCCTGCGGAGCACCCAACATCGCGGTCTCGGCGATAGTCGACTACGCCACCTACAAGTCCCAGTTCGGTTAACGAGCCGGAGAGGCTTAGCCCTGGAGGACGATGAGCCTTAACGAGATCACGTCAGGCGGTCCGTTGTCAGCGATGGGCAGCTCGGGAAGGACAGGGAGCCCGGAGAAGATGAGCTGTATGGCAGGAGCTTCGATCGCGAGGTCAAGCTCGGCCGCCTGGGCAAGACCCTCCACCTCCGGCGAGCTCGTCGACTGGCTCGTCGCTCACTAGCCCGCCCATAAGAGGCCACCCTTCCAGGCAAGATCAGCCGTCGGCCGTGACGGTATCGGCTGGTACCGGGCCGACGCCAGCGGTAGGTCACCAGCGCGTCTCGCCCAGATGACAGGAGAGCACCGCGCGGCTGCCCCGACGACCCGCCGGCCGAGGGCAGGCAGCCTTCTCCAGCAAGGCGCCGGCCGGTTTGGCGCGCTCGGGCCGTCTTCGAGGAGCCGGACAAGCCGGACACGCCGAGCCAGGCGGGCTGCCTCTTCGTCTAGCTAGGAGAGTCCCTGCCGAGTGCCTGAGTCGCCTCGCGATAGAGATCGCCGACTTCGGCCACGAGGAGATCAGCTCGGCCGCACGAAGCCAGCCGAGCTGAAGGAGCCGAAACTGCCTCGGTCACCTTGCAGCACCCGACACCGGAAAGATCGCCGCCGGAGAAGAGCTCGACGTAGACAGGCTGAACCAGCTGTACCGGAAGCGACGGGCGTCCATCACCTTTGCCGCAAGGAAGCGAACCAGGGATGGCGCGCAGGGCACGCCAGCCACCGGGAGATCAGCCATCGGCTGCCGACGGCGGCTCATCGGGGCCCGTCGCAAGGCCATGAGGCGTCTTCTCCCAGCCAGAAGGGTCCCGCACGAGCTGGAAGAGGGCGCGCCAGGCTGCGGTCGAGTGAAGCAGCCAGTACGCCGGGTTGCACAGCGAGTAGCCGATGATCGACCACTGACGGCGCCGCTGAGCGGCCATGGCGGTGAGCAGCGCCATGGTCGAGGAGCCGAGCACGAGCGTCACGAGCGAAAGCATCGACAGATAGCTCGGAAGGCGGAAGTTGGGCAACGGAAGCGCAAGGATCCCGTAGAGACCGAGGAGAAGGACGATCGGGTTCAGCAGGAAGGCTATGGGGGTCCCAGCGATGAAGAAGAGCAGGCTCGCCACCCCACGCCAGCCTGTTGCACGATAGAGACCGATCACAGAGCGCGTATGGACGATGGTCGTGACCATGTAGCCCTTGATCCAGCGCGTGCGCTGCCGGATCCACGGCCACCAAACAGAGCACGCCTCTTCCCAGGTCGTCGAGTCGATCGTGGCGACCCGATAACCGAGAGCCGTCGCCCGGATACCTAGGTCAGCATCCTCGGTGACGTTCCATGGGTCCCACCCGCCGAGCTCCCGCAGGACAGAGACCTTGAAGTGATTGGAGGTTCCCCCTAAGGGAATCGGCACCTTCAACTTGTCCAGCCCGGGCAGGATGTAGTCGAACCACATCGAGTACTCCAGGGTGAACATCCGAGTGAGGAAGTTCTGCTCGGTGTTGAAATAGTTGAGGCGAGCCTGGATGCAGCCGAGCTCGTCGTCACCCTCACGGAACCTGGCCACCACGTCTCTCAGCTGTCCCGGCTCCGGTCGGTCCTCGGCGTCGTAGATCACGAGAAACTCACCCCGAGCCAGACCGAGACCGATGTTGCAGGCACGCGGCTTGGTCCGAGGCGCCCCGTCCGGCAGGATCACAATCCGCAGATAATCAGGAAAGCGGAGCGCCTTGGCAGCCTCGAGCGTCTCCACGTCGTCCGCCTCGAGCAGCAAGAGCACCTGGAGCTTGCTCCGCGGGTAGTCCAACTCGGCAATATTGTCGACGAGCTTGGGAAGAACGTTCGCCTCGTGGTAGCAGGGAACGAGAATGGTATAGACCGGCAACTCAGCATCCGGTATCACTCGTGCACGCGGTGGGTGGCCATGTTCGATGACATAGCGGAGGCGTCGCTCTCTCTCGGCTCTGACCGATCGGGCACCCGCCCAGAAGAGCAAGCCCTTGGTGAGGATGCTGATACAGAACAAGCTGCTCAACAACCACAACAGGGTGGCCAGCCCGACAAAAGGATCCCAGATCGCGAGGCCGAGCAGGCCGAGCACCAAAGCGAGGGCGAACAGCTTCTGGCTCAGCGAAGGACCAAAGCGCGCCGAGAGCTCGGGGCGAGCCCGCTCGAGAGCGCTGGCCGCGTGGTCGGCGATGGTCTCCGATCCGACGCTCAAGACCGTCTGCAGGATGTCCCAGTCCGTCGTGATGGCCAACCTCAGGTGCCGCACGTTGAAGACGTCCCGCAGGCGGTCACCCGGGAGCCTCTCCGGATCGGCTGTCGCGACCACCAAAGTCCGGTCGCTCCCCTCGCCTGTGATCTGCCACGGGCACCACCAGTCGCTCATCATCGAGTGGAGCTGCTCGGGGTGGAGCAGCTCAGCTTCAGGTGGTTCAGCCAGCAGATCGACGAAGTCGAGACCGAGACACGCGGCGAGGGCGCCGTAGAGCTCTCGTCGCGAGACCAGGCCGTGGGCTGCCAGCGAGCTGCCGATCCAGCCGCCCTCGCGCCGGTGGGTCTTTTCAGCCCAAGCCGCCTCCTGCCCCGACAGCGCTCCCCGCTCCACCAGGGCGGCGAGCAAGGCGACCTCCTCCCGACCACGGGCCGGGCTGGCGTCCGGCTGAGCGGCTGTCATTCTCCTAGGCCCTCGAGCTCGGCGCGAGAGATACGGGTGGGATCAGCTGGTTGGCAGAGATCTGAGCCGGGTTCTCGCGCCTGTAGATGACGAAGTACCCCTGGGGAGAGCCGGCAGCCCCGAAGCTGGCCACCGGCCAAAAGCTCGTCCCGAGCACGCCATCGCGCGAGAGCGTTCGCCAGACCATGTCAGCACGGTCGCCCGGTCGAACCAGCACCCATGTCGCAAGCTCCGGTCTTCGCAGCACCACGGCCCAAAGGCGCGAGAAGCGACCGACGATCCGGTGAAAGTCGATACCGGTCACTGGAAGCTCGGTGAAGGCCGTCTCATCCACAAGGACGATCCCACTCGTGGCGTGCCGGCCTAGCCACTCGGCCGCTCTAGTGCCGCTTCTTGCCAGTTGCCCATCCCTCTCAGCCTCGCGGACGACGAGAGCGGAACTCGGCAGCTGCCCGCCAACAGCCCCAGAGATCGGCACCGCCGTGACAACGACTATGAGGGCGCCGGCCAGCGCCGAGTGAAACCACCTCCTCCGGTCCAACCGGCCCGGGGGCCGCCTTCGAAGCACCTGGGCGGCTGCGACCGCACAGAACGGCAGCATGTCGAGCCCGTACCAGGTGTTGTCGAGCCCGCTCGGGATGTTCTGCGGAAGGGCAATGAGCGCCTCCCCGTTCCAGAGCGCAAATATCATGGCCGCTACCGGCACCGCGAGGATCAGCCACACTTCGCGCTTGGCTCCCCTCCAGTTGATGACCGTCACGACCAGGCCGGCGATCCCGAGCAAGAGCATCCCTGTGCCTATGACGCTGAGTACGTCGCGACCATAAAGAGCGGCTGCCACGCCGAGGTGGCCATAGGCGGGGAGCAGTCCCAAGCCCCGGGAGCGGAGGTCCACATTCCGCGCCGAGTACCGCCCAAGCAGCCAGGCCAACGGGTTGCCATCGAGAGCCCAGTTGAAGATCAGCCACCAGCACAGCGCCAAGCCGGGCAGAAGGCTGAAAGCGAGAAGCTGCCGGCGCGCCTGAGCCTTCCAGCCGAACTGTCGACAGCTGGTGAGGCCGACCGCAGTGAGGCCCGCCGCAAAGAACACCCACCCCTCGTAACCGGCCAGCATGGCCACGGCTGTCGGTAACCCGCAGAACAGAACCGTGAGCCCCGGCGAGTAGTGCTTCTCACTGCTCGCCCATCCCATCAGTCCGGCTGTAGCCAAGCACATCCCACTGACGAGAAAGGACTCGGAGACGGGGACGACGGCGATATAGGCCCAGGAGGGG
>JAJZLV010000060.1 GCA_021803215.1 Actinomycetes bacterium | reverse complement strand
GCCTCGGGCTGCCGACGAGCCGCTCTCGGTGGTCGCCCGATGCCGGCTGAGCGCCTTAGAAGCGCCCGCTGGTTCGAGGGCGACGACGAGGTGGCGCTCATCCACCGGGTGGCGCTGCGCTCGGCCGGCGCCGAGGTCGACCCGTCGGCCACCCGCCCGGTCATCGGCATCGCCCACAGCGCCAGCGAGCTCAACCCCTGCAACATGCCGCTCGAAAAGCTCGCCGAGGCCGCCCGGGCGGGCGTGCGGGAGGCGGGCGGGATCCCGGTCGTCTTCCCGACCTTCTCGCTCGGCGAGGACCTCATGAAGCCGAGCGCCATGCTCTGGCGCAACCTGCTCGCCATGGAACTGGAGGAGACGCTTCGCTCCTATCCCCTCGACGGGGCCGTGCTGTTCGCCAACTGCGACAAGACCGTGCCGGCCTCTGTCATGGCGGCCGTGAGCGCCGACCTCCCGAGCCTCGTCCTCACCGGCGGCACCCGCCAGCCGGCCACGTACAAGGGGAGGCGCATCGGGACCGGGACGGACCTCTGGCGGGTCTGGGAGCAGAGACGAGCCGGGCTGGTCGACGACGACTCCTGGCAGGAGTTCGAGCGCAGCCTCAGCTGCGGCCTCGGGGCCTGCAACACGATGGGGACCGCCGCCACCATGGCGATCTTGACGGAGGCCCTCGGCCTCAGCCCGGCGGGGACGAGCACCGCCCCGGCCGGCAGCCCCGAGCGCTTCGAGGCCGCCCGCAGGGCCGGCGCCCGCGCCGTCGAGATGGTGGGAGAAGGCCTTCGACCGAGCGGCTTGCTGACGAGGGGCTCCTTCTCGAACGCCATCAGGGTGCTGAACGCCATCGGTGGCTCCACGAACGCCGTCATCCATCTGACCGCCATCGCCGGGCGGGCCGGGATAGCGATCGACATAGAGGACTTCTCCCGCCTCGGGCGGGACGTCCCGGTCCTGGCCGACATCGAGCCGACTGGGACCGGCCTCATCCCCGACCTGCACGACTCGGGCGGGCTCCCCGCTCTCCTGGCGGAGATCGCCGAGCTGCTCGACCTCGACGCCAGGACCGTCTCTGGCAGGCTCGGGGACTCCGTCAAGGCCGCCCCGGCCAGGGGATGGGCCATCCGCAGCTCGAGCGAGCCGCTCCGGGCCAGCGGCGCCTTTGCGGTGCTGAAGGGGAACCTCGCTCCCGACGGGGCCGTCATGCGGACCTCGACGGCCTCGCCGGAGCTCTTCTCGCACGAGGGGGCGGCCGTCGTCTTCGACGGCTACGAGGACATGCAGCGAAGGATCGACCAGCCGAACCCGCATCTCGACGAGAAGAGCGTGCTCGTGCTGCGCGGCTGCGGCCCGGTCGGGGGGCCGGGCATGCCGGAGTGGGGGATGATCCCCGTCCCGGTCGGCCTTGCGAGAAGGGGCGTGCGGGACATGGTCCGGGTGACCGATGCCCGCATGAGCGGTACGTCGTACGGCACGGTCGTGCTCCACGTGGCACCCGAGGCGGCGGTCGGTGGGCCGCTCGCTCTCGTGCGCGACGGGGACCCGATCCGGGTCGACGTCGTCAACCGCGGTCTCGAGCTCCTTGTCTCGGACGAAGAGCTCAAACGCCGTCGGGCCGAGTGGGCACCTGCCCCGGTGGCCGAAAAGAGGGGGTGGGTGGCGCTCTACCGAGAGCACGTCACGCAGGCACCAAGGGGTTGCGATCTCGATTTCCTCGAGGCTCCGACCCCTGCGCACCGAGTTGTCGTTGAACCCGTAGTTGGCCGGTCCTAGGAGGGGAAATGCAGTCTGACCATGTAAGAGCGACGCGAACCACGCAAGGCCGCCAGGCGACCTTCAAGAGAACCACCAGTCATGGTGACAAAGGCGAGGGAGGCTCGCTGCGGCCAAGGCGGCGACTCGGGCGGATCCTGAGCCTCGTCGTCCTGGTAGCCGGAGGCTCGCTGGCCCTGGCCGCTTGCGGCGGCTCCTCTCAGGCCTCCTCGAAGTCGTCCGGCCAGACGATCGTGCTCTGGCACAACGGCTCTTTCGCCGCCACGACGACGAAGCTCTTGACGAACGCCTTCTCGAAGCTTCACCCGGGGGTCAAGTTCGACCTCGTGGCCCAGCCCAGCGGCGACTACTTCGCCGCCCTGCAGGCGGCCCTCATCTCGGGAAAGGGACCGGACATCGTCAACCTGTGGCCGGCCCAGTACATGACGCGCTTCGAGAGCCATCTGGTGAACCTGGACCCGTACATCCCGACCTCGCTCTTGAAGAAGGTCTCGGGCGAGAGCTACTTCGCGAAGAACGGCAGTCTTTCGAGTGGCACCTACGCCGTCCCCTTCGAGAACCAGTTCTACAACGGCTTCTACAACAAGAGCCTCTTCGCCAAGGCCCACATCGCGGCACCGCCTCGCACCTGGTCCGAGCTCACCTCCGACTGCGCCAAGCTCAAGTCGGCCGGAGCCATCCCGATCGTCTACGGCGCCCAGAGCGGCTCGGGCGAGTTCAACCCGGTCTACGAGTGGAGCTACCTGCTGGCTGGCGTCTACCCGCTCAAGTC
>JAJZLV010000040.1 GCA_021803215.1 Actinomycetes bacterium | reverse complement strand
ATCGGCAATGATCGGAAGCTCCGCGCGCTCATCGACGAGCTACACGAGGTCGCCGAAAAGGCGACGAACCTCATTCTCGAGGCCGAAGCGGAGGTTTAGTTGCAAGCTTAGGCCGACCTCTGCTTGACAAGGGCCCGAGCCTCGACGCGGCCCTCGCCAACCTCGCTCCGGGGGCGGGTGGTCCTCTGCGGTGCCATCGCCAGCTGCGACGCGACGAACCGGCCCGAAGACCCGGCCAAGTACTCGAACCTCATCTCGCGACCCGGCCGCATGGAGAGCTTCATCCTCCTCGACTGGGCCGACCGTTACAAAAGCGGCGCCAGCGCCGTGGCCTTCTCGCTCGCCGTGGGCGCCTCATACGACTCGAAGAGGTGCTCTCCGACCTCGAGTCGGCTCCCGAGGGCCCCGGCTCCGGTCGGGAGAGCTCGGCTGAAGCGAGTCATCTGGCACAGCCGGCCGCCTCGCAGAGGTGGCGAGGCGGCCGATTCGGACCGAGAACCTGAGGCGAAGCCCGCCAGGCCCCAGCCGGGAGAGACGTGCTCGGCGGCCGGTGAGCCGGCCTCCCTCAGGCTTGTCGCGCCCTCCTCGCCGACCTCGACGAGCGACTCCGGGCGTCGTTCTGCTCGGGGCTGCGGGGCGCCGCCGAGGGGCGGACAGGCGCCTAGCTCATGCGCACCGTCAGGCTGCCGGCGGCGGAGCCGGGTCTGGGTCGAGATGGGCCGGGAAGGGCTCTGGCCATGCCGGCGTCTCATCGGCCTCAGGACCTGAGGTCGTCACCGGGGCGCGCTCGTCGGACGCGGGACAGCCAAGAGCCCGTCGAGGCTCTCGGAGTTCTTCTCGGCCCAGTAGGAGCGCACGCCCTCTTCGCCCTTGGCGGCATGCCACTTGTCTGCCTGACGGCGGTGAGCCTCGAAGGCCATGAGCGGAACCCCATAGCCGCACGAGTCGGAGATGCGGGTCACCTCGACGGTCACGATCGAGCGCGACCCCTCGAGCGAGCGGGCCCGAAATGAGCCGGCCAGCTCCAAGAAGGCCGCCTCGTCCCGGAAGGCGACCTGGCCCCGCCCGTGCAGCCGGAGTATGCGAGGCGGGCCTTCGAAGGCGCAGAACATGAGGACGATGCGACCGTTGCCCTCCTCGCGCAGGTGGGCGATGGTCTCGGCTCCGCTGCCCGTCCGGTCGAGATAGGCGACGCGTCGCCCGTCGAGCACCACGAGCTCGTCGTTGTTGCTCTTCGGCGAGCAGTTGACATGGCCGCCCACGAGAGGGGCGGTCGCTACGAAGAAAATAGGCTGGGAGGAGACGAAGCGGGCCAGAGCCTGGTCCAGCTCCTCATAGACACGACCCATCGGGCCAGTCTCGCGCCAGCACCCTCACAGGCGCCCGCCTCGTTCTTCAGGCCGAGCTCGGTTGCCTCTCCGGGTCGATGTGCCAGCTGCGGGCCTGCTCGGGCGCGACGGTGAGGGTCGGCTGCCCGTCACCGGAGCCGTCCAGCGGGATCAACGCTCGCCGTTCCGTCCGAGGCTCTTCAGGCCACACCTGGCTCCCGGGCGGTCGGACCCTCCCCGGGCGGGGCCGTGGGGTCGACGGCGAAGGAGGCCGGCGGCTACGGCGCGAAGAGCTGGCCATGCCAGCGGAGCCGAAGACTCGAGATAGGCGAGCTCCTTCTCGGTGGAGAGCTCAGCGACCGTCTGCCTCGCCACCCGCCGGGGCCTGCTCGAGACGGCCACCGGGGCCGTTGCTCGAGGCCTCGGGCCTCACCTGGCGGCCGAGACGCCAGCGGTGATGCTGCTCGGTGCCGGGATAGCCCATGCCGGCCTCCACGTGGCGGGGCCACCAGTTCGCCCGGCCGAGGAGGACGACCGTCGACGGGACTAGAAGGGTCCGCACGAGGAAGGTGTCCATCAATATGCCGAGGGCGAGGCCGACTCCGATGTCTCTGATCTGGGTGCCGCCCGGGCCCTGCGAGCCGGCGATTGCCAGCACCCCGAAGGTGCCGGCGAGGACGAGCCCCGCAGAGGTGATGGTCGGCCCTGAGGCTCCTATCGCCCGGATGACGGCCTCTTTCAGGGTGTGATCGTGAGCCTCTTCCCGGATCCGGGTCATGACGAGGATGTTGTAGTCCTCGCCGAGCGCCAGGAGGAAGACGAACATCAAGAACGGCAGGAGAAAGGTGATGCCGCCCGAGCCGCTCAGCTTGATGAACAAGATGGAGGAGAGCCCGAGGGCCGCCAAGTAGCTGAGGACAACGCTCGCGATCAGATAGAGGGGCGCCACGAGGCTTCGAAGCACGAGGGCCAGCAGGATGGCGATGGCGAGCGCCGCCAGTGGGATGATGTGGACGAGGTCCGAGTCCGAGGTGGACGATATGTCCGCCAGCGCCGGCGCCTCTCCGGCCGCTCCCCAGTCGCTGGCCTTCACAGCTCTCGCCGCTCTCGTGAGGGCGGACCGCACCGCCGGGACGGCATGGAGGGCGGAGGTCCCCCCAGGAGGCCCTGCCTTGAGGCCGGCGGCGAACTGCACGACGTTGCCGAGCGGGCTTATGTACTGGCCATCCGCCCTGTACTGCTCGTAGAGGTGAACCGAGACCTTCGCGTGGGCCGGTGGCAAGGCCGGGAGGCCAGCAGGCGGACCGAGCTCGGCGTGGAGCGCCTGCAGCTCGGTCGGCGAGATGGGAGCGCCAGCCGGGGCGAGGGCGTAGTCGAGCGTCGTGAACAGCCCGCTCGCTCGGAGCTTCGCCTCGATCAGCTGCAGCTGGCCGGGGTCCTTCCAGGCCGAGGTGCGAAGCTTCAGGACGAGGTTGGTCGGGTTGGCGCTCGCGAGCGGGAAGTCGCGCTTCACCACGGCGTCGCCCTTGGCGGCCACGGTGCCCTTCGGAGCGCTCTGGGCGCCTCCGAAGCCGGACGGGCTGTACCAGAAGACGCCGGCCGCCAGCAGGCCGAACATCACGACGCCGAGCGCCAGCGTCGGAGCCGGCTTCGAGACGATCTTCCCGGCCACCCTGCCCCACAAGCCGACGGTCTGCTGACCAGTCCGCGGACTGCTCGGCCAGAAGACGGCCCGGCCGAGGATGGCGAGGAGAGCCGGCAAGAGGGTGAGCCCCGCCAGCAGCATCGTGGCGATGCCGATGGCGAGCGGTATGCCGAGGTCGTGGTAGATGCCGAAAGTGGCGAAGAGCAGGCTCAAAAGCGCCAGTACGACCGTGCCGGCAGAAGCCGTGATGGACTCGCCGACCCGCTCGACTGCCGTCGCCACGGCGACCTTGGGCTCGAGCCCGGTCCTGATCCCCTCGCGTACCCGGTAGACGAGGAAGAGCCCGTAGTCGGTGCCTGCCCCGAGCACGATGACGATGAGGAGGAGCTCGGTGACCTCCGAGACCTTCAAGACTCCGTGGGAGGCGATCTCCCCGATGATCGAGCCGGCCACCTCAAGCACGAGAGCTGCCGGCAGCAGCGTCACGAATGGTGCCAGCACAGAGCGGAAGATGATGAAGAGCAAGACGATGATGAAGGCGATCGAAAGGCCCTGGGTGCTCGAGCCCGCAGAGCGCGACTGGGCGTTTTGGAAGACACCGTCTGCCACCTGGCCGGTGACGTAGAACTTGAGCGGGCTCTGCGGGCCGGCACGGGAAAATGTCCCGATCACCCCGTAGACAGTCTTCTTGGCCGCCGTCGGGTCGAAGCCGGCATTGTTCGAGATGGCCGAGAGGAGCACCGCTTTGTGGTTCGGCGCCTCGCCGGCGAACTGCACCCGGACGATGCCCGACACCTTGCCCAGCGCCCTGATCTCCCTTTGTATGACGGCGAGATCGGAGGACTTGAGGGTGCCGGCCTTGCTGACGGCGACGACCTCGACCAACTCTGCCCTCTCCTTGCCGAGGAGCGGCTTTGCCAGCTCGGCCGCCTTGACGTCGGGGGCGTTGGAGGGCAAGAAGGCGGTGTTCTGGTTGTTCACCTGGCTGGCCAGGCTCGGGAAGGCCCGCACCAACCCGAAGGTGCCGAGCACCCAGATCACGAGGATCACCCAGCGGAACTTGACCGTGAAACGCCCGAGGCGGCGGTAGAAGGCGTGCATCGGGTCCTCTCAGATGCCGGCTGCAGAGCCGGTCAAGTCGAGCTCGTAGAACCGGGCGCTCGGCAGCGGGTTCTCGCAGTATGGACCTATCGGCTTGAAGCCGAGATCTTCGTAGAGACGACCGGCAGCCCTCATCTCGGCCACGGTGTCGAGGCGGACGAACCGGTAGCCGAGGCGGCGGGCCTCTTCGATCGCCGCCTCGCAAAGGGCCCGGCCGAACCCCTTCGCCCGGGCGGTCGGCACGACGTACATCCTCTTCAGCTCCGCTCCTCCTTCTGCGAGGGGGCGGATGGCCACGCAGCCGACCGGCCGGCCGTCATCGATTGCGAGGAAGGCCGCTCCACCCGGTGGCCCGTAGATGCTGGCCAGCTCGGTCAGCTCCTTCTCGACGTCTTGGAAGTCGAGCGCGAACGGCAAAGAGGAGACGTACTCGGCGACGAGCCCCTCGAAAGCCCGCCGCTGGAGAGCGCCCTCGACTGGTGCGACAGCCGCCACTCGACTCACGAGAGGACGTTAGTGCACAGATGCACGAAAGATTTCGCGTTGTCTACCTGCGAGTTTGCCACCTTTGCGGGCCGGGGAGAAGAGTGGGTGCCCGGCGGTCCCTCCGAAGCCCCACCGCCTGGCGGGCGAGAGGCCGCAGAGGTCGAAAGGGCCATTGCGCCCCGCGTCTTGCTCCGCCCCATCGGCAACCCGCTGCCGCTCGGCCTCCTCGGACTCACCGCCGCCACCTTGTCCATGGGGGCGCTCGACCTCGGCTGGGTCCCTGCCTCCGAGCAGCACCAGATCGCCCTCGTCCTCATCGCCTTCGCCTTCCGCTCCCAGGCCACCGCCACGGTCTTCGGCTTCCTCGCCCGAGCTGCCGTCGTCGCCTCGGGCGTCGGCGTGCAGGCGGCCGCCTGGTTCACCACGGGTCTCATCCTGCTCACTACACCGCCCGGCCGCGAGGACCAGGCGCTCAGCTTCTTCCTCCTCGTGGCGGCTGGTGCCCTCCTCTCCGCCGTCTTCGTGGCCGTGCAGGCCAAGGTGATTCCCGCCCTCGTCATGGCCGGGACGGTCGCTCGCTTCGCCCTCACCGGCCTCGCCGAACGCTTCGGCAGCACCACCTGGGCCCATGTGAGCGGCTGGGAGGGGATTGCCCTCGCCTGCCTCGCCCTCTACACGGCGGTCACGGTCGACCTGGAGAGCTCGAAGCGCAAGCCGGTCCGCCCGCTGCTGCGCCAGGGACACGGGCTTCGGGCTGTGACGGGAGACTCGTACGCCCAGATCGCGGGAGTCGAGCACGAGGCCGGTGTGCGAGAAGAGCTCTGAGAGCCTCTGGCCCCGGCCGCTCCAGGTGGCAGCTCTCTGGCGATGCAACCTGGCGACCTTGGCATGGCCCCGCCCGGGTTTCCCCGCTTGGGTTGGCTGGCGGAGCGTCAGCGGAAGTCGCGCGAATAAAGCGCGAGCTGCTTGAGCTCGAGCTCCTCCAGGTACTCGGCTACGAGGTTGGCCGAAGAGAGTGCCCTCTCCTCGGCCGAGGAGGCCCGCTCGAGCCGGCCTCGCACCAAGAGGACGGCGGCGTTCCTGGCCGCCCGCCGGTAACGAGCCCAAAGGCCGGGCGAGCAGATGACGTTCATGAGCCCGCTCTCGTCCTCGATGTTCAAAAAGGTGATGCCGGCAGCTGTGGCAGGCCGCTGGCGATGGGTGACGACCCCAGCCACGCTCACCTTCGACCCGTCGGGCAGGGCAGCGAGCGATGCGATCGGCAGCACGCCTCTTTCCTCCAGGCCCGGACGGGCAAAGGACATCGGAGAGGAGTCGGGCGAGAGTCCGAGGCTCTTGAGGTCGGCCGCCAGCTCATCGACCGGTGACATGGGAGGCAAGGGTGGCGCGACGGTGCCGACCACGGTGCCCGGCAGGCGGTCGGGTCTGGCCTCCGAGGCCGCCCCCGAAACCCAGATCGCCTCCCGCCGGCTGAGACCCTCTATGGCCCCGGCGCTGGCAAGGGCCTCGAGCACCGGCCGGCTCGCCCCGCTTCGCCGGGCCAGGTCCTCCATGTCCTCGTAGGGCCGGCCGGCCGCCACCCTCCCTGCCAGCTCATCGCCCACCCCCCGGACCGCCGTGAGGCCGAGGCGGACCGCCGCCTCCCTCGAGCCGGGACCGACCGGCTCGAGGGAGGCGAGGGCCTCCGAGCGGTTCAGCTGCGGGCGGCGCACCTCGACGCCGTGACGCCGGGCGTCGGCCACGAGGCTGTGGGGTGCCCAAAAGCCCATCGGCTGGGAATTGAGGAGGGCGGCGAGGAAGGCGGCCGGGTAGTGGAGCTTCAACCAGGCACTGACGTAGACGAGGTAGGCGAAAGAGACCGAGTGGCTCTCTGGAAAGCCGAAATTGGCGAAGGCGGCCAGCTTCTCCCAGACCTCCTCGGCAACTTCGCCGGTGATGCCCCGGGCTGCCATGCCGGAAAAAAGCCGCTCTTTCAACCGCTCCATGGCGATCGCCGAGCGCTTCGAGCCCATCGCCTGGCGGAGACGGTCGGCCTCGGCCGGGCTGAAGCCGGCGGCATCTATGGCCATCTCCATCAGCTGCTCTTGGAAGAGAGGCACTCCGAGGGTCTTCTTGAGACTCCGCTCGAAGACAGGGTGGGGGTAGCTGACCGGCTCCGAACCGGCCCGGCGGCGCAAGTAGGGGTGGACCGAGCCCCCTTGGATCGGGCCGGGGCGGATGAGAGCCACCTCGATAACGAGGTCGTAGAAGCACTTCGGCTTCAGCCGAGGCAAAGTCGCCATCTGAGCCCGGCTCTCCACCTGGAAGACCCCGACGGCGTCCCCGGCGCAGAGCATCTCGTAGACGGCCGCCTCCTGGGGGATGGTGGCGAGCTCGAGCAGCTCCCCGTGATAGGCGGCGATCAGGTCGATGCTCCGGTGGAGCACCTCGAGCATCCCGAGCCCGAGCAGGTCGAACTTGACGAGCCCGGCGGCCGCGCAGTCCTCCTTGTCCCACTGCAGCACCGTCCTCCTGTCCATCCTCGCCCACTCGACTGGGCAGACCTCTGCCACCGGCCGGTCGCAGATGACCATCCCGCCCGGGTGGATGCCGAGATGGCGGGGGAAGCCCTCGAGGGCGGCGGCTGCCTCGAGCACCGGGCGAGGCAGGGAGAGCTCCCGCTCGGAGGAGACCGACCCCCACCGCTCGATCTGCTTCGCCCAGCGGTCCACCTCGCCGGGCGGGTGCCCGAGGGCTTTTCCGGCGTCTCTTATGGCCGAGCGGGCCCGGTAGGTGACGTTGACGGCGACGAGAGCGGCTCGCTCCCTCCCGTAGCGGTCGTAGACGTACTGGATGACCTCTTCCCGCCGGCCGCTTTCTATGTCGACATCGATGTCAGGCGGCCCGTCCCGCTCGGGCGAGAGGAAGCGCTCGAACAACAGGCCGAGCGAGACGGCGTCGGCGTTCGTGATCCCGAGCACGTAGCAGACGGCCGAGCTGGCGGCCGAGCCTCTCCCCTGGCAGAAGATGTCGTTGCTCCGGCAGAACTCGACGATGTCGAAGACGATGAGGAAGTAGCCGGCGAAGCCGAGCCGGTCGATCATGTTGAGCTCGTGGTCGATCTGGCGCCAGGCGCCGGCCACCTTCTCGGCCCGCCTCGTCCCGTAGCGGCGGGGTGCCCGCTCCTCGACGAGAGCCCTCAGCCAACTGACCTCGCTGTGGCCGGCTGGCACCGGGTAGCCGGGCAGGCGGGGGGCGACGAGCCTCAAGTCGAACGAGCACTCCTCTCCGAGCCGGGCAGCCGCTTCGACCGCCCCCGGGTAGCGGGCGAAGCGGCGGGCCTGCTCTGCAGGCGAACGAAGATGGGCGCCGGCGGCGGCCGGGAGGTAACCGTCGAGCTCGTCGAGCGAGCGGCCGGCTCGCACCGCCGAGAGCACCGAGGCGAGCCGGCGGTCTTGCGGGGTCGCGTAGTGGACGACGTTCGTCGCCACCACCGGCACGAGCCGGCGGGCCGCCAGGGCGGCGAGGGCGTCGTTTCGTGCCCCGTCGATCGGATCGCCATGGTCGAAGAGCTCGACTGCGACGTTCTCGCGTCCGAAAAGAGCCACCAGGCGGTCGAGCCGGCGGGCGGCGGTGGCCGGGCCCTCTCGCAAGAGGGCGCTTCCCACCACCCCCTTGCGACAGCCGGTGAGGACAACGAGATGGTTGCCGGAGAGCTCGGCGAGGCGCTCCAGGTCGTGGGCGGGTCGCCCCTTCTCTCCCCCAGCGAGATGGGCCTCGCTGAGAGCCCGGGCAAGCCGGCCGTAGCCGGCCGGGTCTCTCGCCAGGAGGACGAGATGGCTCCCGCCCGGGTCTGGGGTTCTCGTCCTGGCGGGGGCAGGCCCGCCGTCGGTGAGGGTCACCTCTGCGCCATAGACGGTGGAGAGGCCTGCCTCCCGGGCGGCCTCGGTGAAGCGGACCACCCCGTAGAGGCCCTCGTGGTCGGTGAGAGCGAGGCCCGAGAGACCGAGGCGGACGGCCTCGGCCACGAGCTGTTCGGGATGGGAGGCCCCGTCCAGAAAACTGAAGCTCGAGTGGCAGTGGAGCTCGGCATAGGCCACCCGCCAGAGGCTACAGCCATCGAGCGAACATCTGTTCGCTTCAAAGGAGCCCTCTGGACCACCAAGAGCCGCCGGTCGGGAAGCAAGCGGCGGCGTCGAGCACACCTACGGGGGCTTCGGTGACGTTGCCCGGGTCATCCGCGATGGTGGCGAGGAGGGCGACGGCCCTCGGGGAGGACGGCTGTTGCCCGGGGCGGTCCTTAGGAGACCCGGCCGAAGTCGTCCTCGAGCCGTACGATGTCGTCCTCGCCGAAGTAGTCGCCGTGCTGCACCTCGATGAAGACGAGAGGCTCGCTTCCGGTGTTCTCGACGCGGTGGGCCGTTCGGATCGGGATGTCGACGGCGCTTCCCCGCCTCACCTCCACCGGGGCGCCGTCGAGGGTGACCACACCCTCGCCGGCCACGACGAACCAGTGCTCGGCCCGGCGCTCGTGCACCTGGTAGCTGAGCCGGCGGCCGGGATGGACCGAGATGTTCTTCACCTTGTGGCCCGCCGAGTCCTCGAGCACCGTGTAGCTGCCCCAGGGACGTTCGTCGTGTTCTAGATCGCTCATCGCCGCCTATTCTGACCGCGCCCTGGGCGAGGAGGCGAAGGGAGCGCTCGCCTCGCTCGCCCTCCCCTCGCTCTCGAGGCGGATCGCCGGCTGCCGTCCGGTCGGGGGACCCGAGGTGCCGGCCGGCAGCTCGACCACGAAGGTGGCGCCCCCGCCCGGCGTCTCTGTCACATAGACGGTGCCGGCGTGAGCGGCCACTATGGCGGCCACCAGGGAGAGCCCGAGCCCGCTCCCGCCCTTCGCCCGCTGGCGGGACTCGTCGGCCCGCCAGAAGCGGTCGAAGACCTTGGGACGCAGCTCGGCGGGAATGCCCGGACCGTGGTCGACGACGAGGAGGCGGACCCGCTCGCCCGCCTGGCGGCCCTCCAGCTCGAGCGGGCTTCCTTCCGGGCTGTAGGTGAGGGCGTTCGTGACGAGGTTGGCCACCACCTGACGGAGCCGGGCGTCGTCGCCGAGGGTGAGGAGAGTCCCCTCCGCCCGCACCGTGACCTCCCGGCTGGCGTCGATGACCCGGGCGTCCCGGGCCGCGTCCGCCAGGATCACGCCGAGGTCGACAGGCTCCCGGTCCAGGGGGCGGCCCTGGTCGAGGCGGGCGAGGAGGAGGAGGTCTTCCACGAGGCCGGACATGCGGGCCGACTCGCCCTCGATCCGCTTCAAGGCAGCGGTGATGTCGGCCGGGCGGACGGCCTGGTTGCGCCCGAGCAGCTCGGCGTACCCCCTGATTGAGGTGAGCGGCGTCCGGAGCTCGTGGGAGGCGTCGGCCACGAAGCGCCTGAGGCGGGACTCGGAGGCCTCTTTCTCCTTGAAGGCCTGCTCGATACGGGTCAGCATCGTGTTGAGGGCGCTCCCGAGGCGGCCGACCTCGGTGCGCTCGTCGGTCTCGTCGACCCGGCGGGAAAGGTCGCCCGTGGCGATCTCCCCGGCTGTGGCGGCCATCTTCTCGAGCGGCCGGAGCCCGAGGCGGACGAGGAAGTAGGCGGCGACGCCGGCGACGGTGAGGATCGAGCCGGAGACGATGATCTCGAGCAGGATGACCTTTCCCAAGGTGGCCCGGAGGGGGGCGAGCGGCTGGCCGAGGACGAAGACCACCCCGATCTGCTGCACCGGGCTGTAGGGGAACGGCTCGACCGCCACGGCGAGCCGGTAGCCGTGGCTCGAGCCGTAGACGTTCGGCACCTCCGGCCCGACGACCTGGCCGTTCGCAACCCCCTGCAGGAGGGACTTGCCGGCCGAGAGGGCCGACGACAGCAGGGCCGGCGGCAGCCTCCTCTGGGCGGCCGTCCCGGTGGTCGAGCAGGTGGTGTTGAGGTCGCTCAGAACCCCGCTCAGGGTGTAGATGGCGGCAAAGGAGTTGTTCGGCAGCCCCTCGCAGAGGTTGCTCGGCACGACCGAGCCGGCCGAGAGCCGATTCCAGAAGCGGTGCCAGGAGACGTTCACCTGGCTGTCGGCGTTCGCGATGAGCGAGTTGCGTACAACCGAGTAGGAGACGACGTCGAGCACCACCAGCGCCAGGAAGACGAGAGCCAGGACTACGGCGATGATGCGGCTGCGGATGCCCACCGGCGGGCTCGGCTCCTCTCAGTCCCGCGGCGGGCGCAGGACGTATCCCACGCCCCGGACGGTGTGGATGAGCCGCGGCTCGACGAAGTCGATCTTCTTTCGCAGGTAGCTGATGTAGGTCTCGAGCACCCCGGCGTCCCCGCCGAAGTCGTAGCTCCATACATGGTCGAGCAGCTGGGCCCGGGTCAGCACCCGGCGGGCGTTCACGAGCAGGTAGCGCAAGAGGCGGTACTCGGTGGCCGTCAGGTCGACGAGCTGGCCGGCCCGGCGCACCTCGTGGGCGTCGTCGTCCATCTCGAGGTCGGCCAGCACGAGCAACTCGCCCTCTGCGTGCCCGCCGGTACGTCTCAGAACGGCATGCACCCGGGCCACGAGCTCGGCGACGCTGAAGGGCTTCGTGACGTAGTCGTCGCCGCCGATCGTGAGGCCCCGCACCTTGTCCTCGGTGGCATCGCGGGCCGTGAGGAAGAGGACCGGCACGTCGCGGCGCTCCCGGCGGACCCGTTCGGCCACGCTGAAGCCGTCGATGTCGGGCAGCATCACGTCGAGGACCACCAGCTCCGGACGGAACGAGTCGAGCTCGGCCAGGGCCGCGTAGCCCGAGTTGGCGGTCTCGACCGTGAAGCCCTCGTACCTGAGGGCCATGGCGACGAGCTCGGTGATGGAGTCCTCGTCGTCGACGACGAGGACCCGCCGGCCCTCGCCCGAACCGACGGTGCTAGGAGCCGTGCTCACTTGGACATGCGCCGTAGACATGGAGCCAGCTTCTCAATCGAGACTGGGAGGATTCTGTGAGCACTCTCAGCGCTGGCGTAGAGAATGCTGCGTGCCTCACGCCGCCGGCCCGGCTATGAGCCGCACGCTCACGTGATGCTCGACGCCGCCCCCCTCGAAGACCAAGGTGGCGAGCGCTCCGGGCGAGCGTGCCCCGAGAAGGGCGGCGAGCCGCCGCATGGACGGCGTAGCCTGCCCGTCTACTCGGAGGATCAGATCCCCCGGGCGAAGTCCGACCCTGGCGGCCGGGGTGCCCGGCTCGACCTGCACGACGTTCACGGCCGCCTTGGCCGGCTGGGCCACGAGGGCGACATCGGTCCCCTCGATCCCGAGATAGGCAGAGCGGCCGAGCACGATGCCCGGGCGGCGGGAGCGCTCGAGGATGAGCCGGGTGAGCCCGACCACCCGGTCGCTCGGGAGGGCGAAGGCCACGACGGAGCCGCCCGGACGGCCCGAGGGGGCCGCCGCCGTGTTCATCCCGATCACCTCGCCCTGGGCGTTCACGAGCGGGCCGCCGGAGTTGCCGGGGGCGATCGGGGCGTCGGCCTCGATCATCCCGCTCAGATGCTCGGAGTCGGCCCCTGTCTCGCTCGTGGCCGTGATGGAGCAGTCGAGGGCCGAGACCGTTCCGGCTGTCACCGATGGGGTGCCTCCGAGGCCGAGCGAGTTGCCGATGGCAAGGACGTTCTCTCCCACCTGGACGCGGGCGGAGCTGGCGAAGGTGACGGTCGGCAGGTGAGCCGGGGCGCCGATTATCCTCACGACGGCCACGTCGGCCGCCGGGTCGGCACCGACGAAGGCGGCCAGGTAGCGCCGGCGCCGCCCCGGCAGCACCACTCGGATCGTGGTCGCCCCTCGCACCACGTGGTTGTTGGTGACCACGTAGCCGTTGGAGGTGACGATCATCCCCGTGCCGGCCACCTCGACCGGGCCAGCCGGGGTGGAGGTGACGGTGTCGATGTCGACCACCGCCGGGTCGACCCGCCCGGTGACCTTGGCGGTGTCGACGGCCGGGGAGCCCGCCAGCGAGGTGACAGCAGAGGTGGCCCGCGTCGGCCGGGAGGAGGCGGCCGCCCGCACCGCCAGGGTGAGGGCCGAGCCGGTGGCCACGAGAACGAGGGCCATTAGGGCGGCGAGGAGCATGTGGCGCAAGCGGCTGGCCCGTGGCCAGGCCCGCCAGCTCCAGTCGTCGTGTTGGTCCATGTCGCACCTCGAGGGGCCGTATGAAAGCTACCCGGAGTGATCAGTCGTAGCTCGCTTCTAGCCTCCACCTTCCCTTCTCGAGGGAGAGAAGGTGGGCCGAACCGTCCTCCAGCATTACCTGCAGCCGGGCTCTTCGTCGACACGAGGCCGGATCCCACCAGCGCTCCTCGAGCGGCCAGGGACCTGCCCAGGCGGTCACTCGAGCCGGCCGGCGACCCGGGAGGCTGAGCCGGGCGGGGAAGGAGCCGAGACGACCTCGCCCGCTCACCTTCACCTCTTCACCGACGGCGCCCTCGAGCCTGGCCTCTGGGGGCTCCCGATAGACGACGGCCGGCGCGTGACCTGGGATCTTCCCCGGCCAGGGCTTGTCCTTCCCCTCCGGGAGGGCGACCTCACCCCAAGGCAGGAAGCGGGCCTGTTCCAAGGGGCTCCTGGCGCCCTGCAAGACGGCGGTCCCGACGGCCTCCGGGCCGAGAAGCCCCTGCAGCCGGGCGACCGCCCGCTCGAGGAGGGGGCTCGCCTCGGCCGGAGCCGGCAAGAAGCCGAGCTGGCGGCCGTTCTCCGGCGCCACCTCGCCAGCCGTCAGGCGGACGAGGCTGATGCCGGCGCTCGGCAGGTCCTCCTTGCCTGTGAGCCAACCTTCGAGCTGCCAGCGGACCCGCTCTACCATGGCCCGGGCCGAGAAGGAGAAGTCGGAGCGCCACCATCTGGCCAGCTCCTCGCCGTGGGCGCTCGAGGCCTCCACCAACAGGCGGGTGCAGCCAAAGCCGGCCTCCCCGAGCTGCCGGCAGAGCTCTTCGGCCAACCCGGCGGCGGCGAAAGCAACCTGTTCGGCGCTCTCGAGGGGGTCCTCGAGCTCCTTTCCGACCGTGAGGGTCAAAGGCGCCTCGCCACTCGCCAGGCGGTGGTCGTCCTCCCCGCTCGCCAGGCGGTGGGCTGCAAGGCCCTCCCACCCGAAACGGGCCGAGACGACCGCTTGGTCGAGGGCTGCCAGCTGGCCGACGGTGGCGATGCCGAGCCGTTTGAGCAGCTCGGCGAGGGAGGGATGACCGAGCGCCTCGACTGGAAAGGGGGCGAGCCAGCTGGCCGTCGCCCCGACGGGAACGAGAGAGCAGGAGCGTGCCGCCAGTCGAGCGGCAAAGGGGGTGTCGGCCACTCCCACCCGGGCGGCCGGGCTCTCAGGGCCTCCGACCGCCCGGAGGGCTTCGGAGGCCGCCAGCGCCATCTTGCCTGCCAGCTTCTCTTCCCCTCCGAAGTAGCGGGCGGGACCGCGGACCGAGAGGGAGCAGACTCCCGGTCTTGTCAGCTCGAAAAGAGGGGTGAAGGCCGAGACGGCAGAGAGGACGCCCTCGAAGCTGCGCAGATCCCGTAGGGGATCGTCCGGCAGCACCTCGAGGCCGGGACAGGCGCCTTCTGCCTCCCGGCGCCGCTGACCGAGGGCCACTCCCTCCTCCCGGGCTGCCCGAGAGGTGGCGACGACCCGGTTCGCCTTCACAACTGCGCTCGGGCGGTCGATCGCCCCGGCCGCCACCAAAGGCCAGTCCGGGCACCAGACCACGAGGGTCCGGCTCATCTGACCGCCCGCAGGTCGACAGAGGTCGCGCTCTTTGCCGGAGGGGTCAGGCAGCCCCGACGTGGTCGGGCGGCCGCTCCCTTTCCCTTTATCTCTATCTCGATCGACCTTCCCGCCAAGAGGCCGCAGCCCTCCCCGAGGCCCGACCAGGAAGAGGAGGTCACCTCGAGGCGGAGGTCGGCCGCCTCGGGCCAGCATCCCCTCGGATCGAAAAGGACGAGAGCGGTCCTCTTCTCACGCGCCCGGGCGGCCACCTTGCGCGCCTGTGGGGCCTTCACCGGACCAGCGGGCGCGAAGAGGACGGCCGGCACGGCCTCGAAGAGAGTGGCGAGCACCTGCTCCCAGCGGGGCGAATGGCCCGGGCTCGGGACGAGGATGAATCGCTCGAGAGCTATCCCCCCCTCGCTCGCCGCCACGAGCCCGAGGTCGGCGAGGCCGACAGCGGCGCACCAGTGCCCGGCTTGGGAAAGGCCGGAGAGAAGCTCGACCGCTAGCGAGGTGCCGCCCGGCTTCCCCGGGCCGATGAGGGTGGTGCCCCCCCGCTTCAGCCCGCCGAAGGGGAGAAGCGAGGAGAGAGCCTCGCTCACCGGCAAGAGGTCTTCTCGCGCGAGCAGGCCGGAGCCGGTGGTGACGTCGGCGATCTTTCGCCGGGAGGCGGCGGCCGGAAAGGCGCTCACCCGGATGATTATACGAACACCCGTTCGGTTCAACCAGATCTTCTTGGGTCGCCGGAGCTGGGACTCGTGGCAAGTCCTCAAAGCCGAGGGGACTGGACCGAGATTGCCCTACCGCCAGCTGGATCTACGACCCGACGCCACCACTCCTGGCGAGGGTCGGCGCCCTCGAGAAGAGCCGAGCAGTCACCGGCTCTCGCGTCGCTCGGCCCCGGGCGCCGATGGACCTGGGACAATCGCGCGTGTGGGATTCCTGGGCGAGCACGGGTGCGCGGCCCGGACAAGCTCGCCACCAGCTCCAGCTTCCTCGCCGCCGCTGTCCGCCTGGCGCCTGGCGCCACCGAGGTCGCACATCGCCGCAGTCAAGAACCCGTTCGCGACTCACCAGGGGGAGTCTCGGGACAGCGCGGTGTCGCCGGTCGCTGCCCGCTCAGCTGCAGCTCGGCGGCCTCTCGGCGGCTCAGACACTCCACAAGGCGCCAGCAGACCTACGGCCGCGATGAGCCCTGCCGCCCACCACCTGTGCCCCGATGGCGCCGCCGTCGCGGCTGCTGGCGCTCGTGCGAGTTCCGATCCGCGCCGGCCTCCAGCCGACCCCGCGCTGTGACCGACCAGCCGACCGGCGGCGGCGCCGTCTGGGCGCCGCGACCGTTGCCCACCGTGGCGGTCGCCATCGCGGCGGCCAGCGCGGCGGTCTTCCCCGTATTCCTGACCGGAGCGCTGACCGTCCAGCTACGCCACGCCCTGCACCTGAGCACCGCCGACATCGGCTTCGGGGTCGCGGCCTTCTTCGGCTCGTCGGCCCTGTGCTCGGTCAGCTCTGGGAGGGCAGCCGAACGGGCGGGCCCGTGGAGGGTCATGGAGCTGGCGACGATGATCGCTCTGGCCAGCATGGCAGGCATCGGCTTGCTGGTCCACCACCTGTGGAACCTGCTGGCCCTGCTCGTGCTGGGGGGCATCGGCAACGGCATGATGCAGCCGGCCACGAACCTCTTGCTGTCCGAGGTGGTGCACAGCGGCCGCCAGGGCCTGGCCTTCGGGATCAAGCAGGCCGGCATCCCCGCGGCTACGTTGCTCTCTGGCCTGGCTGTCCCCGCGCTGGTACTGACCGCCGGATGGCAGTCTGCCTACCTTGCTGGCGCCGCCTACGTGGCCGGAGTGCTGCTCGTCCTGCACCAGCAGCAGCGTCAGGACACCGTCCGTAACGCCCCCGACAGCGCCAGCCAACCAGCAGGCCGGCCCCGCAGAGCGGTACAGACGCCGATCGACGTGCGCCCGCTGATCCTCCTCGCAGCCGGCATGGCTGCAGCAGTGGCCGCATCCAATGCCATGGGATCCTTCCTGGTGCCGAGCACGGTTGACCACGGGGTGGCTCCGGGCAGCGCCGGACTGCTGGCCGCGCTGGGCAGCGCCGTCGGTTTCAGCGTCCGCACCACAGCCGGCTGGCGAGCCGACTTCGGCGGGAGGGTCGGCGTGCGGGCCGCTGAGCACCACTTGGCCGTGGTAGTGGTCATGGTCGCCATCGGCGCGGGGGGCTACCTGGCCCTGGCGAGCGGCCGATCGTTCCTTCTGGTGCCCGGAGCCGTGCTCGGCTTCGGA
>JAJZLV010000122.1 GCA_021803215.1 Actinomycetes bacterium | reverse complement strand
TCCTCCACCCCCTCGAGAGCCACCTGCATGGCATCTTCCCCGCCGGCGGGGTGAGCGACGACGCTCCCCGCCGGCAAGCCGAACGTCGGCGGCACCTCGGCCGCATCGAGGACCGCGATGCGCCCGGAGCTACCGGCGCCGAAGTAGTGCAGCCGGCCGCCCGCCCTCAACGCCTCCACCACCCAGTCCACTGCGACCGCCAGCTCTGGGAGGGCGGCCGCCACCGCGGCAGGGACCGTGGCATCCTCCTCGTTGAGGCGCTCGAGGAGCTGCAGGGTGGAAAGCTGGTCGATGTCAAGGGTGCGGGGGTTCCGCTCTTCGGTTCGTACTTGCTCGGCTCCCGTCTTCACCTGTCCCTTACCTTGCGCTAGATCCTGTTGCCCGCAGCCGGTGGGACTCGATGTTACTATCTTCCGGCGTGGTGCTGCTAGATGTTGAAAAATCTACATAGTGCGGGTGCTCGGCTGCATGTCCGGCACTTCGCTCGACGGAGTGGACGTCGCGGCGGCCGAGCTCAACCTCGACGGCGAAGTGCTCTTCTGCCGACTGCTCGGCCTCTCGAGCTCTTCGTATCCTGACGATGTAGTGGCAGAGCTTCAGAGGGTTCTTCCACCCTCCCGGACCGATGTCGCCCACCTCTGCCTGCTGCACAGCCGACTCGGCGAGCTCTACGCCGACGCTCTCGCCGACGCCCGCTCGACCGTGGCCGGCGGGGCGGCCGATCTGGCCGTTCTGCACGGCCAGACCGTCTTCCACTCGGTCGGGGAGGACGGTCGGGCTCGCGGCTCACTGGCGCTCGGCAACCCTCACCTGGTGGCAGAACGCACCGGGCTCCCGGTCGTCTCCGATCTGCGAGGGCGAGACATAGCAGCCGGGGGCCAAGGGGCGCCGCTCGTCCCGCTCTTCGACGCGCTCTGGCTCGGCCGGACCACGAAGCGGACCGGAGTGGTGAACCTCGGAGGGATCGCCAACATCACCGTGCTTGCGCCGGGCGAGGCGGTGGTCGGCTATGACGTCGGGCCGGCGGGCTGCCTGTTGGATCCGCCCGCCCGCTGGGCGAGCGGCGGCCGCCTTTGTTTTGACACCGGAGGCGCCATCGCGGCCAGCGGCAGGGTGATCAGGTCGCTTCACTCGGCGCTCTCGGGAGATCCCTACTTCGCCCGCGGCTGGCCGAAGAGCACCGGAAGGGAGCACTTCAACGAGGAGTACCTGCGAGCAGCGATCGACAGCTGTGCGCCCGACAGCGCCCCCGAAGACGTCGCCGCCACGGTGACCCGCCTTGTCGCCGACCGCCTCGTCGAGGCGGCTGGCCGCCACGGGCTCGAGGAGATGGTCCTGTCCGGCGGCGGCAGCCGCAACCTGACGCTGCTCTCGTGGATCCGGGCCGACCTGCCGGGGACCGCAGTCCTGCCGAGCGAGGAGCTCGGCCTGGCCTCCCAAGCCAAGGAGGCGTTGGCGTTCGCGGTGCTCGGTTATCTCACCTGGCACGGCCTGCCGGCCAACCTCCCCTCGGTGACCGGGGCCGCCGGCTGGCGACTGCTCGGCTCCCTGACGCCGGGGTCCGAGCCGCTCCGTCTTCCCGTCCCGGCCGAGAAGGGGCCGTCCCGCCTCGAGCTGGTCACGGCATGAGGGCGCTCGAGGGCGGAGTCGATCCGGCCCGGGCGCCTCTGGCTGCTAGGCACGCTCGCCGATGAGTGAGCTCCCGATCGTTGGCTTCGAAGTTGTCGAGCGCTCGTACCGGCTCAGCGCGCCGTTCAAGACGGCGCTCCGCCAGCTCGACAGCGTGACCTCCATCGCCGTCAGGCTGGCGGCTGCCGACGGCACCGAGGGCTGGGGCGAGGCCGTGCCTGCGGCTCGCATCACCGGCGAGACCCGCGGCAGCATCCTTGCTGCCCTGGAGGAGCTGAGAGGGCAGGTGCTGGGCCGCGACGCCGCCGACCTGCTCGACACGGCTCGCGCCGTACAACAAGGCCTCGTCGGCAACCCGAGTGCCAAGGCGGCGGTCGACGTCGCCCTCCACGACCTCGTGGCCCGCTCGGTCGGCTGGAGCATCTCGCGTCTGCTCGGCACCGCTGCCAGCTCCGTCCCGACCGACATGACGATCGGCGCGGGTGATCTGGAGGAGATGCTCTCGGCTTCCACCCGGGCGCTGGCGGACGGGTTCGGCCTGCTGAAGCTGAAGGTTGGTCTGCGAGGCGCGGCGGACGGTCGCTTGGTCCGCGACCTCGCGAGCGCTCTCCCGGAGCCAACGATTCTGCGCCTCGACGCCAACCAGGGCTGGACGCCCCGTCAGGCCGTGAGGGTGCTCGAGGAGCTCGACAGAGCAGGGATCCCGATCGATCTGGTTGAGCAGCCGGTGCCGGCGGGCGACCTGCGTGGCCTCGCCTTCGTGACTGCCCGCAGCCCGTATCCCGTGCTGGCCGACGAGAGCGCGCGGGACGCGCACGACGTCGACCGGATTGCTGAGCTCGCAGCGGCCGACGCCGTCAACGTGAAGCTCATGAAGTGCGGGGGTCTCCTCCCGGCGCGGGAGATGGCCGCCGTCGCTCGGGCTGCCGGCCTCGGCGTCTATGTCGGCGTGATGATGGAGAGCGGCCTCGGGGTCCGGGCTGCCGCCGCTTTCGCAGCGGCCGAGGGGGACCCCGTCGTGCACGACCTCGATGCCGCAGCCTGGCTGGCGGACGGGCCACAGGCCGGGCTCTCCTACGAGCGAGGCCGCCTTTGCTGGCAGGTGGGCGGGCGAGAGCCGAAGCTCGGTGAGCCGGCGGACGGCCGGCGAGACCCAAGGAGCTCCTCGAGGCGCGACTGAGCCCCGCGGGCTGACTGCCGGCTCACCTCGCCGCGACCCCGCCGGCGCGGCACCGAACGGCCGCCCTCTGGCCCCTGAGCCGCCTCGAGGCCCCGACCTTCTCGCGGCCGCTCCGGCGGCGGCTCACACCCACTTCCCAGGGTTCAAGATGTTGTGCGGGTCGAGCGCCTCTTTGATCGTCCGCGTGAGCTCGGCCGACACCTCTCCGAGCTGGGCGGTCAGATGGCCGGCCTTCAGGATCCCGACGCCGTGCTCGCCGCTGATGGTGCCGCCGAGGCTCAGGGCCGCCTTCATGATGTCGTCGAAGGCCTGCTCGGCCCGCTCGGCCGCCGCCGGATCGGCCGGGTCGAAGACGACGAGTGGATGGAAGTTGCCGTCGCCGGCATGGCCGATGATCGGGATCTGGGTGAAGCGGCGCTCTGCCACGGCGCCGATCTCGGCGATGAGCGCCGGGATCGCCGGGATCGGCACTCCGACGTCTTCGATCAGCACCGCCCCGAGACGCTCGACGCACGGGATGGCCATCCGGCGGGCGCCCATCAGCAGCTCCCCTTCGTCGGGATCGTCGGTGACGGCCACAAAGGCGGCCCCCGACCGCTCGCAGGCCTGTGCCATGAGCGCCACCTCGCCTGGACCGGCGTCGCTCTGGCCGAGCAGCAAAGCGCCGATGTCGGGGCCGAGGCCCATCGGCTTCACCCGTTCGACGGCCGTGATCGCTGCTCTGTCCATCATCTCCAGCGCGGCCGGGCGCATCGAAGAGGCAATCTCCACGACAGCCCGACCACTCTCGACGACCTGGGTGAAGCTGGCCGCCACGGTAGAGAGCGCCGCCGGACGGGGGCGCAGGCGCAGGGTCGCCTCGGTGATGACGCCCAGCGTGCCTTCCGACCCAACGAACAGCCGCTTAAGGTCATAGCCCGCCACGTCCTTCACCGTGCGACCCCCGAGGCGCACCACCCGACCGTCGGCCAGCACGACCTCTAGGCCGAGGACGTAGTCCGTCGTCACGCCGTACTTCACGCAGCAAAGCCCGCCTGCATTCGTGGCGAGGTTGCCGCCGATGGAGCAGATCTCGTAGGAGGACGGATCCGGGGGGTACCAGAGACCGAACCGGGCCGCCTCGGCCTTTACCTCTGCGTTGAGCAGACCGGGCTGCACCGTGGCAACCATGGCAGCCGGGTCTACCGAGATCGACCGCATCCGCTCCAGCGAGAGAGTGATGCCGCCCTCGATCGCCGCCGAGCCGCCCGAGAGCCCGGTACCGGCTCCTCGAGCCACCACCGGGACCCCGAAGCGCGAGGCGAGCCGCAGAGTGACCTGGACGTCGGCGGTGGAGGCGGCCCGGACCACGGCCAGCGGGTGGCCTGGCCGGAGGGTGAGGGCGCGGTCGTAGCGATAGCTCTCGATGACGTCGTGGTCGGTGACCACGGTGCCGGGCTCGAGCTCCGACTCGAGCGCCCCGACGACACCTCTGTCTCGCATCCTGCTCGCTCCCTTCAGGTTCAAACCTTATGGCGAATGGAAAGACGGCCCGAGGGGCTCTCCTCCCGCCCGACCAGGCAGCAGGAGAGCTCCAGGCCGGGCGGTCAGTGCTCCCCGCCTCTTCGAGGGCGGGCCGGTGGTTGCGCCCGGCCGGGTGAGCCGGCTCCGCCGCGGCCCTCTCTGCCAGGATGGACGTCGCCGCCTCTTGCGCCCGCGAGCACACCGACCCGCCCGCAGCGACCCAACCGGCCCAGATGGGGCTTGGCCAGGGTGATCCGCGCCGGCGCCTCGAAGCCGGCCAAGGCCGACCGAGGTGAAGCTCTCGAAGGCCGCCGAGCTCGTCCGGCCGGCCGGCAAGGGCCCTGAGCGTCTGACCGAGGCCATCAGGGGCGTTTTCCGGGCCGGTTACCATGAAGCAGATGTCGGCCACCCAGCTGGCAGCCGAGCCTGCCATGCCGGCGAGAGCTGCCCCGATCATCCACACAGAGGAGCTGACCAAGGTCTATCCGGGCTCTCGGCTCACAGCCGTCGATCACCTGAACCTCGACGTCTACGTGGGTGAGATCTTCGGGCTCCTCGGGCCGAACGGCGCCGGCAAGACGACGACGGCGGGCATTCTCACGACCCGGGTGGTGCCGAGTTCGGGGAGGGCTTTCGTCGGCGGGATAGACGTCGCGCGCCACCCGGCTCTCGCCAAGCAGCTGAGCGGCATCGTCTCCCAGCAGAACACCCTCGACCGCCAGCTCACCGTCTGGGAGAACCTCTACTTCCACGGCCGGCTCTTCGGGATGGGGCGGGCGGCCTCAAAGGAGACGGCCGACCGCCTGCTCACGCAGTTCCAGCTCGAGAAGTGGGCCAAGGCCTCCGTCTATGCCCTCTCGGGCGGGATGGCTCAGCGCCTCATGGTGGCCAGGGCGATCTTCCACCGCCCAGCCGTGCTCTTCCTCGACGAACCGACCGCCGGCCTCGACCCCCAGAGCCGGCTCGCCCTCTGGTCGCTCCTCGAGGAGCTCAACAAGGACGGCCAGACGATCCTTCTCACGACCCACTACATGGAGGAGGCCGACCAGCTCTGCGACCGGGTCGCCATCATGGACCACGGTCGCATACTCGCCCTCGACACCCCGGCCAGCCTGAAGGGCTCGATCGGGGGGGACACAGTCGTCACCGTGAGAGCCGCCGGAGATCTGGAGCGGCTCCGTCAAGTGCTCGAGACCGAGGTGGAAGGGGTGCGCCAGGCCCAAGCCGTCGAGGGCGGCGTGCGCCTCCAGGTCACAAGCGGAAAGAAGGTGATGCGAGAGGTCGTGCAGGCGGTCGGGCGGCATGACTTCGACCTGCTCGACCTCTCGGTCGCCGAGCCGACGCTCGAGACCGTCTTCATCACCCTCACCGGAAGGGAGCTGCGGGACTGATGGTGCTGGCCAACACTCCGGTCGCCTCGGACGAGCTGGGTCAACAGATCTCGGTCCGGCTGCGCCCCGTGCTGAGCGCCAGCTACCAGGCGCTCGGCGCCCTTTTGCTGAGGGACCTGAAGGTGCTCTGGAAGGACAAGTGGATCTTTGCCCTCCGCACCGTCATCCAGCCCTTCTTCCTCTGCTTCGTCTTCCTCTACGTCTTCCCGAAGATCGGCCAGGGGGTGGGCGGAAGAGGGCCGGCAGGCGAATCGGCCTTCGCCACCGTCCTCGTCCCCGGCGTCGCCGGCATCTCGATCATGTTCCAGGGCGTGCAGTCGATCGCCCTCAACATGGCCCAGGAGTTCGGCTTCACCCGTGAGATCGAGGACCGCGTGCAGGCGCCCTGTCCCATCTGGCTCGTGGCGGTGGAGAAGGTGCTCTCGGGCGCCGCCCAGGGCGTGATCGCAGCCGCCCTCGTGCTGCCGATCGCCGCCGTCGTGCATGCCCCGGGCGTCCACGCCAACCTCGACCTGCACTGGTGGATCGTCCTCACCCTCGTACCGCTCGCCTGCATAGCCATGTCGGGCCTCGGCCTGCTGCTCGGCACCAGCTTCGAGCCGCGCAACATCGGGCTCATGTTCGGCTTCATCATCCTGCCGATCACCTTTCTCGGCGGCACCTACTACAGCTGGACCACCCTGGCGCCGGTGCAGGTCGGGGGCTTTCACTGGCTGCAAGTGCTGGTGCTGCTCAACCCCCTCATCTACGTCAACGAGGGCATGAGGGCGGCCTTCACCTCCTTTCCTCACATGCACCTCTACGTGATCTACCCGGTGCTGGCCTGCTTTGCCGGGGCGCTGCTGGCCCTCGGCCTGCGCAACTTCCGCCGGCGCGTGCTCTCTTGATCTCGAGCACCTCGCCGTGGCGCCGGCTGGCCTCGGCGGTCGGGGCTCTCTCCTGATGGGCAAGGCTATGGTCCGCCGGTGCGCCTGCCCGCCAAGAGCGAGCCAGCCGTGCACTGGATCGGCGAGGTGGCCGAACGATCGGGGCCGTCGCCTCGCACCGTCCGTCATCACGCGCACCGTGACGTCGAGCGGCTCCTCGGCATACAGCAGATGAAGCCTCTCGAGCTCTCGCTCTCGCAGCTGCGCGATCTTCTCGACTTGCGCCAACAGCTGGGCGACCCGGCAAAAGCAAGGGACAAAAGCGCCCTCCTCGGGAGGCTCTTCGGCCACGTGGCGGAGGTAGAAAAAAGCTGGGAGGAGCCCAGAGCGAAGCTGGCGTTCGCCGAGGCGACGGCCTCGATGCTCCGCCGCGAGGCAGGCGGCAAGGGACGGCCGGCCGACTCGCGATGACGACCCTGGCTCTCGCCACCGAGACGGTGGCCCTGGAGGCTGCGCGCCGGCGCACCTTTGCAATCATCAGCCACCCGGACGCGGGCAAGACAACGCTCACCGAGAAGTTCCTGCTCTATGCCGGGGCCGTCGCAGAGGCCGGCGCCGTGAAAGCCCGGGCGGGCGGCCGGCGGGCGAGATCGGACTGGATGGAGATGGAGCAGCAGCGGGGGATCTCGATCACCTCGACCGTGCTCCAGTTCAGCTACCGCGACCACGTCGTCAACCTCCTCGACACACCAGGTCACCGAGACTTCTCCGAGGACACCTACCGGGTGCTGGCGGCGGTCGACGCCGCCGTCATGGTCCTCGACGTCGCCAAGGGGATCGAGGCGCAGACTCTCAAGCTCTTCGAGGTCTGCCGGGCCCGCCGGATGCCGATCATCACCTTCTTGAACAAATACGACCGTCCCGGGCGCGAGCCGCTCGAGCTGCTCGACGAGATCGAGGCCCAGATCGGTCTGCGCCCGACACCCCTCACCTGGCCTGTCGGACTCCCGGGCGACTTCCGGGGGGTCGTCGAGCGCCGGAGCGGAGAGTTCATCCGCTACTCGCGGACCGCCCGGGGAGCCACAGCGGCCGAGGAGGAGCCGATCGGGTACGAGAGGGCCGCCCGCGAAGAGGGCAACGCCTGGCTGCGCGCCAGCGAGGAGCTGGCCCTTTTGGACGCGGTCGGAGTCAGCTTCGACGAGCAGTCCTTCCTCGAGGGCGAGACGAGCCCGCTATTCGTCGGCTCGGCCCTCACCAACTTCGGCGTTCGCCACCTGCTCGATGCAGTCGTGGACCTGGCGCCGCCCCCGGCGCCCCGCCGGGACGCCAGCGGGGTGCTCCGCCCGCTGGAAGCGCCCTTCGCCGGCTTCGTCTTCAAGATCCAGGCCAACATGGACCCGGCGCATCGGGACCATGTCGCATTCGTCCGGGCCTGTTCTGGACGCTTCGAACGCGGGATGACGCTCACCCAGGGAACTACCGGCAAGCCTTTCTCGACCAAGCACGCCGCCGGCATCTTCGGATCGGAGCGAGGGACGATCGACGAGGCCTACCCGGGCGATGTGATCGGCCTCGTCAACGCCAGCGACCTTCGCATAGGTGACACCCTCTTCGAGAAGGTCCCCGTCGTCTTTCCCAGCATCCCGAGCTTCGCTCCCGAGCTCTTCGCGGCGGCCCGTATGCCCGACGCCAACCGCTACAAGCAATTCCGCCGCGGCCTCGCGCAGCTGGAACGTGAAGGGGTCGTCCAAGTCTTGCGAGACCCCGAGGGCGATCCGACACCGATCCTGGCGGCCGTCGGGCCGATGCAGTTCGAGGTCTTCTCCTACCGCTTGCGCAACGAGTTCGGCGCGCCAGTCGAGCTCTCCCCTGCCCTTTACAGCGCGGCTCGGCTCACCGATAAGGCCACCGCGGCCCAGCTGCGTGAGACGAGAGGGGTAAAGATCATGGAGCGCCGGGACGGAAGCCTCCTGGCGCTCTTCGAGAGCGAGTACACCATCAGACGCCTCGAGGCGAACCACCCGGACTGGTGTCTCGGTCAGATCCTCCTCGAGCCGGCGCCCGGTGAACGGTGAGAGCCTCTGGCCGAGCTGCGACGCCCACAGCCACCTGGAAGCCCTGAGGCGCCGGCGGACGACCGGGTGGAGTTCCGTCGAGCCGTCAGCCAGGGCGACCGAGCCGACGGAACTGGGGCAAGAGCCGAGAAAGTCCTCGCCGACGGCCCTTGCCAAAAAGTCGCGAGGGTGTCAGCCCCGCAATGGCCTCCACCTGCGAGGGGTCGATCGTGAGAGTCGGTCCTTTCCTCATCAAGTGGCTCTGGCGACAAGAGGCAGGCTGGCACGGACTGCGGTGCCCTTTCCCCTGACACCGGTGACCTCGAGCGAGCCGCCCAGCTGGCTGGCCCGCTCCGACATCCCGACGAGCCCGAGGTGATCTCCGGCGTCGGCTTCGACCGGCTGGTCCACACCGACGCCGTCGTCCACGATCTCGACCTCGAGCGAGCCCGGCGCGAAGGCCACTTCGACTCGCACCTTGCCGGCGCCGGCGTGGCGGATGGCGTTCCTCACCGCCTCTTGAGCGATTCGAAAGGCGCCGAGCTCGATCTCAGGACTGAGCCGGCCCGCCTCGCCGGAGACAGCCAGGTCCAGCAGGATCCCGCTCTCCTCCTCGGCCTCGGAGAGGTACCCGGTGAGAGCCGGGACGAGTCCGAGCTGATCGAGAGCCGGAGGGCGCAGACCCTTCGCGATGGTGCGAAGCCGGGTGGCCGCTTCGAGAGAGCGAGCTCTCGTCTCTTCGAGACTCTTGGCAGCCTCCTCCGATACCCCGTCTGAGTGGCTCAGCAGCTCGAGCTTTCGGGCCAGGTGCAAGAAGAGCTGCAGCGGCTCGTCGTGCAGCTCCTGGGCGAGCAGGCGGCGTTGCTCCTCTTCGGCTGCCACCATGAGGGCCCGCTGGCGAACAGCCCGTCTCGTCTCGCTCAGCTCCTTCGTCACGTCCTCGAAGACGAGCTGGACCCTGGCGCCGCCCCCCTCGGCCAGCTCGGCGACACCGAGCCGGTAGTCGCGAGCATCTGCCAGCCTTGCCACCTTTCCCTGCCAAGCCTCGGAGGGTCCCTGCTCGCCGAGCAGCTCGGCGGCCGAGCCGCCTATGGCCCTCTCACCAAAGAGCACCAGAGCGGCCGGGTTGGCGTCTCTCACCGCGCCGTGCGCATCGAGGACGAGGATCGGCGCCTTGTTGGCATCGAAGAGCTGCCTGTAGCCGGCTTCGGCTCGCAAGCGACCAAGCGTCGCCCGCTCGACGCGGTCATGGGCCCGCCGCTCGGACTCGATCTGCTGGCCGAAAAAGAGCGCAGCTACGACCACGAGGAGGAGGTTGATGAGATCGGAGGGCGCGTGCCCCTCATCGAAGGGGAGCAACAGGTCGGGGAGCCAGAGCAGAGTTGCCCAGACGGCCGTGGCCGCCGAGCCGGTGAGCCCGAAACGGGTGGCGGCATAGCCGACCGGGATGATGAGGAGTGCCACCGGCAGGCCGTCGGGAAACGGGCTCGCCCCCCGGGAGGAGATCAGGTCGACAAAGAGGTGGAGGCCGGCGAAGACGACGACCACCGCTTGAACCACCCAAAAGCGCCGGTCGCTGAGAGGCGGCGAGAGAGCGCTGCGCAGGACCCCGCCGAAACCGGCCGGCGGCTCGGCAGGCCAGTCGGGCAGGGCCTCAATGACCCGGGGCTTGGCCACGGTCGCTCGCTCTGATCCCCGGACGGGCCCGAAGGGCATAGGCGACTGCCTCGGTCCGAGAGGAGGCGCCGAGCTTCGCGAGGAGGTTCGAGACGTGCGACTCGACAGTGCGAAGCCCGAGAGAGAGCTCGGCCGCGATCTGCTTGTTCGACCGGCCCTCTGTGACCAGCGCCAGCACCTCCGACTCGCGCGGGGTCAGGGCGCCGGGCTCGGGTCGTCCCGCCTGTCCGCCCTGGCGCCTGCGCCCGAGGCGCGACGAGACGCCCCCGTCGAGCACGAAGACGCCCGAGGCGACCAACCTGACGGCCTCGATGAGCTCGTTGCCGGAGGCGGTCTTCAACAGGTAGCCGCCCACGCCTATCTCGAGCGCCTCGGCCACATAGGCATGGTCGTCGTAGGCGCTCACGACAAGCACCGAGGTCGGAAGATGGCGCCGCGAGAGGTCTCGCGCGAGCGCCAGCCCGCTCGCCCCGGGCAGGTTCACGTCGACGAGAACCACATCGGGGGCAAGTCGCTCGACGAGCCCGGCGCCCTCTTCGGCCGTGCCGCAGACTCCGACGACTCGAAGGTCAGGGGCCGTCTCGAGCAGCTGGGCAGTGCCCTCTCTGACGAGGACGTGATCCTCGACTATGAGGATGCGGACAAGACGCCGAGGGCCTTCGGCTCCCCGGGAGGCCACGCCCGGGCGCTCCGTGGCAGCACGGAGCGCCTCTCGGCCTTCCGCTCCTTCACCGAGCGGGACCGCCGGCTCAAGCGGGTCGGACCTCAGCTGTGGTCGATCCCGTGAGATGGCTCCTCCGACTGTTGGCGGCGATCGTCGTGGCGGGTTCACCTGTCCTCCTCCTTGCCCATGGCGCCTTTTTCTTCGGGCCGATGCTCGCGAGAGCCGGCCGGCGCAGCGGTCGAGAGCCGCGTCTTGTCGAGCAGTTCCTCTCGGGCCGCTTCGCCGCCGGTGAAAAGAGGCCGTCGCCGGGACGACAAGGCGTCCCTAGCAGCTGCGGCGGCTGGCGGCGGGCGATCGGGCGCGGGTGGGCCGGCCGGCGGCACCGGCATGATCCCACCGGGTTCGATCCGCCGAGGCGAACCCTGCTTCGGGCCTTCACTGGCGCCTCGGGCGCCGCGAGAAAGATGAGCGGGCGCGCCGTCTGGCCCCGGCCCGCTGGCCGACCCGGCCTGGAGTCCCTCCGTCCACGGGAGCAAGTTTACTCCTTGACTTGACGTAGTGCTATCCTCTACTTATTGTCTACGTTCAGTAAGTAACTAAATGTAGGACCGGCGAGGAGACCTTGGCCTTCGAGCCGAACCGAGAGCCACAAGGGCAAGGAGGGGCCGATGGCCACCAACTTGGAGGACCGCACGAGAGCCAACCCGGCCGACCCAGTCTCGGTGGCGGTCCACCTCCGGCCGCCCAAGAGGGCCGGGCTAGAAGAGCGTTTCGCCGCCACCGACCCGGAGCCGGGGCTCGAGCTCACGAAGAACCCCCGGGTGGCCCGGCTGCTCCGGGACCGCAAGTTCCAGTTCCTTCTCATCCTTCCCAACCAGATCATCTTCTGGACGGTGATCTTCGTGGGAGTCCTCGGCACAGCCGTCCCGGGGCTCAACTTCGGAGCCGCCATCACCTGGTACGTCTGGTTCTGCCTCGTCTTCGTGATGATGGTCGTCGTCGGCCGAGCCTGGTGCGCCATGTGCCCCTTCGGCGGCTTCGCCGAGTGGATCCAGCGGCGGACGCTGTTTCGCCGCACGCAAAAGGCCCTCGGCCTCGGGCTCAAGTTCCCCGAGCCGCTCGCCCGCATCGGCTTTTTGATCCCGGTCGGGAGCTTTTTGCTGCTCACCTGGATCGAGGAGTTCTTCAACATCGCTGGACCGGGCAACCCGGCCGACACCGCCTGGATGGTCGTCGGCATCGTCTCCTCCGCTCTCCTGTTCTTCCTGGTCTTCGAGCGCAGGACCTTCTGCCGCTACATCTGCCCGCTCACCACGCTGATCGGCACGGTCGGGTCGATGGGGTCGGTGGCCGGCTTTCGCACCAAGGACCGGGAGGTCTGCCTCGCCTGCAAGACCAAGGACTGCATGCGGGGAGGCGAGAACGGCTTCGGATGCCCCTGGTACACCTGGCCGGGGAGCGCCGACTCGAACCTCTCCTGCGGGCTTTGCACCGAGTGCTACAAGTCGTGTCCCGAGGGAAACGTCGGGCTGTTCCTGCAGCGCCCCCTCACCTCGGTCGTCGCCCCTCGCCGGCGCCGGGCGGACGTCGCCTGGGGCGTCGCGATGCTCTGGGGACTGGTCGTCTACCAGCAGTTCAACGCCACGAACGTCTTTGCCGCGATGGACGGCTGGCTCAACAAGCACCTCTACTTCCCCCACTACCCGAACCCGGTCGACTACCTCGCCGTGATCGCCGCCGTGACGCTCGCAACCGCCGGCATCGCCTGGCTCCTGGGCAAGACCCTGGGGAGAGGCGAGATCGCCGTGACCCACCCCGAGAGCTTCGTGGACCGGACCTCTCGCTTCCGGGCTTTCTTCGTCCCGATGGCCTACGGCCTCATCCCAGTGGTCGGCGCGGACTACTTCGCCCGCCAGCTGCCGAAGTTCTTCAAGCACTCGGCCCGGGTGGTGCCGGCCGTCGCCCACATCGCAGGCTTCTCCTCGAACCACTCGCCCATCTACGACTTCCACATCCTCTCGAACGGCTGGATCGTCGTCGTGCAGGTGGCGATCATCGTCGTCGGCACGGCAGCAGCCGCTTGGGCGACCTGGCGCATCGCCGGGCGAGAGCTCGTGCCGGTGAGCCGGAACGCCCTCGGGATCCGGCTGGCGACGCTCGGGGTCGTCCTCTCGTGCGGCGCCGCCGCATCCGTCCTCTACGTCCTCATGCACGCGGCGAGCTGACGGCCGCCCAACTTTGGAGGAACTCATGGCCATCACGCTTATCGAAGCTCAAGCCTCGTCGACCGACAGGCCCGAGGTGCACGTCCTCGTCGACCGCTGCGCCGGCTGCCAGGAATGCGTCGTGCGCTGCCCGGTCGAGGCGCTCGACATGGACACCGAGCGCTGGGTGGCGGTCGCCGACGAGAAGCTCTGCGTCGGCTGCCGCCAGTGCGAGCGCACCTGCCCCTTCAGCGCCATAGTCGTCACGGGGCCGGTGCTCGCCGGTCTGAGGACGACCACAGCTGTCGTGCACCCAGAGCCGCTCCTCGCCGACGTCACAGAGGTGCGCCGTGGCATCACGACTTGGGAGCAGGCTCTCGCCGAGGCGGCGCGCTGCCTCAACTGCCCCGACCCCACCTGCGTGCGGGGCTGCCCGGCCCACAACGACATCCCCGGTTTCATCTCGGCGCTGGCCAAGGGAGACCTGCCAAAGGCCCACGAGGTGCTGGCCCGCACCTCCGTCCTGCCCGACATCTGCTCGCGGGTCTGCAACCAGTCCGCCCAGTGCGAGGGCTCCTGCAGCTGGTCTCTCGCCGGCGAGGCGCCCGTAGCCATCGGCCTTCTCGAGCGCTTCATCGCCGACTCGTACGCCGTCCCCCCGCCGGTGCGGGGAGAAGACGCCGACCTCTCGGTCGCCATCGTCGGGGCCGGTCCTGGCGGCATCGGAGCGGCCTGGGCGCTCACCGAGGCGGGCGCAGCCGTCACCGTCTACGAGAAGGACCCCTCCCCTGCCGGGCTGCTCGGCTGGGGCATCCCGGACTTCACCCTCCCAGAGCAGGTGGCGAACCGGCCCTGGCGCCAGCTGCAGGAGGCGGGAGTGGAGCTTCGCTGCGGAGTCGAGGTGGACGCGAGCGGCCTCGAGCACCTGCTGGCCGAGCACGACGCCGTGGTCGTGGCGACCGGTGCCAGCGTGCCGGTCCGCCTCCCCATCCCCGGTGCCGACCTCGAAGGCGTCACCGACGCGACCACCTTCTTGAAAACAGCTCGGGCCGCATTCTCCGAAGAGGGCGGCGTCGAGGAGTGGAGAGGCCGCAACGGCCTCGCAGCCGAGGCCTTTGGAGAGGAGCGGCCCCACGTGCTGGTGCTGGGAGCGGGCAACACCGCCATGGACGTCGCCCGGACGGCTCGTCGACTCGGGCTCGACGCCACCTGTGTCGACTGGCTCGACGAGCGCTTCTCGCTGGCACGTCCCGACGAGCTCGAAGAAGCCCGCCAGGAAGGCGTGCGCGTGCGGTTCTCCCGCACCGTGAAGGCCATCGAGGGCGAGGGCGGGCGGGTGGCAAAGGCTCTCCTGCTGACCACCAGCCAGGAGGAGGCCGGACGGCCGCCCAAGGTGCTCGAGGCGGAGCCGCCCGAGGCCGTGGCGGTAGACCTGGTCGTGATGGCGATGGGATATCGGGCCGATCCGGCGGTGGCGGCAGCGCTCCCGGGCACGCCGGTCCGCCGGGAGTCCCACGGCGTGCCAGATCGCGAGTGGTCCGCCTCGGGTCTGCTCGCCAACCCGGCCTCGGCTTTCTCCTTCCACAACCCGGTGGGCAAGCTGGCCCTTGGACGGGAGGTCGGCCTGCAGGCTGCAGCTCTGCCAGTGCGCGAGCGTCTTTTCGTCATCGGAGACGCCCTCGTCGGACCGGCCACGGTGGTCGAGGCTATGGCCCAGGGAAAGCGGGCTGCGGCCGCCATCATGGCCGCCCGGCCTCTCCGCCCGGGACACCCCTCGCGAAGAGGTAGCCGCCGAGTGCTCGTCTGCTTCGCGAGCGAGGGCGGCCACACCGAGCGGACAGCCCGGACGGCAGCAGACGAGCTGTCTCGAAAGGGACACCACGTCCAGGTTCTCCCGATCGACAAAGTCGGTCCGAAGGAGCTGGCGGCGGCCGACCTCCTCCTCGTCGGCACCTGGGTGAAGGGCTTCGTGGTGGCCAAGGTCGGCCCGCCCCCGGAGGTGCAGGCATGGCTGGAGGCCCTGCCCCGCCTCGGTGGGTTGCCGGTCGGCCTGTTCTGCTCCTACGGGGTCAACCCGCGCTCGACCCTGGCGCGGATGGCAGCCGTCATCGAACGACAAGGTGCCAAGGTGGTGGCGACAGCTGCGCTGCGCCAGGGCGGCGGCAGGCTCGACGCCATCGACTTCTCTCGCCGAGTCCTCGCTGGAGCTCGGGAGATCGAGAGCGCCGAGGTGGCCGCGGCCGTGTGAGCCGATGCTCCTCTTGCCGGCCGCCAAGAAGACGGCTCGCACGAGGACAGGGCTAAGGTGAAGGTTTCGCCATGAACATGACGCTTTCCAAGCGGGGTGACTACGTGATGCGCTCTGCCATCGCGCTCGCCCGTGCCTATGACGCCGGCGCGCCTCGCAAGATCAGGGAGGTCGTGGCCGACACCGACATGCCGAGGACCTTCGCCTCCCAGATCCTGGCAGACCTTGTCCGGGCCGGACTGGCGGTCTCGCGGGCTGGACGCGACGGCGGCTACCGCCTCTCGCGCCCTCCAGCCGAGATAAGCGTCCTCGAGGTGGTGGAAGCCGCCGAGGGCTCTCTTCGGGCCGAGCGCTGCGCACTGGGCGAGGGGCCGTGTCGCTGGGAGCAGGTCTGCCCCCTGCACGAGACCTGGACCCAGGCAACCGCCCGGCTCTCCGAGCTCCTCACAGAGACGAGCCTGGCGGAGGTGGCAGCTCGCGACGCCGCCATCGAGGCAGGCATGTACCCGATCCCGAGCGACTCGCACCGCTCACATGCCCGCACCCTCGAGCTGTCCGACCTCGTCCATGTCGAGCTGCCAGCTCCCTCGGTGGACGAGGTGCTCGGTTCCCGGCGGAACTGGAGCGCCGCCCTCGGCGCCACGGTGCACGAGGTGGGAGAGCTGGAGGGACAAGGGGTCCGGCCCCTCCCCTTGGTAGCCGACTGCTCGATCGAGCCCCTCGGAGAAGGGGCGGCCGCCCCGAACGGCTACATGCTCGCCTGGCGGCTTTCCGAACCTGGTGGCCGGAGCCACTTTGAAGGAGAGCTCCACGTCGAGGCGGTCGACGCCGAGAGGTGCGAGCTCACGGTCTCTGGCAGTTGGCACCAGGATGTCGACGAGGCAGGCCCGCTCGACAAGGAGGCGCTCGAGCAGCGAGCTCGCCGCGTCCTGAGGGGCGTCCTGCGCCGCGTTGCCCGCGAGGTGGAAGAGGGACCGCAGGAGACGGCCCAAGCCGCCCGGCAGCGCTAGCCCTAAAACAAGCGATTCCGACGGTACAGGCCTGTCTCAACCGATCCGAACGGGTGCGCCGACACGTCGAAGCGGCTCGGTGGGTCCTGACGGCCGCCCGGACGTGTGGTTCGACCGTGTTCGGCGCGCGGTGACGCGTCATCACCGGTTTTATGGGTCGCTGACGAACCAGCCGGTCCGGCTGGC
>JAJZLV010000089.1 GCA_021803215.1 Actinomycetes bacterium | reverse complement strand
CCGGCTCCAACAGCTTCGCGGGCAGGTCATCACAAAGAAGCACCAAGAGCCACCGGCGGGCCTCGAACTTGAGCGAGATCGCCTTTCCCCGGCCCTCGAGCCCCCGCGGCACCGTGACTTTCACATGCCAGAGCCGGCTCATGGCGCGTCGTCCCGCTGGTGCTCGATGTACCGGCGGAGGCTCTCCTCGGGGACCTACCCGACCGGGGAGGTGAAGCACGAGAGCACCTTTTGGCGGGCGGGCCATGAGAGCTCGGCTCTTTGCAGCCGCGACCTGGCGGCTTCGAGCTCGCGTGCCAGGCCGGCGGGCGACTCTGCTGGGCGGAGCCGCCCGCAGAGATGCCCGTGGTCGAAGATCACCTCACGAGAAGAGATCTGCCAGCGGTTCTCAAGAGCGATCCCGTCGGCCAGCTCGCTCAGGCGTTGTGCCACACGGCCCCCGAGCAGCCCTTTTCGGTACCTCGGGCACCACAAGAGTGGCAGACCGAGCGAGCTGACCCAACCAGCCGCGCGACGAAAGCGAGCATCGGAGATGTCCAGAGCAACCTACGGGCGGGCTGTGAGAGCCACGGGGGATGTCGGGCCTGCGGCCCGAGCCCTTCTTCCCCTGAGGGCTGAGCCCGCCAGTCCCCTCGGGGCGATCTGATGGATCGAGAGCCTCGAGCAGGAGCGCACCTACGGGTTGGCCTGCTGTGGCGAGGCCCGCAAGGATCCGAGCGGCCACCTGAGGACCGGGGTCTGCGGCCGCTGTTGGAAGAGCTTGGTGAGCTGGACGCCGAGGTCGTTCCCATTCCATTCGGCGAAGACCGGATCGATGAGGCGCGAGCGCCGCTCAGTGACCTCGACGCGCTCTTGACGTGGGTCAACCCGATTCAGGACGGGGTGGACCGCCGAGCTGTTGACGAGCTGGCGCGGGCCGCCGCCGCCGAGGGCGTCTTTGTCTCGGCCCATCCAGCTGTCATAAGGGCGATGGGTACCAAGGAGGTCCTGTTCCGAACTCGGGAGCTCGGTTGGGGCTCGGACACGACCCTTTATCGTTCCGTCGACGAGCTTCTCGAACGGCTCCCGGCCCGTCTGGCAGAGCACGGCCGCCTCGTCGTGAAGCAGGGGCGCGGTAACGGCGGCAACGGGGTCTGGCGGGTCGAGCTCGTCGCGGCGGACGCCCCTGTCACTCTCGGCTCGCCGGTCCTGGTGCGAGAGGCGCGGTCCGATCTCTCCGAGCAGATGACTCTCGGCGAGTTCGCCCTCAGATGCGCCCCCTACTTCTCGTGGTCCGAAGTCATCGTCGACCAGGAGTACCAGCCACGCCTAGGCGAGGGCCTGGTTCGCTGCTACTTCTCGCACGACCGGGTTGTCGGCTTCTGCCACCAGTTCCCAAAGGGCCTTCTCGACGCGGGTCCGATCGAGCCGGCAGCCCCGCGGGCCCGGCCCGCCATGGTGGGCCCCGACACCTCGGCCTATCAGCCGCTTCGCCAGCAGGCGGAGAGAAGCTGGGTGCCGGGGATGCTGCGGCTCCTCGGGCTCGGGGCCTCCGCCCTCCCGGTCATCTGGGACGCCGACTTCCTCTACGGCCCGAAGGGAAAAGACGGCGAGGACCGTTACGTGCTCTGCGAGATAAACGTCAGCGCCGTCTGGCCGTTTCCTCCTATGGCGGCCCCGGCGATCGCCGCCAACGTCGTAGCCCGGGCGAGGGAGCGATCCGAGCGGTAGCCGGTGACAGCCAGGCGATCGGCGATCTCTCAGCCGGCGGGCTCCAGGTAGGGGCTGACGCCGAGCAGACGGTCGACGGTCGTGAAGCGGTAGCCGCCGGAAGAGAGCCGATCGACGAGACGCCCGACGGCGGCCACGGTGTTGGCTCGGTCTCCGCCTTTTGCCTCCCGGCCGTCGTGGAAGATGAGCACGCTTCCCGGTCGCGCCTTTGCCGCCGCCCGGCCGGCCAAGCGCTCCGGCGAGGGCTGGAAGACCTCGAGGACGTGGGCGAACTCGCCCGAGACGAGCTGCAGCGAGCGCTCGCGCGCTACCTCGAACAGCGCGCCCGTGCGAAAGAGCCACGGCGGCCGATAAAGGGCGGGTCGCAGCCCGAGGTGATGGCTGAAGACCTCGTCGTTGCGGCCGATCTCCTCCTCCAGCCGGCGGCGGCCCACGCAGCGCCGCGGGGTGTGGGAGTAGCTGTGGCTGCCGAGGACGTGCCCGTCGTGAAGAAGTCGGCGGGCGGTCTCCGGATGGCGCTCGACGCAGGTGCCGACGGCGAAGAAGGTGGCGAGCACTCCTCGCTCGGCCAGGAGGTCGGCGAGACGCGAGGTGTGCGGATCGTTCGGGCCGTCGTCGAAGGTAAGGGCGACGACCGGGTCATCGGTCTGCGGGCGGTATGGAAAGGTGCCGAGGGCCTGTGAGTAGGGCGACATGAAGGTCCAGTAGGAAGCCGCTGCCGCGCCTGCCAGGACTGCCACGAGACGGCCGGTGGGCGAGCGGAGCCGCGGCTCCGCCGAATCGGTCGCCATCAGACCAGACCGATCAGGTAGGCGCCGGTCCTGAAGACGACGACGCCGACCCCGACCACGATCGAGGCGGAGAGGGCACGGGCCAGCCAAGAGGTGAGCGACTTCGGATCTGGCTCGCGCCGGAAGGCCGGCGCCGTGCCGAGCACCTGCCGTCCCGCGAACCGGTTCAGCCAGTAGGCGAGCAGGTAGTAGATGAGGAAGGTGACGACGATGTTGTAGGCCAGCCCCTGGCGCAGGCGACGAGCCGACGTGAAGGTCGGGTTCTTCCAGTCGAAGTGCACCCGACCGCGCTTGCGGAGGCGGCGCAACAGGTCGAGCTCGTCTCCGCCCTGGGTCATCCGGGTGTCGTAGCCGGGCCAGGCGCTCTTTCGAAAGGCGATGTTGGTGGCGGTGACGTAAAAAACGTGTCCGGTCAGCCGGTGTACGAGGGCGACCAGGCCGAACAAGAGGCGAGGATAGATCGCCGCCCACCACGGGCTGTCGTTGGTGAAGAGACAGGGCCCCCCGACGGCCACGCTCGAGGGGTGCTCGCTCAGCTGGCGGTCTATGCGCGAGAGCCAGCCCCGGTCAAAGGTGGTGTCGGCATCCGTCGAGACGATGATCTCGCCCCGGGCTATCTCGCTGCCGCGCTGGCGGGCGGCGCAGACGCCCGGCGTCGGCTCGTGGACGACTATGGCGCCCGAGCGACGGGCGATGGACGCCGTCCGGTCGGTGCTGTTGTTGTCGACGACGATGACCTCGACCCCGCCGGCGAAGTCCTGCTCGGCAAGAGATGCGAGGCAGTCGGGCAGGTACAGCTCCTCGTCGAGGGCGGGAATCACGACGCTGAACCGCGGCCGCCTCCCATCCGGCGTCGTGGGCCGTTCCTCGTCCATTGCGGTCTCCTGGGTCCGGGCCCACCTCTCCAGCCCGAGCTGCTGATACCTGCGCACCGTATCAACTGGGGGCGCAAGTTTTGCGTCATCTCGGTCGCGCTGGGTCGCGCAAGGCCTGCGCGGTCCCGTAAGTGCTGGTCGAGGCGCTCCCATGCCGAGCGAGCGCCTGCCGGGGACGGTCTTCGAGGCGGCCGGCTGGCAGAGGCGAGCACGCCGGCTGCTGCCGGCAGCTTCCACCGCTAACCGGTTTAGCGCGTTCATGCCGCTCCGGGTCGCCCCCGGCCTATCCGGTCGGAGCCTCGGATCGGTCGCGACGCCCTGGCCGAGCCGATCTGCCTTCTGGCACTGTTCCACCAGCTATCTCCGGCGGGCTTCGCCGCAGCTCGGCCAATGGCCGCTATGCTGTCCCCGATATCGCCGGTGACCCGGCGGTGGCTGGCGGTAACGACGCTGGCCGGGCCCACGAGACGTATATCGAGTCGGCCATCTCACCTTGGACCGACTGGAGTCTCATGAGCAAACTTACCCCTAGCTTGGCGCCCGCCCGCTTCTCGGAGCTCGGCGTCCCAGAGGTGCTGGCGGCAGCACTCGAAAGTCGAGGGATCGTCACCCCATTCCCGATCCAGGCGGCGGCCCTGCCCGACTGCCTGGCCGGCCGTGACGTCTGCGGCAAGGCACCGACCGGCTCTGGGAAGACCCTGGCTTTCGGCCTCGCCGTCCTCGCCCGCCTCTCGGGTCAGTCCCGGCAGGTCCGCGGCCGCCGGCAGCCGACCGCCCTCGTTCTCGTTCCGACCCGCGAGCTCGCCTCCCAGATCGAAGAGGTGATCGGCTCGCTCGCGAGGGTCATCGGCGCACGGGTTGTCTCGGTCTACGGAGGCGTCGGCTACGGCAAGCAGCTCGCCGCCCTCCGGGCCGGGGTCGATGTGCTGGTCGCCTGCCCCGGGCGGCTGACCGACCTCCTCGAGCGGGGCTCGCTCCGTCTCTCCCATGTCGACCTGGTGGTCGTCGACGAGGCCGACAGGATGGCCGACATGGGCTTCTTACCGGTCGTGCGCCGGCTGATCGACCAGACAAGCTCGGAGCGCCAGACGCTGCTGTTCTCGGCCACCCTCGAGGGAGCGGTCGACAAGCTCGTCCGCGACTACCAACATCAGCCCGCTCGTCACGACGTGGTCGAGACCGCGGCCGACAGGGGTGATGTGGCCCACCACTTCTGGCGGGTCGACTCGAACGATCGGGCGACCGTCACGGCCGAGATGGTGAGCTCGAGCGGGCCCGCCGTCGTCTTCTGCCGCACGAAGCGGGGCGCGGACCGTCTCTCGGACCGTCTCTCTCGTTCCGGGCTGGCCTCGGCCGCCATCCACGGTGATCGCAGCCAGAGCCAGCGCGAGAAAGCCTTGGCAGCCTTTCGTGCCGGCCGTCTCGACGTGCTGGTGGCGACCGACGTGGCGGCCCGTGGGATCCACGTCGACGCCGTCCCGCTCGTGATCCACTTCGACCCGCCGGCGGATGCGACCGACTACGTGCACCGTTCCGGGCGTACCGGCCGGGCGGGCGCCGACGGGACAGTCGTCTCCCTCATCGCTGGCGAGCACCTTGCCGCCACCAAGCGGATGCAGCGGCGCCTCGGCTTCACGGGCGGAGTCTCATCGCCGGATGTCGCCTCTCTTCCGAGCCTCGGGGAGCGTCCCTCCCGTCGGGACCGCCCGAAGGAGGCGGTCTGGCGGGAGAACAGGAGCAAAGAGCGCCCCCGGTCCGGGGGCTATGCCACCGCTGGCGGGAGAAGCAGGAGCAAAGAGGGCAACCCCGGCCGCGCCCGCCGCCGCAACTCTTCTTACGGCTGGGCTCCGAAGGAGGACCGCTCTTCCTCGAGAGGCCAGGCGCGGCGAGCAAGCTAGGCCATGGCCCGCCGGGACCGTCCCGCTCTGCCGAGCTGGGCAGAGCGAGGAGATCGTTGCGGTGCCGGCGGCTGGCCCTCCGCCGGGATCGTCTCGTTCATCGGTCTTCTGGACAGGACGAGTCCCCGTGGCAAGCGATCTGGCCGGCCAAGCTGGCCACGGTCAGCTGTCTTCTGGCGGCTCGGAGGGCGGCCTGTGCTGCCTGTTGGGCTCCGCGGCTCGCTTGCGGCGCCTGCCGAACAGGACGAAGCAGCCGGGGCCGGGGCTGCGAACGAGCTCGACATCTCCCTTGGCCGAGAGGCTGGAGCTCTTTGGGACGCCTACGGCCGCCGGACTTGAAGCGACGGGTCTGTCGTGGAAGGCGACCGCCTTGCCTGCCATGACCTCGAGCAGGTCGCTTTCGACGACGGCTGACACCGGTCGGCTCCGCGGCGCTCTCGTCTCGTCTGGCGCGCGTCGCGTGCCAGCGCTTCCCGAGCCGCCGAGCTCGGGAGGGACCCGAGCGCTCGCGAGCCGCGCCGCCTTCAGCGGCTCGGCCCGGCTTCGCCCGAGCCGCTGGCGGTGCCCGAGCAAGCGGGTCCGGACAATGGGGTCAGGGGGCGGGCGGGATATCTTGGGCGCAAGGCCGTTCATCTCGAGCCGATCTCGCCCGACAGGCCCGCAGAGGCCTGCCGGGTTTGCCGCCCACGGATCGCTGCCATCTGGGAGGATCGAGCCGATCGAGGACCCGGGAGCTTCGCAGCGAGGAGGCTGATGGCTCAGGACAAGTCGCCCAGCTCTTCTGGCGCAGCGACAGCAGAGCATGCCGGGGCCGAGGTGCCCGGGGCGGAGGAGATAACCGCTCTCGAGGGAATCCCCGCCCTTTCACTGGACGCCATCAGCTCGGTCGCCTACGGCCCCGAAGCGATGCTCGTCGTGCTGGCGAGCGCCGGCGCTGCCGCGCTCGGGAAGATCGAGCCGATCACGGTCGCCATCGTGGTGCTGCTCGTGATCCTCGTCTTCTCCTATCGCCAGGTCATCGCCGCCTATCCGGACGGGGGCGGCTGCTATGCCGTCTCGAAGGCCAACCTCGGCCGGCGGGCCAGCCTGCTGGCGGGGGCGGCGCTCATCATCGACTACGTGCTCACGGTCGCCGTCTCGATCGCGGCGGGCGTCGCCGCCTTGGTCTCGGCCTTTCCTGGGCTGCGGGCCGACAGCCTCGCCATCGGCCTCGGGATCCTGGCGGTGCTGACCGCGCTCAACCTCCGAGGGCTTGCAACGAGCGCCCGGGCGCTGCTCCTCCCGACCGCTGTCTTCATCGTCGGCATCTACGTGGTCATCGTGGCGGGCTTCTTCCGTCAGCACCCGATGCCCGGCTCGGGGGTTCACCACTCCGTCGTGGCGACCGCAGCCGGAGCGATCGGGATACTGCTCATCTTGAAGGCCTTCGCGGCCGGCTGCAGCGCCCTCACGGGGATAGAGGCGATCGCCAACGACGTGCCCGCCTTCCGCCCGCCGCGGGCCCGCCGGGCGATGCGGACCGAGCTTCTGCTCGGAGGGCTGCTCGGGACGATGCTGCTCGGCCTGTCGGTGCTCACCGTCCGGTTCCACGTCGCCCCGTCGGCCTCCCAGACCGTTCTCAGCCAGTTGACCGGGGCGTCGGTCGGGCGAGGGGTCCTCTACTACGTGATCGACCTCTCGACCACGGCTGTGCTCGCCATCGCCGCCAACACCTCGTTCGGCGGGCTCCCGATGCTCGCCAGCCTGCTCGCTCGCGACCACCTGCTCCCGCACGTCTTCGCCCTGAGGGGAGATCGGCCTGTCTACCGGTACGGAGTCGTCGCCCTGGCGGTGCTGGCCGCCGCCCTTCTCATCGCGGTCAACGCCAACACGAACTCGCTCATCCCGCTGTTCGCCATCGGGGTCTTCACCGGGTTCACTCTCTCGCAGACCGGGCTCGTCCGTCACTGGTACCACGAGCGCTCGAGGCGTTGGGGAGCGCGGGCGACTTTGAACGCCATCGGGGCGGTCATGACGGGAGTGGCGACCATCATCTTCGTCTTCACGAAGTTCGCCGCCGGCGCCTGGGTCGTGGTGGTGGCGATCCCGCTTCTCATCCTGCTGTTCCTTCGAGTCGACCACTACTACCGGGACGTCGCCTCGGAGCTGCGGCTCGGAGAGACGCCTCCGACGCCGCGAGCGACCAGGAGTCTCGTCATCGTGACCGTCATGGGAGTGTCGAAGATGACAGCGGCTGCCTTGTCGCGGGCCCTCTCGCTTGGAGACGAGGTGGTGGCCGTGAGCGTGCAGTTCGACGAGGAGGCGGCCAGCGCCCTCGAGCAGCAGTGGGAGCGCTGGCAGCCCGGAGTCCCTCTCACGATCCTGCGCTCGCCCTCCCGCTCGATCGCAAAGCCGATGCTCGCTTTCATACGGTCTCTCCAGAGCAGCGGTCGCGGCTCACTGCTCGTGCTCATTCCTGAGGTCGAGCCGCAGAAGCGACGTCACCGGATCCTCCAGAACCAGCGAGGCATCGTGCTCGCCAATGTCTTGCGCCGTCACTCGGACGTCACCGTGGCAAGGATCGCCTTCAAGCTCCGGCGGGACTAGACGGTGCTGGCGGCTCGTCTTTGTGGGAGCTGCGCCTGAGGCGGAGAGGTTAGGGAGGCGATCCGGCTCTAGTCGCGCTCGCCTGGGGCCAGGCGTCCGGCCGGCGACGCGAGTGCCCAGTCCATCTCAGCCGGAGCCGGCCTTCGTGAGAGGTGCCCGTGGATGACCCTCCAGCCATCCGGCTCCCTCACGACCACGTTCGTCCCCCGTCCGCGGGCGACGAAGCGACGGCTCTCGACGGAGCCGCTCGCTGTGAAGCGGTGGCTGCAGACCGCCCCTATCGGAGCGGCAGCGACCCATCGGAGCTCTTCGATCCGGTAGCTCTCGTCGCCAGTCGCCGCCCAGGCCCTCTCGAAGGCTCGGCGGACCTGGTCGGTTCCCTCGAAGCTTCCGTCCGTGACGAAGTAGGCGGCCTCAGCGTTGGCAGCCCTCTCGATCGCCGCCAGCGCATCACGAAGCCCGATCGGCGAGTTCCTCCTGGATCAACGAGCTGGCGAGGCTACCTCATCGCCGGTGGCTCTCCCCGAGGGCCTCCTTCCCGCTCCTGCCGCCCAGCCGGCCCGATCCTCGCCGCCAGTGCGCATCCGGTCTCTTCCTTCGGGGCCTTTCGACAGACGAGTCCAGCTCAGAGCGGTATCGCTCGATCGAGCGCAAGTTCGCGAGCAGCCCGGCGTTTCCCTCGCGAGGCACGCGGGCAGCGCCCGTGGCTCTCTTGATCGGGTCCAGCGGGCAAAGGAGAGACCGATGAGACAACCCTCTTTCCTCTCAGGCAGGAGGCGAGCTGCAGAGTCTGCGGCGGCCTGCCTCTCGGCGGCCGCGCTCGTCGGTGGCCTCACGCTGGTGGCCGCCGCGCCGAGCGCCACCGCGGCCACCGCCAGGTGGGCGAGGACGAAGACGCGCGCCTTGCCGATGAGCAACGCTGCCCGTCTTGGCCCCCTCGGGGGATCCACCCCCCTCTCTCTGAGCGTGGTGCTGTCGGTACGGAATGGAGCCGCTCTCCGATCGGCTGCTGAGGCGGCCTCCACCCCCGGCAGCCGAGGCTACGGCCACTTCCTCACCCCCCGCCAGGTGGCGAGCCGCTTCGGGCCGACCCGAGCCGAGACGGAGTCGGTCGCCTCTTGGTTGCGTCACGAGGGCTTCAAAGACGTGCAGGTGGAGTCCGACCGTCTCTTCGTCGACGCCTCGGGGACAGCTCGCCAGGCAGAGAGGGCCTTTCACACCCAGCTCTCCCGCTTCAGATTCGCCGGGAGGACGGTCTATGCCAACACCGCACCGGCTTTCGTGCCGGCCCGCTTCGGCGGGAAGGTGCTGGCGGTCCTCGGACTGTCGGATGTCCAGATGAACCTCCCGCACCAGCTGCGCCGCCCGGGAGCACCCATCCCGTCCCTCGTGGAGGGCCAGATCAAGAAGCTCTCGGTCACGGGGACGCCGGATCTCTCCGGCTTCGACGAGCGCCAGTTGGCGCAGATCTACGACGCCAGGTCCACGCCGATGGGGAGCCGGACGGCGATCGCAGTCATCGCCTCGGGCAACATGGCGCCCACCATCGGCGATCTCCGCTACGCCGAGAAGGTCGAGCACTTCGCCTACAAGGTCCCCGTCAGCGTCGTCTACACGGCGCCCAAGTCAGACGTGGTCTACAACAACCCCTACACGGGCAACCTCGAATGGAGCCTCGACACCCAGATGTCGACGATGATCGCCGGGCGGGTCGCCCGGGAGTACATCTACGACGTCGCCACCCTGGACGACGCCGACGTGGCCCGGGCCATCAACCGCTTCGTCGAGCAGGACAAGGCCCGGGCTGCTTCGGCCTCGCTCGGAGAGTGCGACATCCAGCCTTTTCTCGACGGTGCCATGGTGGCGACCGACGAAGTCCTCGAAGAGGGTGCGCTGCAGGGTCAGAGCTTCTTCGCCTCCTCGGGCGACAACGGCTTCGCCTGCCCCGAGGTCGCCTCGACGGGCGTCCCAGGCGGTGTGCCCGGCACCAGCTGGCCGGCCGACGGCACCTGGACGACCGCCGTCGGGGGGACCTCTCTGCTCGCCACCGGCTCCGGCAGGTACATGGAGGAGCTCTCCTGGATCGGAGGCGGCGGCGGCATCTCCTCGTTCGAGACCCCGGGGAACTGGACCTCTGTCGCCAATCCGGCCTCGGCCGGAGCGCAGTACCTCCCGACCGGTGGGCGGGGCGTGCCGGACGTGGCGGCTGACGCGGACCCGAACGTCTCTCCTGTCATCGTCTGGCAGAACAAGGCCAAGCAGTACGTCGGAGGGACCAGTGTCTCGAGCCCTCTCACGATGGGACTGTGGGCTCGTTTGCAGACGGCCCACCACAACCGGCTCGGTCTGGCCTCGATCGACTTCTACCGGCTCTACAACAAGGTGAACAAGACCGGTTCTGCCCCGGTCGACCCGGCCGGCTTCCACGACATCGTGCTCGGCTCGAACGGGCTTTACACCGCCTTGCCGGGCTACGACTACACGACCGGGATCGGCTCGCTCAACACGGCCGTGTTGAACCGGGAGCTGTGAGGGACCGGGACCGGTCGGCCGCGGCCGGGCGGCCGGTCCCTTCTCGCTCGGTCTCTCGCCCAGCCGGTCCGGTGAGCGGTGGGGTTGTGACCTCCTGCCGACGGCCTGGTATGTGGCCGTCGGCAGGAGCCAGGCCCTTGCTGGTCGAGCAGGTAGAGACTGCCAACTGACCGCCGGCGGTCGCCACCAGGGCGCTGTGTCGCGGGCTCGGGTTCTCCTCGGGCTCTCGATCGAGCGGTGGGGTGCCGGTCTGGTCAAAGCGGCAGTCGATAGGCGAGCAGCGGGACCTCTGGCAGGGGGCGCCAGTCCCGTTCGGGCAGGCGCTCGAAGCCCGCCCTCTCGTAGAGCCGGTGGGCGCTTTGCATCCACGGCGTCGTGTGGAGCATGAGAGCCCTCTTCTGTCCCGCCCGGGCCCTATCTATGCAGGTGTCGAGGAGCCGGCTGCCGATGCCGCGCCCCTGGGCGCAGGGAAGCACCGCCAGCATCCGGACGCCGGCCTCTTCCTCCTCGAGCAGCTCTGCCCAGGGCGAGCTGGCGTCCGGGACGAAGGTGACACAGCCGAGGATGCCGCGCTCGTCCTCGACCGCCACGAACACCTCAGCTTCTCGGGCTCTTCGTTCGACCGCCATCAGCTGAGCCGCGTAGTCGTCCCTCGTCTGGCCACCCGGAAGGGCTCTGTAGGCCGCCAGGACGACTCGGCCGGCTTGTTCGAACTCCTCGGGGCGAACCGGTCGTGTCTGCACCTCCCAAACGATAGGGCCGGGCTTCGAGGTTCGGAAGAAAGCGGCGGGCCAGAGACGACCCCAGAGTTGAAGCGGGGTCAGGCACCGGCTCGTGGTTGCCAGCGGCCGCCTTCGCCGGCTCTCTGCCGCCCGCCGTCTCCTCAGTGGGCCGGCGGACCGAGGAGTAGCCTCGCCGTCGTGTGCGACACGCTCGTGTCCTTGAGCGACGAGGGTGTGCTCTTCGCGAAGAACAGCGATCGCGAGCCGAACGAAGCCCAGGTCGTCGAGTTCATCCCGGCGGCCCGGCACGAAGCCGGTGCCGCGCTCGCCTGCACCCACATCGAGATTCCACAAGCCCCTCGCACGAACGCCATTGTCATCTCTCGCCCGTGGTGGATGTGGGGTGCCGAGATGGGGGCCAACGAGCACGGCGTCGTCATCGGCAACGAGGCGGTCTGGACCAGACGAAGGCCCGCAGAGCGCGCTCTTTTGGGGATGGACCTGCTGCGACTCGGCCTCGAGCGAGCCTCGACGGCCGAACGAGCCGTCTCGGTCATCGTCGAGCTCCTCGAGCGCCACGGGCAGGGTGGAGCCTGCAGTCACAGCCGGCCGGGCCTTAGCTATGACAACAGCTTCCTTCTGGCCGACCCGAGCGGTGCCTTCGTCCTCGAGACGGCCGGCCGCCAGCACGCCACTGAGCGGGTACGAGCACGTGGTAGGAGCATCTCGAACGAGCTCACGATCCCCGGTTTCAAAAGAGCCCACTCCGATTGGCTGCACGGGCTCGTGGCCTCTGCCGGGAGGAGGCGCCAGCTGACCGAGGAGGCGGCCTGCGTCGCCGAGGGACCGGCCGATCTCATCTCCGCCCTCAGGCAGCACGGGCCTGCTGGATCGCCGAGCTGGTCGCTCGTGAACGGCGCGCTCGCCGGCCCCTGTGTGCACGCGGGTGGGCTGCTGGCCTCGAGCCAGACGGCAGGGTCGTGGGTGGCCGACCTCCGGTCCGAGCCGCTCCACTTCGTCACCGCTACGGCGGCCCCCTGCACCTCGCTCTTCAAGCCTCTTCGCGTGGGCGAGGCTCTTTTCTCGGAGCCGGCGGCGAGGAACCACTTCGACGAGGAGATCTACTGGTGGCGGCACGAGCTCTTGCACCGGGCGACTCTGAGGGACCACGCCGGCCTCTTGGCTCGCTACCGGCCGGCCCGCGACCTGCTCGAGCGCTCCTTCATCGAAGAGCCGCCCCCCGCCCTCGAGGCCTTCAAACGGGCAGAGGCGATGGAGCGGAGCTGGCTGGCAGAGGTCGTCTCGTCGGGCGTAGGCGAGGCCCGCCCGGCCTGGCTGCGGCGGTACTGGCAGAAGATCGATCGACGAGCAGGGCTCCGAGAAGGGCTGGCGGCATGAGCGGACTGCGGGTGGTGGTGGTCGGGGCCGGGCTCGCGGGCCTGGCGGCAGCCAGAGCCCTCAGAAAGGGCGGGGCCGAGGTCACGGTCCTCGAGGCCCGTCAGCGGGTCGGTGGCAGAACCGAGGGCGGCGTCACCGCCGAAGGCGCCGTCCTCGAGCTCGGCGGTCAGTGGGTCGGGCCGACCCAGACTCGGATGTACGAGCTGATCGCCGAGCTCGGGCTCGCGACCTTTCCCACCTACAACAGCGGCCAGCACGTTGTGAGCCTCGGCGGCCGCACGACTCGAATGGGCGCCAGGCGCGGCGCCGTCCCGAAGCTCAGCCCCTTCGTCCTCGCCGACCTCTTCCAGGGCCTCACCCGTTTCGAGCGGCTGGCCAAGCAGGTGCCGCTCGACCAGCCCTGGCGGGCGCCGCAGGCCGACCGTCTCGATGCTCAGACCTTCGAGACCTGGATCAAGCGCAACTTGCGGACCGGGATCGGACGGACCTACTTCCAGGTGGCGACCGAGGCGGTCTTCGCAGCCGAACCAGGTGACTTCTCGGCCTTGCACGCTCTCTTTTACGCCCACTCGGGGACCGACTTCGAGAGTCTCCTCTCGGTCGACAGGGGGGCCCAGCAGGACCGGATCGTCGGGGGATCGGTCAAACTGGCCGAGAAGATGGCAGAAGAGCTCGGTGAAGCGGTCCGGCTCGGGGAGGCAGTCACCGGGGTCGAGCACGGCGAGGGCGTGCGGATCCGTACGCGGTCGGGTGGGCTCTACGAGGCGGACCGGGCGGTCCTGACCCTGCCGCCGACGCTCGCAGGGCGGCTCGAGTACGCGCCCCTGCTCCCGTCGTGGCGCGACCAGCTCACCCAGCGGCTGCCGGCTGGAGCAGTCATCAAGACCTTCGCCGTCTATGACGAGCCCTTCTGGAGAGAAGATGGGCTCACCGGGCAGGCGGCCTCGGACGAGGGGCCTGTGAAGATCACCTTCGACAACTCGCCGCCGTCAGGAGAGCCCGGGATACTGCTCGGCTTTCTCGAGGGCGCCGAGGCGAGAAGCTGGGCCAGACGATCCGACAAGGAGCGCCAGGAGGCCGTCATCGGCTGTCTCGCCAGGTACTTCGGAGAGCGGGCCCGCTCATATCGCCAGTACCTGGAGAGGGACTGGGCGGCCGAGGAGTTCACTCGCGGCTGTTATGGAGCCCACTTCGTTCCAGGTACCTGGACCGCCTACGGTCCACTGCTCCGTCGGCCCGTCGGTCGGCTCCACTGGGCGGGCACCGAGTGCGCCCCGGTCTGGAACGGCTACATGGAGGGGGCGGTTCGCTCCGGCGAGACGACGGCCTCGGAGGTGTTGCAGGCGGGCTAGCGCCTCTCGGCCGCCGGCCCGAGCAGCTCGGCGAGGAGCCGGCGCACCCGCCGGTCGATCTCGTCGATGATCGGCCGCACCTCTGCCACGTCCTTTCCGGCGGGATCGGTGAGCTCCCAGTCGATGTACCGCTTGCCCGGGTAGTAGGGGCAGCTGTCACCACAGCCCATGGTGACCACCACGTCGGCCTCGGCGGCGTCCGCGCCGGCCAGGAGCTTCGGGGACTCGCCCGCGGCGTCGAGCCCACGCTCTGCGAGCGCCGCGACGACTGCGGGGTTCAGCTCTTCGGCCGGCTCGGAACCGGCCGAGCGCACCTCGATCCTGTCGCCGGCATGATGCTCGAGAAGGACCTTGGCGGCGAGGCTCCGCCCGGCGTTGTGGACGCAGAGGAAGAGGACCACCGGGCGGCGTCCCGTCACGAGGGGGCCTCCGAGCGAGGAGCAAGAAGAGCTCGGTCCACCGGGCGGCTGCGGGCCGGTTGGTCGAAGAAGCGGCCTCTGGCGTAGAGGGCGACGTAGACGAGGCCGACGAGCGCAGGCACCTCGACGAGCGGACCTACGACACCGGCGAGCGCCTCGCCCGAGGTGGCCCCGAAGGCTCCGATGGCAACCGCGATCGCAAGTTCGAAGTTGTTGCCGGCCGCCGTGAACGAGAGGGTGGCGGCCCGGGGGTAGTCGAGGCCGAGGGCCTTGGCGAGGCAGAACGAGACGGTCCACATGATGGCGAAGTAGCAAAGGAGGGGTGCGGCGATGCGCACCACGTCGAGCGGGTGGCCGGTGATCTCCCGTCCCTGCAATGCGAAGAGGACCACGATCGTGAACAGCAGCCCGTAGAGGGCCACCGGGGCGATGCGAGGGATGAGCCGCCTCTCGTACCACTGGGCACCCTTCAGCCGGACGCCGACGGCTCTCGTGCCGACGGCCGCCAGGAGGGGCACCCCGAGGAAGATCGCCACGGAGGCCGCGATGAGCCCGACCGAGACGTGGACGCCGCCCGACTTGAGACCGAGCCAGCCGGGGAGCACCACGAGGTAGAAGTAGCCGAGGCCGGAGTAGGCGGCGATCTGGAACAAGGAGTTGAGGGCGACAAGGACGGCGGCCGCCTCGCGGTCGCCACCCGAGAGGTCGTTCCAGATCAGGACCATGGCTATGCAGCGGGCGAGGCCGACGAGGATGAGGCCGCTCCTGTAGGCGGGCTGCTCGGGCAGCAGCAGCCAGGCGAGGCCGAACATCACGGCCGGCCCGACGAGCCAATTGAGCACCAGCGACGAGACGAGCAGGCGACGGTCCCTCGCCACGTCACCGAGCTTGCCGTAGCGCACCTTGGCCAAGACGGGATAGATCATCGCCAGCAGGCCGACGAAGATGGGCGCCGGCACGCCGGTGGTCACCTGGGCGCTGTCGAGGGCGTGGCTGAGGCCGGCGACGCCCCGCCCGAGACCGAGCCCGAGGCCCATGGCGCAAAGGATCCAGACCGGCAGGTAGCGATCGAGGAAGGAGAGCCGGCCGAGCACCGCCGGCTCGTGGGGCCCCGGAGGGCTCGAGACCCCCGAAGCTGGGGCGGACCCACTCAATTCCGGGCCGCTCCACGGCAAAGGCCGCCAGCTCCGACTCTCGCGGCCTGGTCTTCCGGACGGGCTGGGCAAAAGCCAGTGGATCGAGTGAGGGCTCTCGCTTCGATCTCGTCGGCGAGGACCGTGTAGCTCTCCCGAGGCGCGCCGTCAGGATCGTTCACCCCCACCTTGGTCTCCAGGGCGTAACAGCAGCTGGTCTGCTCCTCGACGGTTGTCCGGAGCCAGGCCGCTGCCAGGCGCTCGGCGGCCGCCTGCAGCTCCTCGGTCGATCCCACCTCGACTCGGAGCTGGTTCAGAGCTCCGGCGAGCCCGCCACCTCTGGTAGCGCCCGCCTCGATGAGGGCGAGCTCGAGGGGCGGCTCGGCGAGGGCGAAGTTGGCGTAGCCGGGCCGCTTCTTGGCGGGCTCGGCCTGAAAGAGCGGGCTGTAGAACTCGACCGCCGCCTCGGGATCAGAGACTGTGAGCGCCAGCTGAAGTCGGGACATCTGCCGTCATCCAATAGATTCAGAGTTGTCGATGCCTGAGTGTGGCGGATAAATCGAATATTGTCAATCTATAAGGAGGAAGCCGTGGCCAAACGGGCTGTTGCAGCAGCCGGCCGGGGGTCGGGCCCCATCTTGTGCTGCGGCGCCGTCACCGAGGCGCCCCTCGGCGAAGCCGACGCCGAGAGCCTGGCAGGCGTGCTCGGCGCTCTGGCCGACCCGGTCCGGCTCCGGCTGCTCTCGATTGTGGCCTCGAACGAGGAGGTCTGCTCCTGTGATCTCGAAGGGCCGCTGCGAAAGAGCCAGCCGACCATCTCCCATCACACCAAGGTCCTCGCCGAGGCGGGCCTCATCGCAGGCGAGAAGCGGGGCCGCTGGGTCTGGTGGCGGGTGGTTCCGTCGCGGCTCGAAGCGGTCCGCCAGGCCCTCGGGGGCTAGGCAGCTTTTGTGCTCGAACGGTGAGCTAGCCCTCAACCAAGCGTGAAACAGGCGTTCACGGGGTGCGGGGTGAAGAAAGACCAGGTGCTGCGAGGACTTTCCGACCGAAGTGGCGAGTAGTGATGCCGTCCGGCAGGTGTGTTCAGGTGAAGAGCCTTTGGGTGTGGCTACTTTTCGACGACTCGCCATGGCGGCGTCCGGTAGAGCCGTTCCTGGTCCTGGGCGATGTGCCACCTCCAGTACTCCTCCCAGTCCCCGGAGAGGTAGACCGCACGGAGGCGGAGC
>JAJZLV010000139.1 GCA_021803215.1 Actinomycetes bacterium | reverse complement strand
CCGCAGCCCTCTTGGCAGGAGCCTTGCGGGCCGTGGTCTTGCTGGCCGTGGTCTTGCTGGCCGTGGTCTTGCTGGCCGTGGTCTTGCGGGCCGCAGCCCTCTTGGCCGGCGCCTTGCGGGCCGTGGTCTTGCTGGCCGCGGTCTTGCTGGCAGCCGCCTTGCGGGCCGGAGCCGGGCTCGAAGCGGCCGAAGAGGCCTGCGTCGTCGGCTTCGGGATGGCGCCTCGGGCGTTCAGCTGGGACTTGAGAGTCGCGCCCGCCGAGAAGGCGATGCCCTTCGAAGCCTTGATGCGGACCGGTGCACCGGTCTGCGGGTTACGGCCTTGACGGGCCTTCCGCTCGCGAGGCCGGAACGTGCCAAAGCCCGTGATCCGCACCGAGTCGCCGCTGCGAACTGCCGCAGAGATCTCATAGATCGTGTGCTCGAACGCAGCTTCGGCATCGCGGCGGCTCAGGCCTGTCGACTGGCTCACTCGTGCGATGAGCTCTGTTCTGTTCACCGTCACCTCCTGTTGGGGACGCTAGAAGTCCACGTAATACAAGAGCAATTCCACACGAAATGCAAGCATTCGACTCGCTGAGCGCCTGCTAGAGGCAGCAAACAGGAAGGGATCACTCTACCGACAGCCCAGCAGCCACGAGCTGAAGGCAAGAAAACCCTGTTGTTGCAAGGCGATTCTCCCCTCCTGGCTCAAAAGGCCCGCGCGAGCGACGGAAGCGGGCGAGAGGAGGCGGCACTCAGTTGACGAGGCGCTCCCGGCCCTCCCAGTAGGGCTGGCGAAGCTTGAACTTCTGGAGCTTGCCGGTCGCCGTGCGCGGCAGCGTCTGGCGGAACTCGACGCTCGTCGGGCACTTGAAGTGGGCCAGTATCCCGCGGCAATGCTCGATGAGCGCCTCGGGCTGGAGCGAGCCGACGTGCTCGGGACGCAACACCACGAGCGCCTTGACCGTCTCACCCCACTTCTCGTCCGGCACCCCGATGACCGCCGCCTCGGCCACGGCGGGATGGGAGTAGAGGGCATCTTCCACCTCGATCGAAGAGACGTTCTCTCCCCCGGTGATGATGACGTCCTTCTTCCGGTCCGAGATGACGACGAAGGGACCGTCGAGATGCCCACCGTCGCCGGTGTGGAACCAGCCGTCCACGAGGACCCTTGCCGAGTCCTCCGGCTGCTGCCAGTAACCGGCAAAGACGTGGTTCGAGCGGGCCAGCACCTCACCCTCCTCGTCGACAGCCATCCGGACGCCGATGGCAGGCACGCCGGCCCGCGAGAGGTTGCGGGCCCGGGCGGCCGAGTCGAGCCCGTCCCATTCGAGCGGCGACCGGTTGATCGTCAAGAGGGGCGAGGTCTCGGTCAGGCCGTAGATCTGGATGAGCTCCCAGCGAAGCTCGGTCTCGACCCTCTCGATGACCGAGCTCGGGGGCGGCGCTCCGGCGACCACGAGGCGCACCCGGTCGGCCCCGGGGATCTCCTTGGCCTTGGCCCGGCGCCTTTCCGCCGCGTCGAGGATGGCGGTCACGACAGCCGGGGCGCCGCACATGATCGTCACCCCCTCGGTCTCCACCCGCTCGAGGATCACCTCACCGTCTATCTTTCGCTGCACCACCTGGCGCACACCCATCCCGGTGGCGGCGTAGGGCATGCCCCAGCCGTTGCAGTGAAACATGGGAAGCGTGTGCAACAAGACGTCGCGGTCGGTGACAGTGGTGTGCCAGCCAAAGGCCATGGCATTGAGGGTGCAGTTGCGGTGAGTGAGCTCGACCCCCTTCGGCCGGGCGGTCGTGCCCGAGGTGTAGTTGATCGAGCAGGTGGCGTTCTCGTCCGCCTCCCAGCCGGCCGGGCTCGAGCCGGGAGGGGCCGGGGCGAAAAGCTCGCCGTCGTCGGTCCCGTCGAGCAAGAAGAGGTGCTCGGCCGAGACGCCCTCCAGCGAGGGCGCCACCTCGGGGTCGATGAGAAGGACCTCAGCCCCGGAGTGCTCGACGATGTAGCCGACCTCGTCGGCGTTGAGACGGAAGTTGATCGGCACGAGAACCCGGCCGGTCCCACTCACCCCGAAAAATGTGATCAGGAAGCGGGCCGAGTTGGGGCTCACTATGGCGACTCTCGCTCCAACCCCGACTCCGAGCTCGTCGAGACGAAGCGCCAGACCGGTCGCCCGGGCGGCGAGCTCTCTGTAGCTGAGACGCCCGAGGCTGCCCGGTACCTCCGGCTCGTCGACAACCGCCACTCGATCCGGGAAGGCGAGAGCCCCCCGCTCGATGAAATCAGAGACCGTGAGCGGTACGAGCATGCCTCTTCGTAGCACTAAAGCCGTCATCGGTCACTAGCTCGTTTCTAGGCGGTCGCTCCTCGTCGCCCGCCGGGCCGCCTAGCGACCGCCGGCGGCCGGGTCGGGCCCCAGCGCGGCCTTCAAGGGGCCGAGCCACGGCTCGTAGTGCCGCCACTGCTCAAGACCTTCGCGGTAAATCGGTCGGCGCACCTGCTCGGAGCTTGCGGTGCGCACGGCGCGGTCGTTCTCGAGCTCGGACATCGCGGCGCGCCGCTCGACCGTGACTCCCTCATCTCTGAAGCCATCGCCCTCCGCGACGACGCGGAACGCAGTCGGATCTTGGCGCTCCTTCG
>JAJZLV010000112.1 GCA_021803215.1 Actinomycetes bacterium | reverse complement strand
CGGTCGGCGTCCTCGTCCGGCTGCTCCAGTTCGAAGGCGGCAACACGCGCCTCGTCGAGGTGACCCTGGCGGCGGGATCGCCGGCCGAGTCCGCCGCCGTCGCCGACGTCGGCCTGCCGAGGGGCGCCACGATCGTGGCGGTCGTCCGCGACGGCCACGTCGTCGTGCCACGGGCCGACACCATCCTCGACCAGGGCGACGAGGTGCTCATCCTCGCCAGCGCCACGATCGAGGACGACGAGATCCGAGAGCTCCTCGCCGCCAAGCCGTGAGCGAGGAGCCGGTCCCCGAGCGGGACGCCCCCGAGGAGACGACGCTCAGGGCGGCCGCCTTCTTCGACCTCGACAAGACGGTGATCGCCCGGGCCTCCATGGTCGCCTTCGGCCGGCCCTTCTACCGGGGCGGCCTCATCAACAGGCGGACGGTGCTGCGGGCCCTCTACGGCCAGCTCGTCTACCTGCAGCTCGGTGCGAGCGAGCAGCGCCTGGAGCGGATCCGGGAGTCGATCCTGAAGCTCACCCGGGGCTGGTCCCAGGCGAGGGTCCGCGAGATCGTGGCCGAGGCGCTCGAGCAGATCGTCGAGCCCATCATCTACGCCGAGGCGGCCGACCTGATCGAGGCCCACAAGGACGCCGGCCGGATGGTCGTCATCGTCTCGGCCTCGCCAGAGGAGCTCGTCGCCCCGCTCGGCCGCTACCTCGGTGCCGACCGGGTCATCGCCAGCCGGGCCCACCTCGACGAGGAGGGCCGCTACACCGGCTCGATGGAGTTCTACGCCTACGGCGAGTTCAAGGCGGAGGCGATGCGAGCCATGGCACAGGCCGAACGGCTCGACCTCGAGCGCTCCTACGCCTACACCGACTCCTACACCGACCTGCCGATGCTGGAGGAGGTCGGTCACCCCGTCGCCGTCAACCCGGACCGGGTGCTCGCCCGCTACGCCCGCGAGCACGGCTACGAGATCGCCCGCTTCACCCAGCCGGTGCGCCTGCGCGACCGGCTGAAGGGCAGGATCTCCGCCGTGCCGCAGAAGCCCGCCATCGCCGTCTCGCTCGGTGCCGCCGCCCTCTCGGCGGCGGCGGCCGCCGCCGGTTGGTGGCTCGGCTCCCGCCGCACCCTCGACCGGCTGCGGGGCGGCGGGGCTCCCTAGCCGCGGAGCCGCTTGGCGGCGATCGCCCCGAGCGCGACGAGGACGGCGAGGATGAGGATCTTCTTCAGCATGGCGGGATCGTACCCGCCGGCGCCGGGTCGGTGCCCCGGCGCCGTCAGACCGTCAGGAGGTCGCGGGCGCCGGTGTCGCTCGAGGGATGGCGCAGCTTCGACATCGCCCGGGCCTCGATCTGGCGGATCCGCTCCCGGGTGAGGTTGAAGTGCTCGCCCACCTCCTCGAGGGTCCGCGGCTCGCCGCGGTCGAGGCCGAAGCGGAGCCGGAGGATCTCCCGCTCGCGCTCGTCGAGGGGGGCGAGCAGCCGGTTGATCTCGACCGGCAGCAGCGCCGTGGCGGCCACCTCGAAGGGCGACTCGGCCGAACGGTCCTCCACGACGTCGCCGAGCTCGGCGTCGCCGTCCTCGCGCAGCGGCTCGGAGAGCGACAGCGGCTCGGCCCGGAAGCGGAGCGCCTCGATCAGCTTGTCCTCGGGCAGCTCGACCTCGGCCCCGAGCTCGGACAGCGTCGCCGGCCGGCCGAGCTTCAGCTCGAGCCGGGCCTGGGCCTTCTGGACCCGCGCCAGGGTGTCGCCGGCGTGCACGGGGAGGCGGATGGTGCGCCCGGTGTTGGCGATACCCCTCGTGATGGCCTGGCGGATCCACCAGGTGGCGTAGGTGGAGAACTTGAACCCCTTGCGCCAGTCGAACTTCTCGACGGCGTGCATGAGCCCGAGGTTCCCCTCCTGGATCAGGTCGAGAAGCGGCAGGCCGGAGGCCTGGTACTTCTTCGCGATCGAGACCACGAGCCGGAGGTTCGACTGGACGAAGGTGCGCTGGGCGCCCTCACCCTCCCGGATCGTCCGGTTGAGCTCCCGCCGACGAGCGGGGGTGATGCCCTTCTTGGACTTGAGCTCCTCCTCGGCCTCCCAGCGGGCCTCGATGGCCTGGGCGAGACGGACCTCGTCGTCCTTGTTGAGCAGGGGATACTGGCCGATGTCGGTGAGGTAGAGACGTACCAGGTCTTCCTCGTCCCGCTCGACTCGCTCCTTCGCCAAAATCCGAATCCTCCGTGTATCGCAGTGTGGGGGTGTTCGATGCGGCTAGGTGCCGTCGAGGACGACCAGCGTCCCTTGGCCCTGAGGCTTGCCAGTTGCTGCTGGTCTTCCTAGGGAAGCAGCCTTCGAGATCGCCTTGCCGTTCGCTCGTGGCTCAGTGTAACGGTGGAGTCAAGCGCCCCTACCAGGGACTGCTTCCGCCGGAGCGGGCAGGGCGGCGGCCCGGAGGTCGGCGACGAGGCGGCCGAGGGTGCGCACGACGGCCCCGTCGGCGGCCTCCAGGGGATGCACCGCCCGCACCTCGTAGGCACGAACGAGCAGGTCGTAGAAGGAGGCGAGCCCCTCGCCGGGCACGGCGACATGGCGGGCGAGCTCCCCGACGAAGGCCTCGACGAGCCGGCCCGGCGCCACCGTGCACTCGGCCGCCGAGGGGAGGCCGGCCGACACGGGCAGGAGCCGCTCGAGCTCGTGCGCCCTCCAGGCGTGCCCGAGGCTCGCCCCCG
>JAJZLV010000084.1 GCA_021803215.1 Actinomycetes bacterium | reverse complement strand
AAAAGATCAGGGAGATCGACCGCGTGCCCTTGGTGGACGGGCAGCTGCGGCTGCTACGCACCGTGCTCGACGATCCCGAACCGATCAAGCTCCGCACGCTTCTTCTCATCGACGGTACCGAGCGGATGAAGATGATGCCGCTTCGGGAACGCACCCAGGGCATCCTCAGCCAGGCGGTCCAAAGCGGCGATCTCGACGCTGACCTCGACCGCCACGGCGTGCACGCCTTCTTGGTCACCGCCATCTACGGTTACGTCCTGTACCGCGAGGTGTTCGCCTCTGAGATGGGGGTCGCTCTACCCGAACTTGACGAGAGCTTCGCGAGGGTATACGAACGGGCGGTGCGATCTCTGGCCTCCTCACCCCCGCCGCCACGTGACTGAAAGCGACCCGGGCATCGTAAGAGTGGTTCGTCACGGGCCATGGTCGGAGGTGATCCTCAACCGCCCCGAGAAGCGCAACGCGATCATCGCAGAGACCGTCGACCGCCTGAGAGAGTCATTGGACGAGCTCGGAAGCGACGGCGAGACCGCCGCCATCGTGCTGCGCGGCCAGGGCGGGGTCTTCTGCTCAGGGCTGGACCTGAGCCGGTCGCCAAGCGGCCCAGAGTTTGCGGCCGCCTGGGCCGGCCTGCATCGGGATCTGGCCTCGTTCCCCGTTGTCATCCTCGGAGCCCTGGAGGGGGCGGCGGTCGCCGGAGGGGCTTCCCTCGCACTGGGCTGCGACCTTCTCGTCGCCGGGCGGAACGCCTTCGTTTCGGTACCCGAGCTGGCGATGGGACGCCCGGCGCCGATGAACACCGCCTGGCTGGTCTACAAGCACGGCCTTGGCAGGGCGGCCGGGTTGCTCCTCGCAGGGCGGCGAACGAATGCCGAGCAGCTTCTCACCTCGGGTATCGTCTTCGAGGTCGTAGACGACGCCGAGGTCGTCGGACGCGCCTGCGAGCTGGCGGCAACCTTCGGGGGTTGGCAGCGCTCGTCGGTGGTCGCGGCCAAGAGCTCTCTGCGCCGGGCAGCTCCGCGCACTTTCGAGGAGACTCTCGATGCCATCAGCCGCTGAGCAACCCACGATGCCTGCCGGGGAGCTCGGCGTGAAGGCTCAGGCCGGGAAGCCCAGCCGGGAGCAGCGGCTCCGGCTGACGATACGGGAGTTCTTCGACGTCACCCTCCCCCGGGCCTTGACCGGCCTGGACGGACGCTTGGAGCGCGCCCGGGCGTGGCGTGCGGCTTTCTACGACGCCGGTCTGGCCGGCCTCGGATACCCGGAGAGCTTTGGGGGCCACGGGGGTGACAGCTCCGACCTCGCCGTGCTCGCCGAGGAATCCCGGGGACGCATCCCGCCCGAGGAGGATGTCTTCGGCATCGGGGTGCGAATGGCCCTACCGGTCATCAGAGACCTCGCTTCCCCCGAATTGAAGAGCCGCTTCTTGAGATCAGGGCTCAGCGGTCAGGAGATCTGGTGCCAGCTCTACTCCGAGCCCGGGGCCGGGTCGGATCTGGCCTCGCTGTCGACGAGCGCCGTGAGGGACGGCGAGGAGTGGGTAGTCAGCGGCCAAAAGGTGTGGACTTCCGGGGCACAGCACAGCGACCTCGCCATACTGCTGGCCCGCACCGATCCGGCGGCACCCAAGCACCGCGGGATCACGATGTTCGTCTTGGCGATGCACCAGCCTGGGGTTACGGTCCGGCCGCTGAGGCAGATGACAGGGGTGGCGGAGTTCAACGAGGTGTTCCTCGACGAGGCCAGGTTGCCCGCCTCGTGGGTAGTCGGCGACGTCAACGACGGTTGGAGAGCCGCTGTGGCACTGCTCGGATACGAACGCGTCGCCACGGGGACCTCGTCAGTCGAGCGCCCCGCCACACAGAAGCTCAAAGCCGGACGGGCGCCTCTACCAGCAGCCCAGCTCGCCGAGCTCGCAGCGCTCAGACATCGAAGCGACGACCTATCGGTCCGCCAGGACCTGGCCCGCCTCTACGCCGGCGAGCGGATCATGGCCTGGCTGGGTATGAGAGCAGCGCACCCTTCCATCGGCAAGCTGTGGCGCACCCGGCAAGGCCGCGCCGCAGCGCAGGTAGCGCACGGACTTGCCCTCAGCGGCGGAGCGGCATGGGAGCAAGACGACCAGGATCGCGACTACTTCGCCTATCACATCCTCAACTGCCGTGCCATGTCGATCGGAGGCGGCACCGACGAGATGCAACGCAACACCCTGGCCGAGAAAGCCCTGGGCCTACCTCGAAGCTGAGCGCCGACCGGACCTGAACTGCGGCCGGGTCAGAAACTAGAGTCTTGGCAGGAGGTCCCAGATGCCTGGATCAGTCATAGTCGCTGGAGCTAGAACCCCGATAGGAAAGCTCTCCGGGGCTCTAGCCGGTTTCAGCGCAGCCCAACTCGGGTCGTTCGCTATCAGAGCGGCCCTCGAACGCTCGAACGTGGCCGCTTCGCAGGTCGACTACGTGGTGATGGGACAGGTGATCCTCGCCGGAGCCGGCCAGGTGCCCGCCCGCCAAGCCGCTATCGGTGCCGGCATACCGATGTCCACCCCGGCGACTGTGGTGAACAAGGTGTGCCTGTCGGGCCTGAACGCCATCTACCAGGCGGACCTGATGATAAGCGCCGGCGACGCGGAGATCGTCGTCGCGGGCGGCATGGAGTCGATGTCCAACGCTCCGCATCTCCTGGCCGGGGCGCGCAACGGCTACCGC
>JAJZLV010000121.1 GCA_021803215.1 Actinomycetes bacterium | reverse complement strand
TCAGTCCGAAGTGACCCGTCACCCCGAAAGTGGGAAGTTGTTTTTCGTCGGCCCTAAGGGTTCTGGCCTGACTGTCTCCTTCGGGAAAAGTCGACAGCGCGGGCGAAAGCTGCCGCTCAGAGCTCGATGACCACCTTGCCCCTCGCTCCCACCGGCTGGCGCAGCGCCTCCAAGGCGGCCGGCCACTCCTCGAGAGCCAGGCGGTGGGTCACGAGGAACGAGGGCTCGACGGCGCCGGTGCTCAACAAGCCGGCCACCTCTGCGAAGGAGCTCGAGGTGTAGCTGAAGCTGGCGTGCACCGCCAGATCGCGGTTCACGACGTCGTCGACCGCCACGGGCGTCTTCTCGCCGTGCGGGGGGAGCCCGAGCAGGAGGACGGCACCGCCCCGGCGGGCCGAGTCGAGCGCCATGCCGGCGGCCCTGGAGCTACCGGCCGCCTCGACGACAAGGTCGTAGTCTCCTCTCGGAGCCTTCTCCGGGGTGCAGAAGGAGTCCGCCCCGGCCTCGAGGGCGAGATCCTCCTGGGCGCTGCGAGCCCCGACGAGGTCAACGACAGAGGGTGAGTAGAGGCGGACCAGCAAGGCCGAGAGGAGCCCGACCGTGCCGTCGCCGATCACGAGCACCCGCCAGCCCGGCTTGGGACGGGCCCGATCGAGGCCCTGGAAGACGACGGCCATCGGCTCGACGAGGGTGGCGGCCGACCGGTCGACCGCCTGGTCGAGGAGATGGATCACCCTGCGAGGCACGACCACCTCGTCGGCGAGGGCGCCGTCCCGGGTGAAGCCGACCTCGTCGTATGTCTCGCAGAGGTTGGTGCGGCCCTGCCGACAGCGCTCGCAGTGCCCGCAGGCGACGACCCCTTCCGCCACGACCAGCTGTTTGGCGTCCGGGCCGTCGAGGACGCCGCACCACTCGTGACCGAGCACCAGCGGGTACCTCACGTAAGCCGGGTCGATCCTCCCGTCGATGATCTCCAAGTCGGTGCCGCAAAGGCCGACGACCGAAGGGGAGACGACCACCTCGCCCGGGGGCGCCAGGGCCGGGGGGCGTTCTTCGAGCGAGACCGAACCCGGGCCAGTCACTACGAGAGCCCTCTTGGACGGCTTCGTCACCGGGTTCGTCACTCGGCTTCTCCCTTCCGCGAACGGGTGTCTAACGGAGGCGAGGGCCACTCGGCGCTTCGCCCGCCCATCTCCCGCGTCAGGCGGTCGGCCTGCTCGCGCACCAGCTCTCCGATGTGGAGCACCCGCCAAGCCGGCACCTCGGCCCGGATGCCCGTGACGCTTATGGCGCCGAGGCAACGGTTCTGGTGGTCCATGAAGGCCGCTCCGACGCAGAAGACGCCCTCTGCTTCCTCCTCGTCGTCGATGGCGAAGCCGCGGGCTCTCGTCTGCTCGAGGTCGCCGAGGAGCGCCTCGACGTCGGTGATGGTCGAGCGGGTGTGAGCGACAAGCCCCTCGGCTTGGCAGATCTCACGCACCCGCTCCTCGTCGTAGGTGGCGAGGATCGCCTTTCCGGCCGCGCTGGCGTGCGGCGCCTCCCGGCAGCCGAGGGGGGTATGGAAGCGGACCATGCCCGGGCCGTCGACCCTTTCCAGGAAGACAGGACAGCCGTCGTCCACCACCGCCACCCGTGAGGTGAGCCCCGTGGCGTCGGTCAGCTCGCGAAGAAGAGGTCGGGCTATCTCTGCGACCGGCAGCTGCTGGCCCACCAGGTCGCCGAGGCGCATGAGGCTCATGCCGAGGAAGTAGCGGGGTCCGGGTCGTTCCTCACGCAAGAATCCGTGAGCTACGAGGGTCTTGAGCAGGTTGAAGGCCGTGCTCTTGGCGACTCCGAGCGCCTCGGCCGCCTGGTTGAGGTTCAGCCCGTCGGGAGCCGCCTCGGCCGCCTTGTCGACGAGCTGCAAGGCTCGGTCGACGCTTTGCACCCCGGCCGTCCTGCTCCCAGCATGATCCATTCGTCGCTGTTGCATAGTATTCTACTATAGCGAATACGGCTCTCTCGCGAGAGGGTCTCCCTTGCATCCCGAGAGGGCTGAGCTCGGGCTAGTACGTACCGGACCGTCGTTCTTGACGTTGGCCAGTCGCCAGCTCTAATATTGCCCTATTCCAAATGGAGTTCGGTATTACAGAACGAGCGGGGATTGGCAAATGTTCGGTGACGACTTCCTGGCAGCCGAGGGCTACTCGACCGACGGAGTTCCAGTCACGAGTGAGCGTCGCTTCCCCGACGGCGCCGAGTTTCGCGTCGAGATCCCGAGTGTGGAGGGGCCCCGGGTGCTCGCGACGGTGGTCGAGTCGGCCCAGCGCTTCGGCGTCACCGTCAACCGCGTCTCCCAGGGAAGCGGGGCGATGCTCCTCAGCTCGGCCGAGCTGCGCGAGATGGCCGAGATCGGAGAGGAGCAGGGGCTCGAGGTCTCGCTGTTCGTCGGGCCCCGCCAGGAGTACGACATCGGCAACCACTCGAGGGCCCTCGACGGCGCCTCCCTCGCCGGTCAACAGCGCTCGGTACGCCAGCTCCGTTACGCCCTCGAGGACGTCGTTCGGGCCGTCGAGCTCGGGATCAGGAGCTTTCTCATCGCCGACATCGGCCTATTGAGCGTCCTCCACGACCTGCAGCTGACGGGCGCCCTGCCCGACGACATCGTCTGGAAGGTCTCGGTAATGCAGGCCCCCTCGAACCCGGCCTCTCTCCGGGTGATCGCCGGCCTC
>JAJZLV010000081.1 GCA_021803215.1 Actinomycetes bacterium | reverse complement strand
AGGGCTACCTCGAGTACGGCGCGCGGATCGAGCGCCTCGCGCATGTCGACGACCGCCTTGCCGATGAGCTCGAGGGCGCGCACGCAGCGCGCCGGAGCGAGCAGGGCCCGGCCGTCGGGCGCGAGCACGGCCGGCTCTGGCCGGACCGCCTGGCGGGCGACGCTCGCGAGGAACTGCTCGCGCAGGCTCTCGATCAGCTCGGCGGCAAGGCGATGGGCGTCGTAGCCCGAGCTGAAGGCGTCAGCTGCCGCCCGCAGGGCACCGGCCGGGTCCTGATCCGCCATCGTCTCGAGCAGCCGGACGAGCAAGCGGCTGTCCTCTTCGACCACACCGGAGGCGACGACCTGATCAAGCACCGAGAGGGCGTCGCGGGCCGAGCCCCGGCTCCGCCGTACCGCTGAGTCGATGCCGTCGCCGGGCAGCTCGAGGCCGGCATCGCTCGCGATCTCGCTCAGCAGCGCGGCGAGGGTGGCCTGGTCGATGGGGTGGAACTCGAAGTGCTGGGTGCGGCTCCGGATCGTCGGGAGGACCTTTTGCGGATCCGTCGTCGCCAACACGAACACGACGTGCTCGGGCGGCTCCTCGAGGGTCTTCAGCAAGGCGTTCGAAGCCGCCGTCGAGAGCATGTGGACCTCGTCGATGATGTACACCTTGCGCTTGCCGGGCGTGGCGAGCGATGCCCGGGCGACGAGGTCCCGCATCGCCTCGACACCGTTGTTGGAGGCGGCGTCGAGCTCGTGCACGTCGAGCGAGCTCCCCTCGGCGATGCCGACGCAGGAATCGCAGCGCCCGCAGGGCTCGCCCCCCTCCGGCTCATGGCAGTTCAAGGCCTTGGCGAGGATCCGGGCCGTCGACGTCTTGCCGGTCCCGTGGGGCCCGGAGAAGAGGTAGGCGTGCACGATCCGCCCGTCTCGCACCTCGTTCCTGAGCGTGGTGGTGACGAGGTCCTGGCCCCGCACCTCCGAGAAGCGTTGTGGCCGATACCGGCGGTAGAGCGACTGGTACTGGGGCACAAGGTCGAGACTACGAGCTGGCGCCGCCGAGCGCAGCAGCCAGGTCCCCTGCGGCACATCCGCTCTTCCGCTGAGAGCTGCTGCCTTCCGGCCCTGACTCGGTTCACGGGGGTGAATTGCGCAGAACCCGGCCGCTGCGCTCGGCGGCGCCGGGGTGAGACTACCCTGAGGCGGCTCGGAGGAGTGCGAGAGCGGCCGAATCGGCACGACTGGAAATCGTGTGACCTGCAAGGGTCCGTGGGTTCAAATCCCACCTCCTCCGCCACCTGGACTCCCGCAGGCAGGGGCGCCTCGATGAGCCCGCCGCCTGCCCGCAAACGGCAGAGGAAAGCCGCAAGGTTGGCCGGCTCGAGGCGGCCGGCCCGGCGTCGTGGGCTCTTCGGATGGCGCCCAAGTGGGTGGGCACCTGCCCGCTCTCGCATGGACGGGGAGCAGCCGGGCCCTCGGCCTCAATGGCGAGAGGCCCGGCGCAGCATCGCCTCGGAGTAGCGCTCGAGGTCGGGATCGGCCGCCATGGCGGCGGCGAACTTCTCTCGGGCGGCCGCTCGCTTGGCCGGCAGGTACTCGCTCGGCCAGGGGCCTTCGTGGGGGCGGTAGCCCTGCAAGACGTTGCGGGCGACGGTCACCTTGTGAACCTCGTCGACGCCGTCCATCACCGCCATCGTGGGCGCCCCCGCCCACATCTGACGCAGGGGGGTGAGGTCGGTGACCCCGAGCGAGCCGAAGATGTGGACCGCCCTGTAGGTCACCTCTCGAAGCACCCGGGCGGCCGTGTACTTGCAGGCCGCGATCTGGGTGCGCGCCTCGGCGGTGCTCGAGTTGTCGATCGTCCAGGCGGTCCACAAGACGAGGAGCCGGAGCATGTTGATCTCGGCATAGGAGTCCGCGATGGCGCCTTGCACCATCTGGTGCTCCGCGATGACCCTCCCGTGCGACTGCCGGCTGAGGGCCCGCTCGCACATCATGTCGAAGGCACGCCTGCACTGGGCGATGGCCCGCATGGCATGGTGGATCCGTCCCCCGCCAAGCCGGCGCTGGGCGAGCAGCCGGGCGCCGTCCTCGGGCCCAAGGAGGTGGTCGAGAGGGAGCCGGACATCCTTGTACTTGATGTGGTCGTGGGTGCGCGGCTCGTCCAGCACCTCGACGCCCGGGGTGTCACGGGGGACTATGTAGATGCCGTTGGTGCACACGACGAAGAGGATGTCGGCGTGCCGGCCAGCGCTCGTGAACCACTTCTCGCCGTTTATGACCCACTCGTCGCCGTCTCTCACGGCCGTCGTCTTGAACAGGCTCGGGTCAGAGCCGCCCTCCGGCTCGGTCATGGAGAAGGCCGACCAGATCTCCTGGTTCATGAGCGGGTAGAGCCAGCGCTCCTTTTGGGCCTCTGTCCCGTAGGCGGCCAGGATCTCCATGTTGCCGGTATCGGGCGCCTGGCAGCCGAAGATCGAAGGAGCGGTCGAGTACCGGCCGATGACCTCGTTCAAGAGCGCCAGCTTCACCTGGCCGAAGCCAGGCCCGCCGAGCTCTCTGTCCAAGAAGATGGCCCAGAGCCCCCGCTGCTTCACCTCGGCCTGCAAGGGCATCACGAGGGCCCGCATCTTCGGGTCCTTCATACGCACGGCATAGGGAAACAACAGCTCGAGGGGCTCGACCTCCTGCTCGCAGAACTCCGCCACCCAGTCGAGCTGAACCTGGAAGTCAGGATCTGTCGAGAAATCCCATGCCACGAGGACCCTCCTTCTGGTCCGGACCGACCCTAGTAGGCCCGCGAGAAAGCCATGCTGGCTCGGGCGGTCAAGGGCCGGGCGCCAGAAGTCCGGCGGAGCCGGCCGGCGGCTGTCCGCGCGAGTCCCTCGAGGAGCCACCCGGAGACGTCGTGCTGGCATCGGCGACGACGGATCTGCCAAGGGTCCTCCCGAGCATGCGGAGCCGCACCGAGCACTTCGAGCTCCACCTCGTCGAGAAGGCGAGCCCGCCTCGCGCCTGCGCGATAGCGGGCGATGCCGGCCTCGAGCTGCCCGGCGACGGCAGCGACGCAGCGCGGCGGCGGGCCCGGGGCTCGGGCCGCGAAGCCTCTCGGTGCTCGATCAGGTCGTCGCCTCAGGTGTGGTCGAAAAGGACAGCGAGCCTCGCCCGCCAGGCGGTCCGGCCAGAGCCGGCCGGGCTCGCGCCCGACGGCCGGGCCCTGCTCGCTCCGGCGCTGGGTGCGCGCCCTCGAGCTCATCGGCAAGGCGGTCGTCGACATGCGCGAGGCGCTCGATCCGCGCGCCGTACTCGAGGTAGCCCTCGTCCGCCTCACCAACCCGGAGGCAGACGACTCGACTGCGGCCCTCTGCGACCGGATAGAGCGCCTGGAGCGCCGGCTCTCCTCCTTCGAGCAGGCTGCCCCTGGCTCCAAAGCCGCGCCGCCCCCTCCTCGCCGGCCCGAGCGAGCCGATCCGACCGCTCGCCCAGCTCTCGGCGCCTACCGCCAGCAGGGTCCCGTCCCGCCCGAGGCGGCGCCTGTGAGACCCGCCGGCCCCGTGCCGGCCCCGCCGAGAGCCGAGGGGCTTGTGAGCGCCCGGGCACCGAGTAGGGACGAGCTCGTGACGGCCTGGGGCGATGTCATCCTCCCAGGACTGAGGCCCCGGGCAAGGGCCATCTACGCCGTCGGGCGCTTCAAGGAGGTGAGCGAGGGCCGAGCGGTCTTCGTCCTCCCGAACGCCGCCCATGTCGAGCACGCCGCCGCCCTCCGGGACGAGGTGGCGAGCGCCATCGCCGGCCACTTCGGCGCCCGTGTCGGCCTGGAGATCGTCCCGGACGCCCCGCCGGCGGCTCCTCCGGGCACCGAGGCCGTCGAGAGCCCGAAAGAGGCGGAGGAACCATCGGTGGACCTCGGGGAGGCCGACCCGGCGGCTGGGAGCCACGACTCCGCCTCCTGGGCTGAGAGCAGGCTCAAAGAGGTCTTCCCCGGAGCTGAGGAGGTGACCGGATGAGCGACCCGACGGAGAGCGACCCGGGCGGCCAGGAGAACGAGCCAACCGGCGCCTTCCCGCCTCTTTCCGGCGCCCTTTCCATCCCGGGCCTCGGGGAGCTGCTCGGCGGGGCCCGCCAGCACTTCGAGCAGGCGGCTCACGAGGCGGGCGACGTGAAGGTGAAGGGCTCGGCCGGTGGGGGCGCGGTCGAGATCGAGCTGACCGGCAACCTCGACGTCGTGGCGGTCCGCATCGATCCGGCCGTCATCGACCGGGACGACCCCTCCCTGCTCGAGGACCTCGTGACGGCCGCCCTGAGAGACGCCCTGTCCGAGGTGGTCTCGGTCCGCCAGGAAGCCGTGACGGGCCTGCTCCCGCCCGGGATGGACCTCGGGGCGATGATGAGCGGCATCTTCGGCCCCGAGGCGGGCCAGGCCGCCGGAGCCCTCCCGGACCTCTCAGGGATAGACCTCGGCGGGCTCGATTTCGGCGAGCTGATGGGTGGGCTGTTCGGCGGGCCCGAGGACGGGCCAGACGAAAATGACGGGCCAGACGAAAATGACGGGCCAGACGAAAGTGACGGGCCAGACGAAAGTGACGGGCCAGACGAAAAGGACGGGCCAGACGAAAAGGACGGGCCAGACGAAAAGGACGGGCCAGACGAAAAGGACGGGCCAGACGAAATGGACTGGGGAGAAGGAAGAGGAGAGGGCCGGTCTTGAGCGTGTTCGCCGGCCCGATCCAAGAGCTCGTCGACGAGCTCGGCCGCCTGCCCGGCGTGGGGCCGAAGTCGGCCCAGCGGATCGCCTTTCACCTGCTCGAGGTGAAAAAGGAGGAGGCGCTTCGCTTGGCGACCGCCATCACCGAGGTGAAAGAGCGCATCCGTCTTTGCGACCGCTGCTTCAACGTCTCTGAGAACGAGCTCTGCTCGATCTGCGCCGACAGCCGCCGCGACCAGACGGTCGTCTGCGTCGTCGAGGACCCCCGCGACATCGTGGCGGTCGAGCGGACGAGGGAGTTCCACGGTACCTACCACGTGCTCGGCGGCGCGCTCAACCCGATCGACGGCGTCGGCCCCGAGCAGCTCCGGGTGCGCGACCTGCTCGACCGCCTCGAGAAGGAGACCATCGTCGAGATCATCCTTTGCACCAACTCGAACCTCGAGGGCGAGGCCACGGCCATGTACCTCGCTCGCCTGCTCTCGCCTCTAGGGATGAAGATCACCCGCATCGCGAGCGGCCTTCCCGTCGGCGGGGACCTCGAGTACGCCGACGAGCTCACCCTCGGGCGCGCCCTCGCCGGGAGGCGGGAGATCGCCGGCTAGGCGCCTCTCCTTCCCCCCTCGTGTCTTCGCCGCCCCCGCCGGGTACTCCAAGAGCGTGACCACAAAGGCCCCCTTCGCCCCCTCCCCGGCTCTCCGGAGCCTCGAGGAGCAGATCGACCGCATCGGCCGGCTCGGCCAGCTCGACCTGGTGGGCGAGAAGCTCGACCGGCTGGTGCGAGAGCGGCTCTGCCGGCTGCTGCCACCGGGCTCTCGGACTGGCTCGACATCTCTGGCGGGCCGCGCCGCCTCGGTCTCGTGCACGCGGCCGGCAACTGGCTCGCCATCGTCTTTTTCACCCGCTCCTTCTTGCAGCGCGGCCGCCTCCACCAAAAGAGGGGGAAGCGAGGACGGGGCAAGCTCTCCGCCCTGGCCGGGCTGGCCGTGCTGAGCGCCGCCGGCTACCTCGGGGGCCACCTTGCCTACGTCGAGGGTGTCGGGGTCGACCGCACCGCCTTCGAGCCTCGCCTCGAGGAGTGGACCGACGTGGCCGCCGAGGAGGCGGTCCCCGACGGTGGTCATCGCGTGGCGCAGGCCGGCGGCACCGAGATCCTCCTCTACCGCCACTCGGGGCGGCTCGGAGCGATGTCGAATCGGTGCAGCCACGCCGGCTGGTCGCTCGCCGACGGGAAGATCGAAGCCGGCTGCGCCACCTGTCCCGGGCACGGGAGTGTCTTCTCGCTCGAAGACGGCCAGGTCATGGCCGGGCCGGCGGCCAGCCCGCAGCCCTGCTTCGAGGTCCGGGTCCGTCAGGGGCGGGTCGAAGTCAGAAGCTAGGGGCCGCGCCGGGGCGGTGCCCCGACCTGTCGTATCTTTTCGGTGTGAACATCGAGCAACTCGAGACGCCTTCTGGTCTCGTCCTCCGCTCGAGCCCGACCAAAGAGGAGTTCGAGCGGGCTCGCCGCCGCTCGATCGCCGCCGCTGTCGGTTGTCTCCTCGTCGGAGCCGGTCTCTCGGCCATCGAGCTGCAGGCAGGCGTGCAGCTGCTCGCCTTCGAGGCGGTTCCCTTCCTGGTCGGGGTCGCCTGGGCGGCCCGCTTCGTCCGGGTCTTCATGCGGGCCAGCCCGACGGCAGTCGTGGCCACCGATCACTCCCTTCGCCTGGAGCGTCTCGACGGGAGCCGCCAGCAGGAGCTCGACCTCGGCTCGGTCAGCTCGATAAGGATCGGGCCAGACGGCTTCTCGCCGCCCTGGCGCTGGTTGAAAGGGCCACGGAGCGGCCTGGTCGTGCTGCGCCTCCGCGGGAGCGGCACGGGCCTTGTCATACCGCCCCAGCTCGCCTCGCACCCGGTCATCCGCCAGCTGCTCGGACGCATGCTGGCCGCCAGCCGGAGCCGCGGGCCGGTGATGCTGCTCGGCCCCTCGGCGACGGTGAACGAGCTCGAGCAGATGGCGCGGAGCGGCCCCGTTCTTGCGCCGGGCTACGTACCGCCGATCACGATCCCGGCCGGCTGGTACCCGGACCCATCGGGGCAGGCCCCGTTCAGGTGGTGGGACGGACGGGCCTGGGCCGGCTACACCCGAGAGAGCCCGCCCGGCTGAACCCGGCCACCGCCTCCCGGAGGCGGCGGTGACCGGCCGAGAGGTCTCAGGCGAGGCTGCGCAGGATGGCGGCGTCTCCCTGACCGCCACCACCGCAGAGGGCGACCGCGGCCATCTTTCCGCCCCGGCGCCTCAGCTCGCTGAGGGCCGTCAGGGCCAGCCGGGCGCCCGACATGCCGATCGGATGGCCGAGGGCGATGGCACCACCGTTCACGTTTGTCACCTCAAACGAGATGCCGAGGTCGTCCATCGAGGCGACTCCGACTGCCGCGAAGGCCTCGTTGATCTCGAACAGGTCGATCTCCTCGAGCTCGGTCGACGAGCGCCCGAGGGCGGCGCGGATGGCACGGGAGGGCTGGGTGAGAAGGGAGGTGTCGGGGCCGGCCACCTGGCCGTAGCCGACGACCTCTCCGAGCGGGGTGACGCCGAGGCTCTCTGCCTTCTCCTTCGAGACGACGATGAGGGCGGCCGCGCCGTCCGAGATCTGGCTGGCGTTGCCGGCGGTGATGGTCCCCTCGGCCTCGAAGGCGCCCCGCAGCTTGGCGAGCCCCTCGGAGGTGGTCTCGGGACGGACCCCCTCGTCGGTGTCGACGACCACCGGGTCTCCCTTGCGCTGGGGCACCGAGACGGGGACTATCTCGGCTCCGAGGCGGCCTTCTTTGATCGCCTTGGCCGCCCTCTCGTGGCTGGCGGCCGCGAAGGCGTCCTGGCGCTCCCGGGAGATCTCGGCCGCCCGCGCGTAGCGCTCGGTCGAGGCGCCCATGGCCAGGCAGTCGAAGGCGCAGAAGAGGCCGTCGTGCATCATCGAGTCGACCACCTTCTGGTCGCCCGCCCGGTAGCCGGCCCTGGCGCCCGGCAGGAGGTAGGGGGCGAGCGTCATCGACTCCATGCCGCCGGCGACGACGACGTCGGCCTCGCCGGCGCCGATCGCCAGGTCGGCGAGGTGGATGGCGTTGAGGCCGGAGAGGCAGACCTTGTTGATGGTGGTGGCCGGGACCGTCAGCGGGATCCCGGCCTTGGCGGCCGCCTGGCGGGCGGTGATCTGTCCCTGGCCGGCCTGCAGCACCTGGCCCATGAAGACGTAGTCGACCGCCTCGGGCGAGAGGCCGGCCCGCTCGAGGGCTGCCTTTATGGCGAAGCCGCCGAGGTCCATGGCGCTGAAGCTCGAGAGAGCTCCCGACAGCTTCCCGATCGGGGTGCGCGCCCCGGCGACGATGACTGATCCGGGCATGGTTCTCACTCCTCAGACTTGAAAGACCGCTGGTCAGACTAACCGTGAAGTTCCGGCCACACCCACTTGGGATGGACAAGTGACCCTCGGGTACATTCCCGTCATGGAAGCCATCCTTGACGCCGTCCAAAGTGGCGCGAGCGGTGACGAGCTCGCTGCCATCCCTCTTCCGGAGTCCTACAGGGCGGCCTTCGTGAGGAAAAAGGAGGCCGAGATGTTCGCGGGCCTCCCCTCGAGCGACAAGGACCCCCGCAACTCCCTCCATGTGGACGAGGTCGCCCTCCCCGAGCTCGCCCCCGACGAGTGCTACGTAGCAGTCATGGCCTCCGCCATCAACTTCAACACCGTCTGGACCTCGATCTTCGAGCCGCTCCCCACCTTCGGCTTTCTGCGCCGGCTCGGGCGGGAGTCGGTCTGGGGAGCCCGCCACGACCTCGACTACCACGTTGTCGGGTCGGACGCCTCGGGCGTGATCCTCAGAACCGGCTCGGCCGTCCGCAACTGGGCTCCGGGCGACCGGGTCGTGATCCACTGCAACTACGTGGACGACCAGGACCCGTCCGCCCACGACGACTCGATGCTCGCCTCCAACCAGCGGATCTGGGGTTTCGAGACCAACTTCGGCGGCCTGGCCGAGCTCTCGGTGGTGAAGGCCAACCAGCTGATGCCCAAGCCGGCCCACCTCACCTGGGAGGAGGCTGCCTGCAACGCCTTGTGCAATTCGACCTCCTACCGGATGCTCGTCTCCAAGAACGGGGCCTGCATGAAACAGGGCGACGTCGTGCTGATCTGGGGGGCGACCGGGGGGCTCGGCGGATACGCCGTCCAGTACGTCGTGAACGGCGGCGGCATCCCTGTCGGGGTGGTGAGCTCGCCCGCCAAGGTGAAGCTGCTCGAGTCGCTCGGCTGCGAGGCCGCCATCGACCGCTCGGAGAAGGCCTACCGCTTCTGGTCGGACGAGCACACCCAGGACGAGTCGGAGTGGCGGCGCCTCGGAGCAGACATCAGGGCGCTCGTCGGAGAGGACCCCGACATCGTCTTCGAGCACCCCGGTCGCCAGACGATGGGGGCCTCGGTCTTCGTGGCCAAGCGGGGAGGTGTCGTCGTCACCTGTGCCGCCACCTCGGGCTACATGGTGGAGTACGACAACCGGCACCTTTGGATGAAGCTGAAGGCCATCAAGTCCTCCCACTTCGCCAACTACCGCGAGGCCTGGGACGCCAACCGGCTCATCTCGCTCGGCAGGATCCAGCCCGTCCTCTCGGCCGTCTTCCCGCTGGCCGAGGTGGGCGAGGCGACCCGCCAGGTGCAAAGGAACCTCCACGAGGGCAAGATCGGGGTGCTCTGCCTGGCACCAGAAGAGGGGCTCGGGGTGAGCGATCCGGAGTTCCGCCAAAAGGTCGGGGAGGACAAGATCACGGCCTTCAGGAGGCTTGGGGCGTGAGCGACGTCGAGGGCTTCGCGCTAGAGGAGGTGGACCACGTGGCGATAGCCGTGCGCCACCTCGAGGCGGCCGTCAGCTTTTACGAGAAGGCTCTCGGGGCCAAGGTCACCCATCGAGAGCGGATCGAGCCCGACGGCGTGGAGGAGGCCCTCTTGAAGGTGGCCGACTCCTATGTCCAGCTCCTCACCCCGACGCGGGACGACTCGCCTGTCGCCCGCTATCTCGAGGCGAGGGGGGAGGGCCTCCACCACGTCGGCTTCCGGGTGAGCGACTGCGCGGCGGCTCTCATGGCGATGCGGGCCGCCGGGGCGAGACTCATCGACGAGGTGCCCCGCCCCGGCTCGCGGGGGACGACGGTCGCGTTCGTCCATCCCCGCTCGGCCTTCGGCACCCTCATCGAGCTGGTCGAGGAGGGTCCCTCCTAGAGCCCGCCCGGGCGGATGTGAGCCCTCGGCGCCGCCCAGATAGCCTTCGCCTCATGCCCGACGAGACGGCTCCCTCAACTGCGCCGGCAGAGGCCGCCCCGCCATCGTCAGCCGGCATAGCCGACCGGACGATGGCGCATCGCCTCGAGGTGCTCGCCGCCCGGCGCCGGGAGGCCCTCTCGCCCGGTACCGACCGGGCGGTCCAGTCGCAGCGGGCCAAGGGCAAGATGCTGGCGCGCGAGCGGATCGAGTACCTGCTCGACGAGGGCTCGTTCCAAGAGATCGACCTCCTCGTGCGCCATCGCTTCACCGGCATGGGAATCGAGCGCTCCCGCCCCTTCACAGACGGGGTCATCACCGGCTTCGGCACGATCGACGGGCGGCGGGTCTGCGTCTACTCCCAGGACTTCACCGTCTTCGGCGGAGCCCTCGGCGAGGCGCACGCCGAGAAGATCCAGAAGCTGATGGAGCTGGCGGTGGACGTCGGGGTGCCGATAATCGGGCTCGGCGACTCGGGTGGTGCCCGCATCCAAGAGGGTGTCGTCTCGCTCAACGGCTACGGCGGGATCTTCTTCCGCAACGTTCTCGCCTCAGGCGTCGTGCCGCAGATATCCGTCATCCTCGGGCCCTGTGCCGGTGGGGCGGTCTACTCGCCCGCCATGACGGACTTCATCTTCATGGTCCGGGAGTCGAGCCACATGTTCATCACGGGGCCCGACGTCGTGAAGACGGTGACGGGTGAGTCGGTCACCTTGGAGCAGCTCGGCGGCGCCATGAGCCACGCCACCCGCTCGGGGGTGGCCACCTTCGTGGCGGCCGACGAGAAGGCCTGCCTGGACGACGTGCGCTACCTGCTCTCCTTCCTCCCGTCGAACAACCTCGAGGTCCCGCCCGCTAACGAGCGACCTGAGGACGCCGAGGCGGTGGTGGAGGAGCTGCGCGAGATCGTCCCCCCGAGCCCGAACCAGCCCTATGACATGCGAAGGCTGATCGGCCTGGTGGTGGACGAGGGGGAGTACTTCGAGTACTTCCCGCACTGGGCCGGTTCGATCACCTGTGGCTTCGCCCGCCTCGCCGGCCGGGTGGTAGGCGTCGTAGGCAACCAGCCCGCCGTCCTGGCCGGCGTGCTCGACATCGACTCGTCCGAGAAGGCGGCCCGCTTCGTGCGCACCTGCGACGCCTTCAACATCCCGCTCATCACCTTCGTCGACGTGCCCGGCTTCATGCCCGGCACCGACCAGGAGTACGGCGGCATCATCCGCCACGGCGCCAAGCTGCTCTACGCCTACTGCGAGGCGACCGTGCCTCGCATCCAGGTCATCACCCGCAAGGCGTACGGCGGCGCGTACGTCGTCATGGACTCGAAGTCGATCGGCACCGATTTCGCCTTCGCCTGGCCCTCGGCCGAGCTCGCCGTCATGGGCCCCCAGGGCGCGGTCGAGATCGTCTACCGTCGGGAGCTGGCCGACTCGCCCGACCCGGCAGGCCGCCGGGCCGAGCTGGTCGAGGAGTACACCGAGCGCTATGCCAACCCCTATGTAGCGGCCGAGCGGGGCTTTGTCGACGACGTCATAGACCCGGCCGACACGAGGAGGGTCATCACCCGCACGCTCGAGCTGCTCGCCTCCAAGCGGGAGGAGCTGCCCCGCCGCAAGCACGGGAACATCCCGCTGTGAGCGAGGAGAGAGAGCTCGGCGGGCGAAAGACGCGGCCGGCCGACCTCCCGCCCGCACCACCCGATGTGGTGGCGGCCATCGCGGCGGCCGCCGAGGTCGTCTGGCCTCGGCGGCGGCGCTCGGCGCCCAGGGCGGGGTTCGACAGGGGGAGCCCGGAGTACGTCTGGCGCTTCTCGGGCCGCTGGTGGTCCAAACCGGTGCCGCTCAGGCGGGACAGGCCGTGGGCCGGCTCGAGCCGCGAGCACGGCCAGGTGGGGACCGAGGGGGCCTGAGCAGAAAGCCGTGCAGCGAGAGCTGACGGCCGGAGTGCTTCTCGCCGTGCTCGGCGCCGGCGTCCTCCACGCTTGCTGGAACGCCATCTTGAAGGCGGTGAGCGACCGCCTGGTTGCCTTCGCCTGGATGGGAGTGGCCTTCGTCCTCGCCGCCCCGCCTGTCCTCGCCGTCACCGGACTGCCGGCCCGGGAGGCGATCGTCCTCGGAGTCGTCTCGGCTGCCATCCACGTCGGCTACGACTTCTCGCTCATGAACGCCTACCGGCTCGGCTCGTTCAACCAGATGTACCCGGTGGCACGAGGCAGCTCCCCCCTCCTCGTGGCGCTCGGCGCCGCCCTTTTCGTCGGGGAGCGCCCGAGCGCCCTCTCCCTCGCCGGCATCGTGGTCCTGGCGGCCGGGCTCACGAGCCTGGCCCTCTCGTCGGGTCGCTTCAATCGAAGCGAGCTCCCGGCTCTCGGGGCGGCGCTTCTCACCGGGGTGACGATCGCCACCTACTCCGTCATAGACGGAGTGGCCGTCAGGCACTCGGGGAACGCCCTTTCCTACACGGCCTTCGTCTTCCTGCTCGAGGGTCCGGTCTTCGTCCTGTCGGCCGCCGTCCGGCGCCGCCCGGCCGGCTGGGTGGCCGATCGGGTGGCCTGGCGGGGAGTGCTCGCCGGCCTCCTCTCGGCGGCCGCCTACGGGATCGTGCTCTGGGCCCAGACGCGCGCCCCGCTGGCGGTGGTGTCGGCTCTCAGGGAGACCGGGGTGCTAAGCGCGGCCGTGATAGGCGCCCTCTTTTTCAAGGAGCGCTTCGGCGCCCGCCGTCTCGGGGCGGCTGCTGTGGTCGCGCTCGGGGTCATGCTGATCGGCCTTTGAGCCTCCGGCCCGGGCAAGGCCAGCTTTCTCGTCTCGGCTCTTCGAGAGCCGGCGGCGGCTCCCCGAGCACCCCCGGGGCGGGACCGCCCGGCCTGGGAGCCGCCGGCTGCTCGCCACGGCGGGCGCCGAGCCGGGCGCCAAGAGCGGCCGGCAGGCCGCGGAGGCGCCAGGAGACCCCTCGTCAGGGCGCCAGGCACCGAGTAGTGCCAGCTCCGGCCCGGATTGCACTTCCACATCGTGGGACCGCCATGTCTTGTCAGGCCCGGCTTTGTACTGTGAGGCCCTGCAGTAGGTTTCCGCCCAAGTACGGACATCTGGAGAGAGGTTGGCGCAATGGAAGAAGTGTCACCACCGACAGGCATCGACAGACGACGGTTCCTGCAGCGGGCCGCAACCGGCGCTGCCGGGGTGGCGAGCCTGGGCGCCTTCGGGACGCTCCTCGAGGCCTGCGGGAGCAGCAGCGCGAGCAAGAAGACGACCAAGAGCGGCTACAAGCTCGGCCCGACCGCCCGCAACATGGCCGACCTCGAGAAGGCCGCCAAGGCCGAGGGCTCGCTCAACGTCATCGCCCTGCCGCCTGACTGGTCGAACTACGGCAACATCATCAAGGCGTTCCAAAAGAAGTACGGCATCACGGTCAACTCCGCCGCCCCGGACGACAGCTCGGCCGAGGAGATCACGGCCATCAAGACCCTGAAGGGTCAAAGCCGCGGCCCGGACGCGGTCGACGTGGCGCCCTCGATCGCCCTGCTCGGCGTGCAGGAGAAGCTGTTCACTCCCTACAAGGTTGAGACCTGGGACTCGATCCCGGCCAACATGAAGGACCCGAGCGGCTACTGGTACGGGGACTACTACGGCGCCATCTCCTTCGGCGTCAACACCAAGGTGGTGAAGAACGTCCCGAAGAGCTGGAGCGATCTCACCAAGCCCGAGTACAAGGGCATGGTCTCGATCAACGGCAACCCGACGAGCGCCGGAGACGCCTTCGCGGCCGTCTACGCCGCCGCCCTCGCCAACGGCGGCAGCCTCGACGACATCGAGCCTGGCATCGAGTTCTTCGCCCACCTTAAGAAGATCGGCAACTGGACCCCGACCAACTGCCTGCCGGCCAACATCGCCAAGGGCACGACGCCGATCGCCATCGAGTGGGACTACCTGAACATCGCCTACAACGTGCAGTTCAACGGGAGCCCACCGGTGCAGACCGTCATCCCGTCGAGCGGCAAGTTCGGGAACTTCTACTGCCAGGCGATCAGCGCGTACGCCCCGACGCCGGCCGCCGCCCGCCTCTGGGAGGAGTTCCTCTACTCCGACGAGGGCCAGCTCCTCTACCTGGCCGGCTTCGCCCACCCGGCGCGCTACGCCGCCCTGGCCAAGGCGGGGAAGATCCCGGCTTCCCTCCAGTCCAAGCTGCCGCCGGCGAGCGAGTACGACGGGATCGTCTTCCCGAACAACGCCCAGACGACCAAGGCGGCCAACACCCTGGCCGCCAAGTGGCAGCCGGCGATGGGCTGAGCTAGGACTTCCTAGCTAGTGGCGGTAACTACAGCAGTCGAGGCGGCGCCCGAACCGGTCGCGGTGCGGATCCGGGCGCCCAAGTCTCGGCGGTCGTGGAAGGGCAGCCTCCGATGGCTCGGAGTGCTGCCCTTCGCGGCCTACATCTCGATCTTCCTCCTCATCCCGACGGGCGAGCTGATAGTCGACGCCTTCAAGGGGGCGAACAACAACTTCACGACCTCGGGCATCACGGCGGTGATGCACGGCCAGTACCTGCAGTCCTTCACCGCCAGCATCGAGCTGGCGGCCCTGAGCGCCCTGTTCGGCGGCGTGCTCGGCTTCTTCCTGGCAACGGCCATAGTGGCCCGGGGGGCCCCGAGCTGGCTGCGCTCGACCATGGTCACCTTCTCGGGCATGGCGGCCAACTTCGCCGGCGTACCGCTCGCCTTCGCCTTCACCTCGACCATCGGCGTCGGGGGCGTCATAACGGTGCTCGTCAAGCACTTCGGGATCAACCTCGCCTCGTCGGTGCCGCTGAGCGGCACCCTCGGCCTGGCGCTCGTCTACACCTACTTCCAGTTCCCCCTCATGGTGCTTCTCGTCATCCCGGCCCTCGACGGGCTGAAGCAGGAGTGGCGGGAGGCGGCCGAGAACCTCGGGGCGAGCTCGTTCCAGTACTGGCGCCGGGTCGCCATGCCGATCCTGCTTCCCTCCATCCTCGGCGCCATGGTGCTCCTCTTCGGGGGGGCCTTCGCCGCCTACGCCACCGCCGAGACGCTCTCGGGCTCGACCGGCAACCTCGTGACCGAGTACATCGCCAACCTTTTGACCGGCAACATCATCGTCAACACCCAGATCTCCTACGCGCTGGCATTCGGGATGATCGTCATCATCACGGTGCTCATGATCTTCTACGCGGCGCTCCAGAGAAGGGCGAACAAGTGGCTGCGATAGCCGTCCCGACCAGCAACAAGAGGCGACGGGGCGGACACGGCCGCCTCCAGCTCTGGCACGTCTTTTGGATAATCGTCGCCGTCCTCTACTTCGTCGTGCCGCTCTACTCGCTCCTCCAGTTCAGCTTCGAGGGCAGCGTCAACCACCATTCGGCCGGCTTCCACTGGTTCCTCACCGTCTTCGACGACCCGCAGTTCCGCTCCAGCTTCTGGCTCTCGGTCCAGATCGCCCTCGAGACCGTGCTCGTGAGCAACCTGCTGCTGGTCCCGACCGCCTTCTGGATCCACCTGAAGCTCCCGAAGCTGCGCCCGGTGATGGACTTCGTCTCCATCCTCCCCTTCGTGGTTCCGCCGATCGTGCTCATAGTCGGCCTCGTCCCCTTCCTGCAGCCGTTCACCTTCATCTACTCCCGTCCCGAGGTCCTCCCCCTCATCTACGTCGTCTTCGCCCTCCCGTTCCTCTACCGCTCCCTCGACGCCGGCTTGCGGGCGATCGACCTGAAGACGCTTTCGGAGGCCTCCGCGAACCTCGGCTCCTCGACCCTCGGCACCCTCGTGCGGGTCGTGCTCCCGAACCTGCGCCAGTCGATCATCAGCGGGTCGCTGCTCACGGTCGCCATCGGGATGGGCGAGTTCACCATCTCGAGCCTGCTCTCTTTCAACACCTTCCCCGTCTACATCTTCAACATCGGTCAGTCGCAGGCCTACGAGGCGGCCGCCCTCTCTGTCATCTCGCTCCTTCTCATCTGGGGGATCATGATCGGGCTGTTCCTCCTCGGGCGGGGCGGCCGGACGAGCATCGCTCTCGGTGCGACAAGATGACGGGACGGGTCATTTCGAGCGACGGGAGAGCTCACTGATGGCAAGCGTCGAGCTGCAGGGCCTCCACAAGGAGTTCGGCAACGTCGTCGCCCTCGACGACCTCGATCTCGATGTGGCGGCCGGGGAGTTCGTCTCGCTGCTCGGCCCGAGCGGCTGCGGGAAGACGACGGCGCTTCGCTGCGTGGCAGGCTTCGAGTTCCCCGACTCAGGCGAGGTCCTCGTCGACGGGAAGGACGTCCTCGGCCTGCCGGCCAACAAACGGAACATGGGCATGGTCTTCCAGGCCTACAGCCTCTTTCCGAACATGACGGCCCAGCAGAACGTCGAGTTCTCGATGAAGATCCGCCGGCGCCCCCGCTCAGAGAGATCCAAGCGGGCGCTCGAGCTGCTCGAGCTGGTAGGGCTCAGCCGGCAGGCCGAGCGTTATCCCCGCCAGCTCTCGGGGGGACAGCAGCAGCGGGTGGCTCTCGCCCGGGCGCTCGCCCTCGAGCCGGCTGTCCTGCTGCTCGACGAGCCGCTGTCGGCCCTCGACGCGAAGGTGAGGGTGCAGCTGCGAGAGGAGGTGCGCCGCATCCAGCTCGAGCTCGGCATCACCACCTTGTATGTCACCCACGACCAGGAGGAGGCCCTCTCGGTGTCGGACCGGGTGGCCGTCCTCTCCGAGGGCAGGATCGAGCAGATCGGCACCCCGGCCGAGGTCTACACCCACCCGAAGACCTCCTTTGTGGCGAGCTTCGTCGGTACCGTCAACCGGGCGGAGGTGACGGTCCTCTCCGCCAGCGGCAAGACCGTCCGCTGGGGGCCGGCAGTGCTCAAGCTCGAGACCGAGGCCTTCGCCTACCATGACGGGGACGCCGTCACGCTCTATCTCCGGCCAGAGGATGTGACGCTCGGCCTGGGACGCAACGGGACCATCCCCTCGGGCGGCCTGTTCAACGGACGGGTGACGAGCATCACCTTCCTCGGACCGGTCACCCGGGTCTCGGTGCGGACTGAAGTCGGGCCGGTGGTGGCCGACCTGTCGAGCGCCGAGGCGCTCGAGCTCTCCATCGACTCGGAGGTGTCGGTGGACGTCGCTCCCGGGGCGCTCCGGGCGCTCGCCAGCTAGCCGGCGCCAGGCGGCGGCCGGGTTGTCGACCCTCGAGGGAAGGCTCGGGCCCGGTGAGGTAGCCGGCCGCGGTGAGAAGGGCGCCTTCCGGCGAGTCGCCTTCCACGAGGGTGAGAGTCGCCTGCTTCGCCGCGAGCTCTACGGCCAGCCGGGCGAGCTGCAGGCGGTGCGGCGCCAGAGCCTGCTGCACATGGCGCACGTCACCGACATGCAGCTGATAGG
>JAJZLV010000085.1 GCA_021803215.1 Actinomycetes bacterium | reverse complement strand
GCAGGCCGCCGGGGGCTCGACGGGGTCGGCCGCCTACTGGAGAGCGGCCGGTGGGTCGGGCTGAGGTGGACTGCGATCGAGCCGTTGCTCCAGCGGCTCGAGCACCGGATCCGCGCCCGCTCGAAGCTGAAGGGGGCGGTTCCAAAGGAGGTCTCTCGCATCGCGACCTCCCTTGGCCGGGCCTGGGACGAGCTTGTCAGCCTTCACCAGGTGGAGTCCTCCGGCGGCACGACTGAGTATTCGGCCAGTCTCCCGCTCCGGAGCTTCCTGCACTCGACCATCGAGAGGCTGGTGGTCAAGCCCTCTCCCATCCCGGGGTTGCGAGCGGTCATCCGGCTCCTCATCTTGAAGGTGGCCGCCGTACCGAACTCGCTCGAGCTCCCGATCGACCTGTGGGTCTCGAACGGCTCGCTGGTCAAGATCTCCGTCACGGGCTCGCACACCACGCTCGTCGTCGCCATCGACCACCCGAGCGCTCCGACGACACCCTCTCATGTCGCCTACCTGGAGCTGCGGCAGGTTCGCCGCCTCTTGCGGAGAGCTCTCGTCTCGCAGCTGTCGGGCTCGGCGGGTGTGAGCGCCCTCTCGCCGCCGTTCTACCGTCCGGCGGGCATCTCGACGCACGGGCTGGAGCGGTACTCGGCCTTCCTGGCACTCGGCTCCTTCTCGCGGGCGAAGTCGTTCGCCGAGCTCGTGGATCACGCCTCGCCCGACTCGCTCTACGCCCTCTCGGCCAGCTCGCCCGGACCCCGGGTGATCTGGAAGTCGAACGGCCCGTCAACGGCTCCCTGGCAGGTGAGCGTCCATGTCGGCCCGGGCGGCCTATACGCCGTCTTGCTCTCGGCCAGGCCGAAGGCTCGCACCTGCGCCGGGTATCTGCTGGTGTCGCCGATGGAGAAGGGCCCGGTCCTCGGAGCCAACCGGAACCCGCTGGCTCCGATCCTGTTCACAGAGAAGATGCCGTCTTCCGGCTGCAACGCCGCGACGGTCACCCACCTCAGGGCGGGGAGCCGCTGGGTCGGTTACGCTCCCCTTTCCAACTCGTCCAGCCGGTCGAGCGCCTCGAGCAGGTCGAACTAGCGGGCGTCGAACCCGATGACGCCTCCGACCACGGTGGCGAGAACCTTCACGTTGGCGATCTCTGCGGGCTCGAGGCTCCGGGGATCTGCTTCGAGCGCCACGAAGTCGGCCAGCTGTCCAAGGCGGAGCGAGCCCCTCGAAGCCTCCGACCGTTCCGCGAAGGCAGAGCCGGCGCTGTAGGCCCGCAGGGCCTCTTCGGCCGAGAGGCGTTCGTGCTGGCCGAAGGGCCGGCCGCTCTCGGTGCGCCTTCTCACCATGTCGGCGATTCCCTTCAGGGGAGCGCCGTCGACCACCGGGCGGTCGGAGCTGCCGGGTAGGACGATGCCTGCCCGCAGGAAGCTCGCCAGCCTGTAGGCGAGAGGCGACCTCTCCTCGCCTAAGGCGGCTGCCATGCCGTCTCCGATCTCGCCGACGAAGCGGCCCTGCGGGACCGGGACGATGCCGAGGGCGGCGATGCGGTGAAGCGATTGGTCGGTCGTGACGCCGCAGTGCTCGATCCGCAGGCGATGGTCCGGCCGGTGAAGACGCCTGAGCGCCTCCTCATAGCAGTCGATGGTGAAAGAGACCGCCCGGTCACCGATCGCATGGGTGGCTACCTGCCAGCCAGCCAGGTGAGCCCCGACGATGAGCGCCCGCAGCTCCTCGGGCGCTGCCTGCAGGTAGCCCCGGTTCCCTGGCGAGTCCGAGAAGTCCTCTTCCATGCAGCATGTCCGGCCGATCAAAGAGCCGTCCGAGAACACCTTCACCGGGCCAATCCGGAGCCACTCGTCCCCGAGGCCGCTTCTCAGTCCGGCGGCCGTGGCCCTGGCCTCTGCGGCGAAGTCCTCGGCGTGGCCGCCGGCCGGCCCGAGCAGCTCAGCTGAGAGCATGACGGTGCTCCGCACCCGGAGGCGGCCCTCGTCGCGGGCCCGCTGGTAGGCGGCGAGCTCGAGCGGGCTCTGCCCGATGAAGCCTCCGCCGATGCCGGCGTCACAGACAGAGGTGATGCCCTCCTCGAGGTAGAGCTCGTGTGCTCGCCCGATCGCCCTCGACAGCTCGGCGGTCGAGCGGGGAAGGACGAGGCGCTGGACGAGCGACTGGGCGCCTTCCTCGAGGAGGCCAGTCGGCTCACCTGCCTCGTCCCGAACGACGGCTCCGCCGCTCGTCAAGGTCCCAAGCTGGGCTCCGATCAGCTCGAGGGTGGCCGAGTTCACCGTGCACATGTGGCCCGAGGTGTGCTTCAGCCAGACGGGTCTGCCGCCTGCCGCCCTGTCGAGGCGGAATCGGTCGGGATGGCGCCCTCCGATCTTGTTCTGGTCGTAGCGGCTCCCGACCACAAAGCCGTCCGGCGGGAGCGCAGCTGCCCAGGCCGCCACCGCCTCGTAGAGGTCGTCGAGGGAGCGGATCGGCGGGCTGGAGAGGTCGAGCTGGTCGAGCTCGACGCCATAGCTCGTGGTGTGGCAGTGGGCGTCGTGAAAGCCCGGGAAGATCGCGGCTTGCCCGAAGTCATCCTTGGAAACGGCGTCTTTCGAGAGAGCCTCTGCCTCGTCGTCGAAGGCGACGATCCGGCCGCCTGAGACGGCGACTGCCCTCGGGCTCGGCCGTTGGCTGTCCCAGGCGTTGAAGCGGCCCCGGTAGAGGGCGTCGATCAGCACGGCCCAATCGTGCCCTCTCGAAGAGCTCCCCGCTACCTTGGCCGCGTGCATCCGGTGCAGGCATTGAAGCGGGTCGCCCCTCTCCTCGAGCAGCAGTCGGCTGAGAGCTACAAGGTGAGGCCTTTCGCCGGGCAGCCGCCGTCGTCGAGGAGACCGCCGGCGAGGAGCTGGCCGAGCTCGCCGCCAAGCATCAGCTGAGAAAGCTCGCGGGCGTGGGCGACACGAGCGCCCGGGTCATAGAGGAGGCTATGGCGGGAGCCACCCCGTCTTACCTCGCCAGCCTCGAGAAGAGCCAGCCTCCAGAGCCGCCAAAGGAGGTGAGGAGGCTCCGTCGGGCCCTCAAGGGCGACTGCCACTCCCACTCGGACTGGTCGGACGGCGGCAGCTCGATAAGCGAGATGGCAGCGGCCGCTCGCCACCTCGGCCACGACTACCTCGTGCTCACCGATCACTCACCACGCTTGAGGGTGGCCCACGGGCTGGGCGCCGAGCGCCTGGTCGCCCAGCCCGAAGTGGTGGCCGACGTCAACGAAGAGCTGGCGCCGTTCCACTTGCTCCCTGGGATCGAAGTGGACATCTTGGAGGACGGCAGCCTCGATCAGCTGCCGGAGCTGCTCGGGGAAGCCGACCTCGTAGTGGCGAGCCTTCACTCGAAGCTGCGCATGGACTCGGCCGCCATGACCCGCCGCATGATCAAGGCAGTCGGGAGTCCCCATGTGGACGTCCTCGGCCACTGTACCGGCCGGTTGATCGTCGGCCGGGGCCGGCCCCAGTCCGAGTTCGACGCCAAGAAGGTCTTCGAGGCCTGCGCCACCAGCCGCACCGCCGTCGAGATCAACTCCCGGCCCGAGCGGCGGGACCCTCCCTTGGACCTGCTCAAGACGGCGCTCGAGGCGGGTTGCCTGCTACACATAAGCGGGGAGCTCGAGAAGGAGCCACCTATGGCAACCGACCACGGCAGTCCTCGGGAAGCCGAGGGACCTGAGCCCGGCGTCGCCTACGGGCTACCAGCTCGCCAGCTCCATACCCAACCGCTACCTGCCACAGCCGGGTTCGGAGGCAGCAACGTAGAGGGCGGAGTCGTCCCCCTCTCGCTCCGGCCTAAAGACGACCGGCACCGCTTGGAGGCCGATGAATCTCAGCCGGCGTTACCGAGAAACTGCTCGAAGATGACGTCGAAGACGTCCCAGACGAATCCCCGAGTCGTGAGCAAGAAGGCCTTGTTGACCGTCAGGTAGAGGATCAAGTCGTCGTCAAGGCTGACCGGCGAAGTCTCCGGGTCGGGGATCTTGACCGTGCACAGACCCGTGAAGGAGTTCCAAGGTATGGACACCTGGTTCGCGCCGATGGCGAAGGATGCCTTCGTGCCGCGATCTTTCGATCGGGCGACGACCAGTTGACTGGGCGTGTACCGCGGCGCTGTCTGCGACCAGCCGGCGATGTCGCCAGCGGCGTAGCCACCGACCGACAGCTGGGTGACGGGTTCGTTGTAGCTATTGAAGACGGTGATATTTCCGGGCATATCTTCTCCTTTGTCGGTTACGAGGCACAGGGCTGGCACTGGGCAGGTTCGCCGGGCGGGTAGCCACGCTTGGTCAGGCAGAACGCGAGCGACCGCGTCACGTAAACCACCAGGTCGTCATCGACGGACGAAAGTCCGGGATCGATGAAGAACGTGCATGATCTCGGCGGTTACTCGAACCGAACCGCGAGCCGATTGCGGCCCTGGCCGAAGTCGCCTGGCGCGACCTTCTTCCTACGAGGGACGGCGATAGCAACAGGGGTGTAGCGGGGTGGATTGGGACCCGGTGCATATGGGAGGCCGGGCCCGAGACCACCCTCGTTGAGCCAATAGAAGGCGACCGTGTCGGACGCGTTGAAGACGTATACCGTGGCCATCGCGTCACCGGCAGGTGGCCGTCAGTTTCGGCTGTGGACCCATTGCTGGCGGAAACTCAACCTAAGCCAGTAGTTCTCGGACGGCCCGGCGAGCACGCGACTGCTGGCTCTCGAGTTCTTCTCGAGACGACCCGCTCACCAGGTCGTCTCGAGCCGTCCAAAGCTCGAGCACCGGCAGAAGCAAGAAACCGCTCGGCGACGCGATCATCTCCTCGAGGACGAGAGGGAGGGCCTCTGGTCCGAGCGCGGCGAGCGCCTCGAACTCCGGACCAGCCGCATAGGCCCCGCTGTCGGACAGATACCTCTTCTCCGGCGAGCGCCAGGACTCTTTCAAGGCGGCCAGGAGAGGCTGAAAGCTACGGCGTAGCTCAGGTGAGACGTGAGCTGGCCTTGTTCTGACCGACTCGACCTCGGCGCTGGTGAGCTCGGGTTCCTGGTACAGACCTTCAGCCATGACGCCTCCGTCCGAGAAGCTTGTCACCACGCGCCCGTAGAGGTCGCTCAGCAACTCGCCCCGGCCGTGGGTGATGCGGAAGTCGCTACCCAGCTTCGACTCCCACAGCGGCGCCTCCTCGGATGTCGAACGACGGCTGCCGTGCGTCATTTCGCGGATGATCGGACCGTTCTTGGGCGTGGCCCAGCCATCGATCGTCGCGTCGGGTGAATCCGTCCCGACTGTCGGGTGGTTGTAGGGATGTCGGTTGTAGAGAGCCTGGAAAGCGTTTAAGGGCTGAGGCGGGTTGCTCCAGCGGTCGGTGATGCCAACTGAGTATGCGATGCAGTTGTAAAGATGGGTCGGCTCGTCCGTGATCCAGGCGTCGGCCCGAGTGAGATTAGGGAGGTCTCCGACCAGGTCCTGCCATTCCAGGTCGGTCGGACGCCTAGGAGGCATTAGGTCCCCTCTCGTTGGCACTGATCGCTCGAACGCGCCCTTGGCGAGTCCTGCCAGATGGCTGCCGCCACTCCCTACTTTAAGTTTAAGCAGGTATGTGTCCCAGCTCTCACCGCTGTCGAGTGTCTGGCCGTCATGTGGTGCCGAGATGCCGCAAAGGCTTCTCAGCGGCCAGGTGGCGCAACGCCTCAACAGGCTGCGCGAGGAGATTGCTGCTGAGAACGACTGGCAGGTCGTGGCTCGTGAGGTGATGCCCGAGCAGGTGTATCTCTTCGTGCGGCTTCGCCCGGCTCGCCCGTCGAGGTGGCGCGCAACCTGCAGGGCCGCAGATCGCGGCTGCTTGCAGCTGTGCTCGCCTTCCTCGCTTGCTTGGAGGCGCTGTGGTGGAAGTCGTGCTTGGTCGCGCCGGATGGCGCCAGGCAGGTGAGCCTGGCCCACTTGCAGCCGGGTGGTGTCAGCTAGGAGATCGCGCGGGCGCTCTTTGCCGGCGCGAGACCATCGGCCTCAGCGCGGCCGAGCCCAGCTCCAGGCGTAGCTCTCGTCTTCGACGTCGAGGGCGGTCTGTCCGATCTCGAGGGGGCGGAAGGTGTCGATCATGACGGCCAGCTCCTCGGTGCCGGGCTTGCCGATGGCCGCCTCGACGCTTCCCGGCTGCGGCCCGTGCACGAAACCGGAGGGGTGGAGGGAGACCGAGCCCTGAGCGATGCCCGATCCGACCCGGCTCATGAAGTCGCCGCCGCAGTAGAAGAGCACCTCGTCGGAGTCGACGTTGGCGTGGTTGTAGGGGATCGGTATGGCGTCCTCGCCGAAGTCGAAAAGGCGCGGCACGAAAGAGCAGACGACGAAGTTCGGCCCGGAGAATGTCTGGTGGACCGGCGGCGGCTGATGGAAGCGGCCGACTATCGGCTCGAAGTCGTGGATCGAGAAGGCGTAGGGGTAAAGGCAGCCGTCCCAGCCGATGACGTCGAAGGGGTGGTTCCGGTAGATGTAACGGGTCGTGCCCGTGCGATTGCGCACCAGCACCGGGACCTCCTCCTCCTCGACGACGAGGGGTCCAGCCGGTCCCCGCAGGTCGCGCTCTGAGAAAGGGGCCCCCTCTTTCAGCTGACCTCGCGAGGAGAGGTAGCGGTCCGGGATCGAGATGTGCCCGGACGCCTCGGCGATTAGGAACCGGACCGGTTCGGGGCCGCCTTCGATGACCCATCTGTGGGTGGTCGAGGTCGGCACGACGACGTAGTCGCCCTGGCTCACCTCGAGCGTCCCGAAGACCGACTCCAGACGTGCCTGGCCCGACTCGAGGTAGACGAGCTCGTCGCCGGCGGCGTTCCGCACGAGCGGGCTCGTCTCGTCCCCCACGGCGTAGGAGATGCGCACGTCGTCGTTGGCGAGCAACAGCTGGCGCCCGGTGACCGGGTCGCCTCCCTGCTTGCACTCGTGCAGGCGCAGATGACGGGGGAGGAGCGGGTGGTTCGGGTTGAGGCGTTCGGGCTCGGCGGAGACCGCCTCGGCCGCGATGATCGCCGTCGGGGCGTGCCGGTGGTACAAGAGGGCGCTCTCCTCCGAGAAGCCGTTCAGTCCCATCAGCTCTTCTGCCATGAGCCGGCCGTCGATGCGGTGAGCGACATGCCTTTTCGCAGGCACGTCGCCCACCCGCCGGTAGTAAGGCATCAGAGGTTGCCCCGGCGCTCCTGCTCGCGCTCGAGCGCGATGAACAGGGCCTTGAAGTTCCCGTTTCCGAAGCCACGCGAGCCGTGCCGCTCGATCAGCTCGAAAAAGACCGTCGGACGGTCCTGGTTCATGCGGGAGAAGATCTGCAGCAGGTAGCCCTCGTCGTCGCGGTCGGCCAGGATGCCGTACTTCTTCAATCGATCGATGTCGAGGTCGAGGTCGGAGAAACGGTCCCTCAGGTCCTCGTAGTAGGTGTCGGGCACTCGCATGAACTCGATGCCACGAACCGTTAGCGCCTCGACCGAGGCGACGATGTCGTCGGTGTTGATGGCGACGTGCTGCAAACCGGGACCGTTGTAGAAGTCGAGGTACTCGTCGACCTGGCTCTTCTTCTTTCCCGGAGCCGGCTCGTTGATCGGGAATTTGATGCGCCCGTCGCCGTCGGACACCACCTTCGACATGAGGGCCGAGTACTCGGTCGAGATGTCCTCGTCGGTGAAGCCCTGGATGAGCGAGAAGCCGAGCACCTTCTCGTAGAAGTCGACCCACATGTTCATCCGGTTGAGCTCGACGTTCGCCACCGAGTGGTCGAAGCCGAGCAGGCCGACCGCTGGGAGCGGATCGGGCACCGAGCTGCGAGCCTCGTAACCGGGCGCGTAGACACCCTCGTAGTCGCGGCGCTCGACGAAGCTGTGCACCGTCTCGCCGTAGACGGCGATGCTGGCCCGGCGAATGACGCCGTGGTCGTCCTTCTCCTCGTAGAGAGGAGTCTGCGGGACAGCTCCTCGCCTGATCGCCTCGTCGAAGGCGGCCGCCGCGTCCGCGACCCGCAGGGCTATGTCCCTCACGCCGTCGCCGTGACGGGCGACGTGGCGGGAGATCTCGGTGCCCTCCCGGAGCGACGAGGTGACCACGATCCGAAGCTTCCCCTGCTCGAGTACGTAGGAGGCCTTGTCCCTGACCCCGGTCTCCGGCCCGGCATAGGCGACGATGTCAAAGCCCCAGGCGGAACGATAGAAGTGGGCGGCCTGCAGCGCGTTGCCGACCCAGAACTCGAGAGCGTCGACTGCCTCGAGATCGAGCGGGTCCGGCGTAGCCGTCTCTGGAGCCGTGCTTGTCATGTCCGCTGCCCTCCTGCAATTCCCTGGACGACTGTGTCCTCCCTAGAGCGTAGCTATTGGGAGCGGCTTGACTCTCTGTTGCGCCGACGCGGGCGGCCCGGCCTGAGGGCCTTGCAGTGGCCCGGCCAGGGCCGGACCACGTCGGCCCGAGCCCGATGGCGAAAAGTGGGCTGGCCGATCCCTTCGTGGGACCGCGGTCCGAAGGCCGAAGCGCCACCGAGCACGCCTTTGTCGTGGCCGGCTACATGGCGGAGCCAGATGCCCTCTCACCGGCCGGCTCGCCGTTGGTGAGCGTTCCTCGGCCTCGGTCGGGGCCGTCTCGCTGCGCGCAGTGTCCTCGAGACCGCCCGGCCGGCCCTGAGCGCGCCGGCGGTTAGCGGCGAGTCCGCGGAGACGCCGCGAGGCAAGAGCTGCTGGCAGCCGAGCCTTCTTGGGAGCCGGCCGGCCAGCTGGCGCGCCAGGCGTTTGGCGGCGGGCGAGGCGGACGCCATCTCGTTCAGGTCTCGGAGGGCGGAGACGCCATGGCTTGCTGCCAGGGAGAGAGCGTCGCCAGGGGGTTCACTCGATATGAGGCTCACCCACGCTCACTGGGGCGCGGCGGTGGAGCCCGCGAGCTCGGGGCCGAGTCCAGCGCGGCTCGGCTTCTGCCTGGTCGCCACGAGAAGGCTGTCTACCTCGAGAGAGCTCCCGTCGGAGAAAGTGAGCGCTCTTCGGTCGCCTCGTGGCCTCACGCCCCGGCGCCGGCTGCCCGTGTGGAGGCGGCGCCCCGTTCTTGCGCACCCAACGGAGCCGTGTCCAGCCTCGTGAGTGCCCACCAGACGGCCCTCATCCACCCGGTCGCCCGGAGGATCCCCGCGGCCGCGCTCGGTCCGGCGGGCCTCGGCGCTCTGGCTGGCAGCAAGGTGGTGCCCGTCGTCGAAGAGGTGCTCGGAGTGCCAAACGGCAAGCCCGCCCCGGCGGCTCGGCGGAGCACTTCTCGAAGTGCGCCGTGTTGTGGTCGCCGCCTGCCCGGCGAGCCGTGCATGCCCCCTTTCGTGCTCGGGTATGTCCCTCTTGCACAGGTAGCCGACATCCGCCGGCGGCGAGAGGCCACTTGTAGGAGGTCGGCGATTAGGAGGTTGAGACCTATGTTCGGAAGGTCACGACAGGTGCCGGTCTCCGAGGAGGGCGCCCCTGCCGAGGGTGCACCGGCATCCTCTGTGAGCAGGCGGGCTAGCGCTGTCGCAGCACCCGCCAGAGTGAACCCAGGCGGTGGGATCGGGCTCGGCTCTATCGGCTTTCTCACCGTCTGCCTCGGTGCCTGGGCCGGCATCGTGCCCTTCGTCGGGCCGGCGTTCGGCTACAGCGCTACCGGGCGAGGGTCCTGGATCTGGAACCTGCCCAACGCCCTTTTGTGGCTCGTGCCCGGCGCCGTGGCCGTCTTCTTCGGCTTCGTGATGATGACGCGGGCCCCGTCCGTGCCGAGAGGTGCCGGCAAGTCCGGCCACTTCGGCTCCGGATTCATCGTCGCCCTCTGCGGCGGCTGGCTGGCGCTCGGGCCGTTCTGCTGGGCCGTGCTCGAAGGTTTCATGCCGATCCGCCCCGCCGCCCCACTCACGGAGCTCATCTACTGGGTCGGCTACTCGATCGGCCCCGGGGTCCTGCTCGGGATCTTCGGCGGCATCGCCATGGGCATAGCAGTGCTGACCCGGAGCACCGAGGCGACCGCTCTCGCCACGACCAGGGTGTCGGAGCAGCGGGTGGCCGCCTGAGGCTCGAAGGCTGCAGAAAGAGCCCGCGGGTCGGGTCTCCGACCCCCGGGGCTCTTTCCTGTCCGTCGGGCCTTCGCTGCAACTCCTTTGCAGCCTCCGTCGTCTTTGCAGCCTCCGTCGTCGCCTCGCCGGGTGGCTCGGCGCGGAGCTCGCGTTGCCCGCCGAGCACCTCCCAGACCGCTTCTAGCAGGTCGAAGCCACCCTCTGGGAGATGACGAGGTAGCTCGAGGAGCGCCTCGGCCGCTCCACTCTCGCAGGCGGTCGACACGATCTCGCCTCGTCTCGCCGGCCAGCGCATACCCGTGAGGATCCGGCGGAGCTCGTCTCTTGCCCCGAGGTCGTGCTCGCTCGCCCGGTTCACCTCGTCGAGGCCAGGCGGATCGCCCGCTTCGACGACGGCGTCGTCGGCGGATCCGCGAGGCGGCGGTGCTCCCAGAAGCGGGAAGCCACCGGCTCTGCCTGCACGGCCTGGCGGCGCTTACTTTGCGGTCGTCGTCGGCCATCGGGCTGTGCTCGGTCGATTCTCGCTCCAGCTACCCGCCCGGCGCCGGAGAGAACCGGGCGCCCGCAAGTCCGATTTCCGCCAGCGCCAGCAGCAGCCGGTTGCCATACTTCCCTCGTGGACGACGAGGAGCTCTGGTACCGGGCGGTGATGACCCGCGACCCCCGCTTCGACGGCTGGTTCTTCGTGGCCGTGACCTCCACCGGCATCTACTGCCGACCGAGCTGTTCATCGGTCACACCTCGGCGATCGAACGTCGTCTTCTATCCAAGCGCCGCCGCGGCCCAGAAAGCGGGCTTTCGCGCCTGCAAGCGCTGCCGGCCCGACGCCTCGCCCGCTTCTCCGGAGTGGGACCGGCGGTCCGACGTGGTCGCCCGTGCGATGGTCGCCATCGCTGACGGGTTGGTCGACCGGGAGGGCGTCGGAGGCCTCGCCCGCCACCTCGGATACAGCGAGCGCCACCTGGGCCGCCTGATGAGCGCAGAGCTCGGTGCCGGCCCGCTCGGCATCGCCCGGGCGCAGCGGGCCCAGACCGCCCGCCTCCTTCTTGAGACGACGAACCTCAAGATGCCAGAGGTGGCCTTCGCGGCCGGCTTCTCCTCGGTCCGGCAGTTCAACGACACGGTGCGGGCGATCTTCGCCGAGACGCCAAGCGCTCTTCGCCGGCGAGCGAACCGTCGCTCGAAGGAGATCTCGTCGGGCTCACCGATCTCGCTTCGCCTCGCCTTCAGGGAGCCGCTCGATGGCGTCGAGCTCTTCTCCTTCCTGGCCGCCCGGGCCGTGCCCGGACTCGAGGACGGCTCTGTCGCGGGCTACAAGCGAGCGCTCTCGCTCCCGCGCGGCGCCGGCTTCGTGGCGCTCGCCCCACCGACGCCCGGGGAGCGCTGGCTGCGGGCCAAGGTGAGCCTCGAGGACCTGCGAGACCTGACGGCGGCGGTGAAGCGCCTTCGCCAGCTGTTCGATCTCGATTCCGATCCGGACGCCGTCGGCGAGGTGCTCTCCTCCGACCCACAGTTGAGGCCACTGGTCGCCCGGCGGCCAGGTCTGCGGGTCCCGGGCGCCACCGACGGCGCCGAGATGTGCGTGAGGGCCCTCCTCGGCCAGCAGGTGAGCGTCGCAGCCGCCCGCCGCCTGGCAGGTCGTCTCGTCTCGCTGCACGGCGAGCGGCTCCCGGCGGGCCTCCTGGCGGGCGGGAAGACTACCGTCTCTGCCCGCTTCCCGAGCCCGGAGAGGCTCGGCTCCCTCGATCCAGCGAGCCTGGCCATGCCGGCCAGCCGGGCTCGGGCGCTCGTCTCGCTCGGGCGGGCGCTCACCGCGGGGGGTGTCTCGCTCGAACCCGGTGTGGAGAGAGGGGAGGTGGCTCGAGAGCTCCGCGGCCTTCCCGGCATCGGGCCCTGGACCGTCTCTTATGTCGCCATGCGAGCTCTCTCGGATCCGGACGCTTTCCTGCCGAACGACCTCGGGGTGCGGCGTGGGCTCGAGGCACTCGGACTGCCGGGAGATCCGGCGAGCGCTCTTCTGGCAGCCGATCGCTGGCGTCCCTACCGTTCCTACGCAGTAGTCCATCTTTGGTCCGCCGCCGGCGACCGAAGAGCCGCTCCCGGAAAGCAAGAGGTGGCATGAGCAAGATACCGAAGGGCTTTCTCGTCCCCGGCGACAGCTGGTGGCCGGTCGAGACGAGCTACGGGGAGATGCTGCTCGGTGGATGCGACGAGAGCCTGCACCACGTGCTGCTGCCGAACGCCTCGCGTGAGGCCCGTCCTCGTCTGCGCGCTGAGGACCACGGCTGTCCCGCCGCCGTGAGGAGGGCGGCCGCCCAGCTCGAGGAGTATTTCGCAGGCGAGCGGACCTCCTTCGACCTTCCGCTCGAGCTGCTCGGGAGCCCGTTCGAAAAGGAGGTCTGGCTGGCGCTCCAAACGATCCCCTACGGCGAGACTGCCTCCTACGGGGAGATCGCCCGCAAGCTCGGGCGCCCGAGCGCCTCTCGGGCCGTCGGCATGGCGAACAGCCGCAACCCTCTACCCGTCGTCCTCCCCTGCCACCGGGTGATCGGCTCGAACGGCAGCCTGACCGGCTTCGGCGGGGGTCTCGAGCTGAAGGCTCTCATGCTCGAGCACGAGAGCGAGGTGGTCGCCGGCCTCAGCCGCTGAGGGCCTCGAGCGCCCGGTCGACGTCGGAGTGCTTCGTGTAGAGGTGGCAGGAGAAGCGGGTGCGCCCTGCCCTGGCGCTTGCCTTGATGCCGGCCTGCTCGAGGCGCTCCCGGCTGCCGGGCATCTCGAGCGAGACGATGGCGCTGTTCGACGGCTCGAGGCCGAGCCCGGCCCGGAGCCGGTTGGCGAGGGCGACGTCGTGGCGGCAGATCTCCTCGACTCCGATCCGGGCGAGGATCTCGAGGCTGGCGGCTGCTCCCACGAAGGAGAACCAGGCCGGCGAGGTGGCGAGGCGCCGGGCATCCGGCGAGAGCCTGAGCGGCGGCCCGTAGTAGGCCGCGTGGGTGTCCTTGGCGGCGTACCAGCCGGCGGCGATCGGGCGCACTCGCTCGAGCAGGCGGGGACTGATCGCCATGAAGGAGGCCCCACGGGGAGAGCAGAGCCACTTGTACGAGTGGGCCACGAGGGCGTCGAACTCTCCGGCGTCGAGCGGCAGCCAGCCGCAGGCCTGCGTGGCGTCGACAGCGACGAAGGCGCCGTGGTGGCGGGCGGCCGCGCAGATCTGTTCGAGCGGAGCCACCTCTCCGCTCGAGGACTGGACGGCGCTCGTGGCGACGAGCGTCGTGCGGGCGTCGATCGCCTCGACAAGGCTGGCGGCCGGCACTGCCAGGACCTTCACCCCCCGCTCCTCTTGGACCAGCCAGGGGAAGAGGTTGGAGGAGAACTCCTCCTCGGGGACGACCACGACCGCGTCGTCTGGCAGCGAGGCGGCGATGAGCCCGAGTTGCTCGGAGGTACTCGAGCCGACAGCAACGTCGCCTTCACCGGCGCCTACCAGGCGGCCGAAGGCACGGCGGGCGACGGCAACGCTCTCGTCCCAGACCTCCCAGCTCGTCCGTCCGACCTCCCAATCGGAAAGGGCTGTCCGCACCGCCTCGATGGCCGGACGGGGCGGGAGGCCGTAGTTGGCGGTGTCGAGGTATCCGAGGTCGGACTGCCAAAGTCCGGCTGTGTCCATCGCCCCAGTATGGGCCGGAACCGCCCGGTCTTTCCTTGCGGGCTGCCGGCTAGGAGGAGAGGAGGCGGGCCTCGAGCCGTGTCTCGGTGACTCCGCCCGCGCCGTCTGACTCGAGGCGCCAGCCGAAGGCTCCTTCCTTCTCGCTCACCACCTCTGCCAGCTCGGTGCCGACGTAGTGGAGGCCAACGCCGTTGTCGGTGGCGAACGAGAGCGGGAGCCGTCCCTCTGCCACCAGCTTTTGCATGAGGGGGCGGCGCTCGGCCTCGGCGTCGTAGTGGACACCGTTGCCAAAGGGGACAAGCCCGAGTCCGTTGTCCACCAGACAAAGACTCGGGCCGAAAGAGTCCGTCGTTCCTCCGACGTGCCAACAGATCGAGCCGGCGCTCACCCCGGCGAGGACGACCCCTTTCTCCCAGGCCTCGGCGAAGGCCTCGTCGAGGTGGTGCACCCGCCAGAGGGCGAGCAGGTTGGCCACCGAGCCTCCTCCCACCCAGACGACGTCTTGGGCCAGCAGGTGGGCCGCCGGGTCGTCGACGTTCGGCATCGTGAACAAGGTGAGATGGCTGGCGTCCACCTCCTCGCCGGCGACGGCGCCGTAGCAGAGGCGGAGTGCCGAGTCCTTCTCGCCTCCGGCGGTCGGCACGAAACAGAGCTTCGGCCGCTTCTTGCCCGACAGCCGAAGTGCGTGGCGCAAAAGAGGGCCGAGATGGCACTGGTCCCGCTCGTCCCACACCATGCCGCCGCTCGTGGCAAGGATCTGTCGTTCGGGCACCCCATCTGTCTAGCCGCCCTCGCAGGCAGGTGATCGGCTCCGGTCGGGTACCGTGAGCTTTTGGAAGGAGGCTTGGATGGCTGAGAGCGGAAGCAACCTGGCCAGGTCGGAGCGGCTTGCCCTCTGCGAGCTCCTCGAGGACAAGGGACCGCTCGCCCCGACGCTCTGCGAGGGCTGGGCTACGGCCGACCTGGCGGCTCACCTTTTCATCCGGGAGAACCGCCCCTGGTACGGAGCGGGCATCTTGATCAAGTCGCTCGCCTCCCTCACCGAGCGGGGCATGGACGAAGCCAAGCGCCAGCTCGGCTACGAGGGCCTCGTGCGAAAGATCCGCTCTGGCCCGCCAGGGCCGCTCAAGGTGCTCGACGCCCAGATGAACCTGATCGAGTTCTTTGTCCACCACGAGGACGTCCGCCGGGCCGGCCCCGAGCCGGCGGCCCCTCGCAGCGAGCCCCTCCTGGAGGCTGGCCTCTGGAGCATCCTCAAGCGCTCGGCCTTCCTGCTCACCTGGCGCCTCCGTTCGGCCGGCCTCGAGGTGAGCGCCCCGGGCCACGGCAGCTTCGTGGCACGGAAGGGCTTTCCCCGGGCCAGCCTGGCGGGCCCGCCCGGAGAGCTCGTCCTCTACCTCTACGGCAGGAAGAGGGTGGCCGAGGTGGAGCTCGCGGGGCCTGAGGCGGCCGTCGCGGCCGTCGACGAGACGAGCTTCGGCCTTTGATCCACCCCTCGAGAGAAGAGAGATGACAGGAGCGGTTCGCCGCGACCGCCTCGAGCGGCTGACCAACCTCGTGCTCGCCCTCCTCGACACGCCGCGCCCTTTGTCGCTGCGTCAGATAACAGAAGAGGTCGACGGCTACCCGGCGGGCAAGGAGCCCGCCCGCCAGGCCTTCGAGCGGGACAAGAGGGCGCTTCGCGACCTCGGGATCCCGGTCACCAACGTCCCTCTCGAGGGTGATGAGCAGGTCGGTTACCTGATCAAGCCATCCGACTACTACCTGCCCGAGCTGAAGCTCGATGAGGCCGAGGCGAACGCCCTCGCCTTTGCGGTGGCAGCCGTGCAGCTCGGAGATGCTGGCCGTGACGCCCTCTCCGCCCTCGGGCACGGCGGGGTCGCCCGCCGCGACGTCCCCCTGGCCGTCCTGCCTGAGACCCCGGGCCTCGGGCCGGTGCACGAAGCCCTGAAGGCTCGCGCCCTTCTCGAGTTCGACTACCACGGCCGCCGCCGCCAGATCGAGCCCTACGGCCTCATCTTCCGCCAGGCCGCCTGGTATCTGGTCGGTTGGGACCGGACGGCCGGGGCGGGCGGGCTCCGCACCTTTCGGGTGGACCGCTTCGAGAGCGAGCCGGTCGTGGGCGAGCCGGCCGCCTATGAGCTCCCCCGCGAGATCGACCTGCGGTCGGAGATCAACCTCCTTCCCTTCGGCTCCGAGCCGGGAGAGAGAGTCCCGGTGGCCGAGCTGCTGGTCGACCCCCGTCTTTCTCGTCAGGTGGCGTCCATCGTGCCGAGAGGGGCGGTGACCGAGCTCGGTGACAAGAGCGTCCTTGTCAAGGTGCCGGTCGGCGACGAGAGGGCTTTCGTATCCTGGGTGCTCGGGCTCGGCGACACCGCGGTCGTCATCGGGCCAGAGAGCCTCCGGTCGGCAGTCGTCCGGCGCCTCGAGGAGATCGAGGCGGACACGAGCGGCGCCCGTCCGGCCGAAGAGGAGACGCCTGACCGGGCGAGCACCGCCCGGGGGCGAGGCGGCCGCCCGGAGGCCTTGGCGAGCGCCGGCGAGCGCCTCAGGCGCCTGCTCGCCATCCTCGTCCACCTTTCCCGGGTCAAAGAGGCGAGTATCTCCGAGCTGGCCGAGCGCTTCGAGATGGACGAGGCTGAGCTGGTGCACGAGCTGGAGCTGGCCTCGTGTTGCGGGACGCCTCCTTACACGCCTGACCAGCTGATCGACCTCATCGTCGACGGGGACAGGGTGAGCGCCTACGCCATCGAGCACCTCGCCAAGCCTCGGCGCCTCACCCCCGAAGAGGGCTTTGCCCTGGCGGCCGCCGCCAAGGCGCTCACCGAGGTGGCGGGCGCGGGTGACGAGGGCGCACTCCGCTCGGCTCTGGCAAAGCTCGAGGCCGTGCTGGGCGAGTCCCACTTCTCCATGGACGTCGGCCAGCCCGAGCACCTGCGCCAGCTGCAGCGGGCTGTCGAGGAGCACGAGAGGGTCGAGATCGAGTACTTCTCGAGCGCCGCCACGGCACCCTCCCAACGGCAGGTCGACCCGTACCAGGTTGTGCTTCGCGAGGGCCGCTGGTACATGGACGGCTGGTGCCACCTCGTCGAGGATCTGCGGCGCTTCTCAATCGACCGGGTGCAGGCGGTCTCGGCGACCGGGCAGAGCTTCGAGCCTCCCAGCCGTCTCGACGGGGCCCTTGCCGAGCCGGGCGCCTTCCGCCCAGGCCCGGGGACCGTCATCGCCCGGGTGGCGGTGCCTGCCGACTCGGCGTTCGCTCTCGAGCAGGTAGCCCTGGGTCCGCTCGTCCCCTTGCCCGACGGGCGCCTCGTCGCCGAGGTGGCCGTCGGAGACTCCGAAGGATGGTTCGGACGGCTCCTTCTCCGCCTCGGCCCGGGATGCAGCGTCCTGTCGCCGCCCGCGCTGGCCAGCGCGCCCGCCCGAGCGGCCCGGCGGGCGCTCGAGGCCTACCGCCGATAAGAGGTAGGCGCAACGGGAGCCCGGCCGCCCAGGCTCGGGCGGTGTTCTCGATCGCCAGGGTCCGTCTCGGCCAGGAGCGCTACTACCTCTCGACGATCGCCGCCTCGAGCGACCGGCCCGACGGGCTCATCGAACCGGACCCGGTCTTCCTCGGACGGGGGAG
>JAJZLV010000094.1 GCA_021803215.1 Actinomycetes bacterium | reverse complement strand
ACTCGCCCGCCTCACGAGATCATCGTGGTGACCGACTACAACGAGGAGCTGCACAGCAGGCTCTCTTCTCTTGCAGCCGTTGAGCTGCACAGGAACGAAGAGGCCCGGGGCCTCTCGGGGGCGCGCAACACAGGCTGGCGCCACTCGCGGGCCGACATCGTGGCGTTCATAGATGACGACGCCCTCCCCGAGTCGGACTGGCTGGCGCAACTCGTTAAGCCGCTCGAGGAGGATGCGGGGACGATGGCCACGAGCGGGTGGGTCGTCCCGGCCGGGGGCAACGTTCCCGGCTGGTACCCGAAGGAGCTCTACTGGGTCTTCGGCTGCTCGTGGACGGGCCTCGAAGACCGGGACGAGATCCGCAACCCGCTCGGGGCGTCGATGGCCTGGCGGCGGGAGGTCCTCACGGCGATCGGCGGCTTCGCCCCGGCGATGGGGCGAGCCGGCCAGTCCGCGGAGCCCTCGCTTCCCGAGCCCTCGAGGCGGCTCTGGCGGACGACCTCGCTCATGAGCTGCGAGGAGACCCTGGCCGGCATCCTGGCAGCCGCCCGCGTCGGTGGGGCGATCAGGCAGGTGCCCACCTCGGTGGCACATCACTACGTACCGAGAGAGCGGATCGGCCTGGGATACCTCTGCCGCCGCTGCTGGGGCGAGGGCATCTCCAAGAGCCTCGTGCGGGCCCTCGGAGGCGAGCCGCTCGGGGAGGAGAGCCGCCACCTGCGCCGCGTCTCGCTGGCTATCGCCCGCTCTCTGACAGATCCCCGTCGCTGGACCAAAGGGGCCTACCTCTCTGTCGGCCTGGCCGTGACGGTGGCCGGGTATCTCTACGGAACCGGGCTTATGCGCCTTGAGATGCTGACCGGGCGCTCTGGCTTCGCCAGAGGCGTGGTCGAGGAAAGATAAGGAACGAGGGGGATACTCTTGAGACGTCTTCGCAAGCCGGCGAGCCTGGCACTGATACTCCTAATTCCTCTGGTGCTGCTGGTGCTGGTGCCCTCTCCGGCCGCCTTTGGCGCTTCAGGCCATGTGAAGCGCCGGCATCTTCCGCCGCCGGTTCACTGGCGCACCCTGTTCTCGGCTCCCTTCAACGGGCGGGCCGGCACCAGGTTGTCGTCCAAGGCCTGGCAGTACTCGATCGGCCGGCAGGATTCGGATGCCGTCTACGTGCCGACGGCCAAGTTCGCCCATCTGGACGGGCACGGCAACCTGGTGATAACGGCCCAGCACCTAAAGGCAGGTTGGCGGTCGGCCCAGGTGATAACCGCCAGGACCTTCATGCCGAAAAGCGGCCAGTCGCTCAGGGCCCAGGCGAAAATAGAGATGCCGGCGGCCGGAGCCGGCTACTGGCCGGCGTTCTGGGCCGTTGACCCGAAGGCGTTCGTGGTTCCGCGCTCTGAGCCCGCCAGCGGTGAGATCGACATCGCCGAGACCACCGACGACAGGCCTTGGGTGGCCCAGTTCCTCCACTGCGGCCCGAGCAAGTTCAAGGGCCCCTGCCGGGAACCCTCGAGGACGATCTCCGACTTCCATCACTTCCGGTATCCGGCGGGCAGGGTGGGCTATCACCTCTACACGATGGTCTGGACCAACCTGCCGAGGAAGCAGTCGCTCACCTTCCTCGTCGACAACCACGTGCAGCTGGTGATCACGAGGATGGAGATCGGTGCCCGCTACTGGAGGATGGCCTTCGACCATCCCTACGTCTTCTTATTCGACATCGCCGTAGGCGGTTGGGGTGGCCAGCCGAACCGGCTGAGCGGTCGGTCGGGCTCGATGCACGTCGCGTATTTCAGCGTCAGCGTCACCCAGGGGGCTCCGAAGCTGTAGGGATGTAGGGATGACCGCTGTATGCGATGGTGCTCGCCGTCCACTGCGGCTCTCTGAGCCCCTGGAGCTCTTTTGGCCGGCCCGCCGGCCAAAAGAGGCTCGGGACAGACGCGACGGCACTCCGAATTCGAGTCCGCCTAAGATCCTTCGGCGAGCTGGCGGAAGAAGAGCTTGAGAAGTGATGTCTCCAGAGATCTGTCATGAAGTCGGTTGCCAGCCTCCGGCCCGCCGCAGGTGGCGTCTGTGGCTGGCAGGCGCCGCGTCGGTGCTGGCCTCGGCGGGCTTGCTGGCGGCCTGCGGCTCCAGCCCCAGCCCGAGCGCCTTGAGCCATCCATCGTCAACTGTGGCGAAGACGAGCCGCTGGCACACCGTTTTCGTCGACAACTTCGTCGGGCCACCCGGTGCGATGCTGAGCAGCAAGACCTGGCGCTACTTCAGCGGCTACACCTTCGGCCTGGCGCCGTTCGAGCCGAATGCGCAGTTCGCCAGCCTGAACGGCCACGGCCAGCTCGTCCTCGTAGCCCGTCACACGACGAGCGGCTGGGAGGCGGCGCAGGTCGGCACGAGGCAGGCCTTCATGCCCAAGCCTGGTCAGTCCCTCGAGATCTCGGCACGCCTCAAGCTGCCGGCCGGCGGCCACGGCTTCTGGCCGGCGTTCTGGGCCATGCCGACCTCGGCGCTCACCAATCCGAGCACCGAGCCAGCGGCTGGAGAGATCGACATCGCCGAGACGATCGACAATTACAACTGGGTGGCGCAGATTCTCCACTGCGGTCCCTCGAAGACCTCCGGCCCGTGCAAGGAGCCGTCACCACGGATCTCCCACCTGCACAAGTTCCCCACTCCGGCCGGCGAGGCCGGCTGGAACACCTATTCAGCCGTCTGGCACAACGCCGGCACGAGCTCCTCGATCGACTTCTTCATAAACGGCCAGCGCCAGCTGGTGGTCACCGAGCAGGAGATCGGCGCTCGCTACTGGAACGAGGCCTTCGGCCACCCCTATTTCCTCCTGTTCGACTTGGCCGTCGGCGGATGGGCCGGCAAGCCCAACCAGGCCAGCGCCAGCACGACGTCGATGACGGTCAAGTACGTGCGGGTGAGCGTGTCGTGAGACACGGCGTGTCCTCGCCGGCCCTGAGCTGACAGCTCCAGCTGGCGGGAGAGCGTTGCCGGCGCGGCGGTTGCCGGGTCGGCTCCGCCGGCTCTGAGTGGCCGCGAAGCGAGCACACCGAGGCGGTGGGCAGGAGAGCGGGCCCCGGCAGAGCCGTGGTGAGGCTGTAGCGTTCGAAGGCGATGGCGGCCCTCAAAGGACCAGGTGGTTTTGGAAGTCGCCCGGCCACCAGCTCCTGCACGGGCAGCCTCTTTCTGTTGCGAGGAATTGACAGTCCCCGACGGAGATGACCGACGATCCCCTCGACCCCGGACGGGCCCCCTCGGGCCGCTCGGCCTCGACCGCCCGGCGCCCTCGGCTTCCAGGTGCAATGGACTGCGCCTGTTGGTCGCCGCGGCCGCCAGCCGCTTCCGGCACCGACCCCGGGGACCAAGGTGGCAGATGAGGGCTGAAGTGGACGCTGAGTCTCAGGTTGTCGCCTCAGGCGAAGCGTCTTCGCCTCCGCCCGAGCGCGCCAGCCGGTGGGCCTATCTCGCCTGCATCGCCTCTTTCGGTCTCTCGGTCTACCTGATCGTCGCAGCCTACGAGGGGCGTAGGTCCTTCGGCCTTCTCTGGCTGGGCCTGCTCGTCGCCGTCGGAACCTGCCTCGTGGTCGTCCTTCGCCTCGGCGCACCTCGCAGCGTCAAGCTGGCCGCCCTCTTCCTCACCGGCGCGATCAGCTATCTCCCGAAGGTCCTCGCGAGTCCCCACCGGCCGCTCGAGTTCGACGAGGCCCTCCACATCGGCCAGGCGCAACTCCTCTTGCACGGGCAGCTCTTCGGCCACGACCCCGTCGTGCCCACGATGGCCTACTACCCCGTCTACCAGCTCCTTTTGGACGGGATCCATTACGTCACGACGCTCTCGCTGTGGACAAGCGACCTCCTTCTGGCCGGCGTCACTCATAGCTCCTTGGTGCTGCTGGCCTACCTGGCGGCGGGCACCTTCTCGCGCTCGGAGCGCTTTCGCCTCACGGCGGCGGTCGTCTACCTGATAGGGCCGGCCGTGCTGCTCTTCTCGAGCCAGGCGGCGTACGGCACCGTGGGGAACGCCCTGGTCCTCTTCGGGATCTATGCGGCCGGCCGTGCGATGGCGGGAAGCCGGCGATGGATCTGGATCACCTCTCTCACGATCGTCGTCGTCGTCGCCACGCAGGCTCTCGCCAGCCTCTTTTTGGCAGGCCTCTTCTTCCTGCTCGCCGTGTTCGAGCTGGTGCGTCTCTCGAGGGGGCGTCCCACCCGAGAGGGCGGTGGCCTCGCACCCCTGCTCGGATTCGCGGCTCTCGCCATCGCCTGGAACCTTCTCTGGGCCGCCATCTGGAACTGGGGGGAGATCTGGGCCTATCTCTTGCCCGGGGGAGAGACGCTCTCGCGGATCCTCGCCGCCTTCTTGCATCCCTCGGCGCAACGGCATCTCTTTCGCTCCTCCGGCTTGCCGACCTATGCCCGGATCTGCGGCTATCTCAGCGTCGTGCTGGTCCTGGCAGCCGCTGTCGGCGCCTTTGTGCTCCTGAGCGGCGAGCGACGACGTGCCTCCCGGGCGGTCGCCAGCCGGCAGGCGCTCCTCTGGCACAGCCTCTGGATCGTTCTGGCGGCCCTGTTCTTCCTGAGTCTGCCGTTCGACCTGTCGCCCTACGCCATCGTGTGGGTCCATCGCTCCTGGCCCCTCTTGTGGATCGGGTTGGCCTTCCTCGTGGCCTACGCCGGGCTTCAGCTCTACGACCGTCTTTCGGGCGTCAAGCTCGGCCTGGTCGCCGTCGTCGCCCTCATGGCGATACTGCTGGTTGGCAACACCGCCATCTCGACCGCCGAGGAGTACATCTTCCCGATCCGCTACCGCTTCGACGCCGGTGCTGAGATGATCACCCGCGACCAGCTGGCGGCTGCCCGATGGATGCGATCGCACCATCCGAAGGCTCGTTTCGTGTCAGATCCGGACAGCTCGCTGGTCGAGTGGGTCTACGGCGGGGCGACGCCGGTTCCGGCCTTTCCGACCTGGGACCTGACCTTTCCCGGTGCCAGGCTCGGCATCCGGACTGCGAAGCTGGTGGAGAAGAGCCGGATCGGCTTTTTGGTCGTGGACAAGCTGATGTATCACGAATTGAGCCAGCAGGGTCCCGTCTACAACGCCTATGAGCCTCATGCATACGATCACGAGAGGCCGATCCCAGTCTCCGCCTACACCCGTCTTACGAGGACGAGGTGGATCCACCTCGTCTACGAGAACAGGCAGATGGCCATCTTCAGGCTCGAGCCGAGACAGGCTCGATGAGAGCGCTGGCCGGACGAATCCGGCGTGATCCGATAGTCGCCAGGACCGCTGGCCTGATCTCGGCTCAAGCGGCCACCTCCGCGACCGGCTACTTCTACTGGCTGCTGGCGGCCCGTTACTTCGGTGCCCGGCAGGTCGGCGAGAGCGCCTCTTTGGCGGCGGCATCGATCGTCGTCTCCTTGGTAGCCAGTCAGGCGCTTGTGGCCTCTTTGCTGGTCCGACTGCCCAGGCTGGAGAGCCAGCGACCGTCGGTCAAGTCATCGCTGCTGGCGGCCGCGGCCGGCGGCGGCGTTCTCGGAGCTGGGGTGACGATCGGGCTGCCGTATGTGGTCCCGGCTCTAGCGGTCCTGCACCAGCCGGTCGTGGCGGTCTCGATGATCGCGATCTGCCTCGCACAGTCGGTCGGCAGCGTCTGCGACGGCATCGCGCTCGCGGTCGGCAGGACTTTGATCCTCGTCTGGCGCAACGGCGTCTTTGGCGCCGGCAAGCTGGTGCTGCTGGCCTTTCTCGTGGTCATCGGCGTCTCTGCCGGGCCGGCCGCGCTGCTCGGAGCCTGGGCTCTCTCGGCCCTGGTAACGACGGTATGGGCGGTGCAGCGCCTTGTCTCGCTCACCGCCGGCGCTGGCTGGTCATGGCGCCTGCTGCGAAAGGGGCTCGGAGCCCAGAACGTCACGAGCATCGGAGGGGCCGTGCCGCCCCAACTGCTTCCGATGATCGTTACCGCCGAGGCCGGAGCGAGGCTGGCGGGGTGGTTCTCGCTCACCTGGCTGCTGGGCGGCCTGTGCTTTGCGATCTCGCCAGCCATCAGCCAAGCGCTCTTGCCTGTGAAGCCGCAAGACCTGACAGGCTCGATAAGGAAGGCGGCCCTCCTCATCGCCGTCGCCCTCGTGGTTCCCGTCGTGGTCTATCTGGTCGCCGGCCGCTTCGTCTTGTCGTTCTTCGGTCCTCTCTATGCCCGTCATGGCTGGCTGCTGCTCGCCGTGCTCGCCATGACAGCCATCCCTGATGCGGTGACCAACCTGGGAGTGTCGTACTGGCGGGTTCGTGACGATCTCCGGCCGGCCGCCTGGATAAACGGCGTCGTCGCAGTCGTCGCGCTCGGGCTGGTGGTCGGTCCCCTCAACGCCGGCCGGCACGGCCTGGCGGCCGTGGGCTTCTCGTGGCTCATCGCCCAGAGCGCCGGCTGTCTCGTCCTTTTGGGCCTCCTCCTCCGCTCGCGACGTTCCCCGCGCCCGGTGCCGAGCCTCGCCTACGGGCACCAGCGATTGGCCGGCCGGTGATCGCGATTCGCCTCGAACTGGTGGCACAAGGGCTGTGGTGACGATTCGGCAGCAGAGCTCGTGAAGATCGCCATCGTGTCGACCGACTACCCCCCGCTGCTGGGGGGCGTGGGGGCCCATGTCGCCGCGGTGGCCGGCGCACTTGCTTCGATGGGTCACGACGTCGAGGTGCTGACGCAGGCGAGCTGGGTCGACAGGCCGACGGTCGAAGAAGGAGCCGTGACCGTCCGTCGCTGGCCGGTGGTTTCGCCGGCCAGCTACCTGCAGCTCTCGCCGGGGCTCTGGCGCTTTCTCAGGAGGGCAGGGCGGCGCTATGACGTGGTGCACGCCCACAGCTACCACAGCGCGGCTCCGGCGGCGGCCTACCTGGCCGGCTGTCGTCCGCTGATCGTCACTCCCCACATGCACCCGGCATCGAGCACCAGGCTTGCATCATTGCTCAACCGGCCCTACTCCCAGCTGTTCGCCAGGATCGTCCGGGCGGCCAGCGCGATAACGGCCGACTCGAGCTCAGAGGCCGAGCTGGTCCGCTCCCGCTTTCCCGATGCCGAACCGGTCGTGATCCCAAGTGGCGTCGCCCGGGGGCGGTTTAGCGCCCAGAGCTCGATCGAGCGTCAAGCCGGGCTCGTCCTGGTCGTCTCCCGCCTCGTCAGCTACAAGAGGGTCGACCTCGCCATAGAGGCCATGCAGTACCTGCCTGATGCGCAACTTGTCGTCGTGGGAGAGGGGCCAGAGCGTTCGAACCTCTCAAACCTGATAGCTTGCCTCGGTTTAGACGCACGGGTTGAGCTCATCGGGCCTGTCCCTGACGACAAACTTACCGAGCTGTATCTGCGATCGAGTCTCGTCGTCTCAGTTTCGCGGCTTGAAGCCTTTGGCCTAGTGGTGATCGAGGCTCTGGCGGCCGGTGCTCGCGTCGTTGCAAGTGACATACCGGCGCATCGAGACCTGAAGCAGTTTGACGTCTACGGCGCGATGAGCCTCTTTGACGTTGCTGACGGCATTCAGGGACTTGTCGATGTTATGGGCCAGGCCCTCCGCGCGGGGGGCGTCGAGGGGAGCCCGATCGTGCCTACCTGGGAGAGCGTCGCCAGTCGATATCAGGCTCTCTATGGCGAGATAGTGGGAGGAGCAGGGAGCCCGCGATTCAGTTGACGGGGGCCACGATCGGAAGGGCAGGTCAACAGATGCTGCCCTCGATCTCACTGGCAGCCGGTCCCTTGCCCGCGGGCAATGGCCCGGTCACCGTGGAGGTTGCAGCAGCTCGCTGGGGCGTGATCCCGTCGGCAGGCGGAGGGACCCTTTGGTACAGTGAGGACCTTGAAGGGTCGGTCGGCGGAAGGCATTGACTCTTGTAAGTCGTGCCAGTCTCCGCGCGACGGAGGTCTTGCGGGGTAGGGGGCGAGGTTCACTACTGCGTCGATCAATGGTCCGACTCCTGGGGTCCGCTGGGTCGGGCGGCGCGCGGCCGACCAAGTGGCGCTCGCAGAGAAGCCGGTGGGGTAGCTCGCTTCTCAGGCGAACGTTGGGAGAGTTGGTGTTTGATACTCCGGTGAGTCCACATCCGTTGCAGGCGGCCGCTGTGGCCGAGTGTGGGCGGCAAGCGGTGAACGGCAGCGATGTCGTCTAACAGGGCGGCTATAGCCAGCCCCGAGGCCGAGCCGCAGCCGAGCCATCCGGGGGCGGAACTCGACCTGTGGCGCCTAGTGCGCCAATTGCTGGCAGTCATTGGGCTCGCCGGCATCGTCAGCGCTGAGTTACTGCACAGCGGCACGGCTCAGAATGTACTTGGCGTCACAGCTGTGGCCGCGTTTGGGCTTGCGGCAGTCATGTTCTGGTGGGAGAGCGCCCGCTCATCGACTCCTGTGCCCGGGACCTCGTCCGGCGTTCTCAGTGGTTCGACTGCTCATGCCTGGAGAACCACCCTGGTCGGCCTGGGCGCGTTCGGGGTCGCGGTGACTCAACTCTGGTTCCTCGGCGGAGCGACTATCGCCCGCGGAGACGTGACGCCCCCTGTCGGAACCGCCTGGATCTCGCGGCTCTTTGAGAGCTTCGCGTGGTCGGGGAACAATTTGGGGGCCGCCGCCCCGGGCCCGCTGGCCCTGCCCTGGGGAGCGGTGGCCGAGCTGGTCCACCTCTTTGGCGGCTCGACAGCGTTGGCCGACCGGTTCTTCATCTCACTGCTCGTTGCCGGCGCCCTAGTCGCAGCTGGGGCGCTGTTCAGGGCCTTGGGGTTCAGTCCGCTGGCGGGCGGCATCGGCGCGTTCATCTACTTCTTCAATCCGTACACCCTGACCACTGTCGGTTTCAATACTGTCTTTCTAGACGCCATGGTTTTGGTGCCGCTCTGTTGCGCCGTAATCCTTGCTTGGGCCAACGCGACGTGGCGCTGGTGGCAGGCAATTGCGGTTTTCGCACTCAGCGCTCCCCTGCTCGGATACGCCTATGAGAACCCACCGCTCATCGGTATGGTGATAGCTGCGTCGATAGGTGCGGTCTGTCTCTCCTTCCTGCGCTGGGGCGGCGCGGCTGCGAAGCGGGCAGCAGGGATGTTCGTGGTCGGAGGCTTGGTAGCTCTCGCCGCCTCCGCCTACTGGATCATCCCAGCGAAAGCAGCCATCAGCACAGTCGCGACCCACCGGCTTTCGAGCCTCTCCTCGTGGGACTTCACTCAGGTCCGAGCCACGCTAACGAACAACTTCTGGCTGAACGCTATCTGGGCGTGGCGTTATCCGACGTACTTTCCTTTCGCACCCGGTTTCTCGCACCTGCCGCTTGAACTGGTGCGCGCAGCTCTGCCAGCGCTCGCCTTTGGCGTCCTTGCTCGGCGCCGTCTGCCCGCTAGATGGATGACGCGGGTCGCAGCTGGGGTGGCCGTGGCAGCACTTCTCCTCCTCCTGTTCGCAACCGGGACTCGCCAACCCGGGGCGGTGATCTTCGACTTCTTCTACTCCCTGCCGTATGGCTGGCTGTTCCAGACCCCGGGGCGTTTTCTATTGCTCGGCGGTCTGGCATATGGGCTGCTTGCCTGTGCACTGGTCGACTCCAGTAAGGCCCGCAGACAGCCGGATGACGTCATAGCGAAAGAGCCCGCCCGTGGGGCTGGGCGCGACTCGCTATCCCGGTCTCTGGTGGCGGTCGTCTGTCTCTTGGTGGCTGGGTCGTCTGCCTACCCGTTGATGACCGGTTCAGTCGTTCCAGGCGCCATAAAACCTTTTCCTTCCCAGCATGTCACTGTGCCGAAATATTGGCTGTCGACCTTTTCCTATCTGAACCGGCAGCACGATCAGTCGCCCCTTCTCGTCCTTCCTCCAGACGACTTTTACCAGATGCCTTACCGCTGGTATTACGGGACCGACGGTTTCATTGTCAACGCCTTGCGGCGCCATGTGGTTGTTCCTAACGCACAGGAGTACACTTCGGCATCTGCTGAATTGATGTCCGCCGTCAGATTGGAAGCTAGGGCTCTCTTGCGGCGCCAGTTTACACTTGCTTACAGAACTCTAGTTGCGCTTGGCACACCAGACGTTCTTGTACGCGGTGACATAGTGTCTGGCTTCCCGGGACGAGATATCGTGCCACCGGCTGCGCTATTCCATGCTCTTGCCGAGGATCCGGCGATGATAATGATGTGGCACTCGGGACCATTGGCAGTGTACGGCACTCGAAACCCCTTCCCGACTCATCTCAGTGGGTTTGCAACTATCAACAACAACACTCCGAACCTGAATGCCCTGACACTCGTACGGGCCGGCCGGGCGCTCGTCTCCTCGTCGCCCGTTCCAGGGCACGAGAGCATTATCCAGCTCCCGGGCCTCGGGTCGTGGCATCTCTCCGGTCAACGGCTGACGGTGTCGGAAACTCTTCCGGCTGACTGGACCTATCACGCAGTCGCCCTCGGCTCTCACGGGGTGTACCCACCCCGTGAGAGCCACATGCTCGTTCGGTGGAGACCGAGGGCTCATCAGGTAGGCCTCGCTGCTCGGCTGGGCAGATCTCTGATCAGCGACGGCCAGTTCTTGGGGGGTCCTTGGCAGGCGCAGGTGGGCAACTGCAATGACGTCGCGCCCGTCGGTCCGCACGGCCTGGTGGCTCGGGTGGTTCGCCAAGCTGGACCAGGGAGGAGCCCAGCACTGGAGTTGATTGCCCGCGCCGATGCCGCTTGTGAAGCTCAGAAGCTGAGGTGGACTCGAGGGCCGCTCTTGTTGTCTATGGAGGTGCGTTCGCTAGAGGGCGCGAACGTAAAAGTGTGTCTATGGGAGATTCCCGAGAATCAGTGTGCGCCTATGTCGCAGCCCTCGGCCGGTAGGTCCTGGCACCGTTACGCCAGGGTTGTAGCAGCTCCAGCGCGTACGAAGGAGATCTTGCTCTTTCTGTACGCTGACTATCAGGGCGGATCCAAGTCCGTGGATGAGTACGCGCGTGTTGTTGCACGCGCTCTACCGGCGATTCCGACGGTGATGCTCGTCGGCCGGCCGAAGCACCCCTCAGGAGGGCTCCGCCTGACTGCGACATCGACTGGCTATTCGACCGCCTGGCATGCTGAGGGACGCCACGTTCGTGTAGATGGACTGCGCAACGGCTGGCTGGCTAGGAGGCGGATGCCTGTGGCAAGCGCCACCTTCACTCCTGCGGTGAATGAACTTCGCGACGAGATCGGCCTCGCGCTCGTGGCGGCTGCGGCAGCTGCGGCGGCTAGCTGGCTTGTGCTAGGTGGAAGGCGTCATCGACGCGCCCGCCGTTGGCATCTGAGAGCGACGGAGCCGTCATCGCGATGACAGGAGGGGGAGGGGGCCAGAGAGTGGGCGAGATATCTGCAGTGGTTGTCAGCTACGCCAGCGGAAGCGAGCTTCTCACCTGCGTTGGCTCGCTTCTTGGTAGCGCTGAGGTCAAAGAAGTTGTCATTGTCGACAACGGACCACCCGGTTCCGAGTTACCAGCGATCGCGGACCCTCGTGTCCGGGTGGTCAACCCAGGCGACAACCTTGGCTTCGCGGGAGGAGCCAACGCTGGTGCGCGTGAGACAACCGGTGAGATTCTGCTCTTTGTCAATCCGGATGTGGCCCTTCAGCCGAGCGCGATAGAAGGGCTTGCTGCACGACTTCGCGATCGACCCGGCGCCTGTTCTCCCGTGATCGAGGTGGCGGCGGACGGTTCGAGCGAACACGGGATCACGGTGGACTTGTTCTTGATCCGACGGCTTCCACCTAGGGAGGATGATCAACGGACGGCGCTCTTCGTCTCCGGTTGCTGCCTTGCAACGAACCGCTCTGTGTTCGCAGCGATAGGAGGGTTCGATCAGCGCTACTTCATGTTTTGCGAGGACCTGGAGTACTGCTGGCAGGTATGGCGGCGCGGTTTTGAGGTTTCGGTAGCCGATGATGTTCGAGCGCATCATGAAGGCGGGGGCTCAACCCCCGGCGGATACGTTCGGGACGGCCACGTTATGGTCAGCGAGTTTCGGATCGCGCTGAGAGAGCGCAACAGCATAGCTGCCGTCATTTCTTGCGCCCCGGGGCGCTGGCTCTGGCTCCTTCTGCTCTGCGGACTTGCGCGGCTGTTGGGAGCGGCGGCAGCTGCGCTGGTCCTCGGTCGTTCAAGCCTCGCCACCGAGCTAATGAAGGCACTCGCATGGAACGTGAGGGAACTGCACGGAAGTCTTGCCCGGCGTAGGCACGGCCGGATAGACCGGGGTGGCGAGATGCGTGCCTGGCGACGTATTCAGTGGCGCTGCTATGCCCTGAGCCTGTTGCGGGTGTACGGGCGGCCGATGTTCGCCGATTCAGCGGAGCCAGTGGCGTAGGGAGTTCTGCTTCGAGCTGGCGACGGGTTAAACCGAGAGCCGGGGTGGGTCGCTTCCACGATCGTGGCTCACGTGATGCCCTTCCGGGCAGCGGCGCGGACAGGTGGTCCGCGGCCAGGAGGCCGTCCGGGTCCTGCCGAGCTATCGGCGCCTGGTTCGGCGGATCAGGTGGTACACCTCGCTCAGCCTGGCAGCCGTTCGTGCGAGTGAGTACTCGAAGGCATTCCGACCTGCTCTGTGACCGAGCAGATTCCGCAGCTGCTCGTCGTAAATGAGTTCTTTCATCGCCTCTGCGAGGCTGTTCGGATCACCGGGGGGAACCAAGACGCCTGCGTCACCTATGACTTCAGGGGTAGCTCCGACTTGCGTTCCGATTACTGGTCGACCGGCTGCCATCGCTTCGGCCGTCGCCATGCCCCAAGGTTCAGCCAGCATGGAGGGGTTGACCCCGAAGAGGGCGTGTGACCAGGCTGCCCTCACCTGCCTGTAGGGCACCGAGTAGACGAAGTGGACGCTCCCCTCGCGGTGGCTCTCCCGCCTCTGCTGGCTCACGACCACGAGGAGCGGGGGCCTCGGCTCGGCCAGCTTGTGGTAGGCCTCGAGCAACACCTGGGAGCCCTTGGCAGTGTCGAGGGCTCCGACGAACATGATGTAGGGCACCGATGGGGCCCAGCTGGGAAGCGGCTCGCTGGCGAACTCGGTCGCAGGGACGATGCCGGGTGGGATGATATCGAGTGGCTTTCCCTTGATCCGGTGAGCAGCCGCGGTGGCCCGGCTGTTGGCGATGTAATGGTCCACCCAGCGCGTCAACGGTCGGGCCGCGAAGAGCCCCGAGACGGTGACGGCCCCTTGCGCCCGGCCGACGTGAGCCGAGGCGCAGCCGAGACAGCGCCAAAAGGCTTCCTCGTCACAGACCTCTTTTTCGAGGTAGAGGCGGGTGCGCTTGGCGCAGGTGAGGCCGTAGTCGTGGAGGTTCCAGACGACCGGGGTCGTGGCCAGGCCCGTTGCCCGAAGCGGCAGGTAGGAAAAGCCCATCAGGCCGTGGCTGTGCACGATGTCGAAGGGGGCGCTCCGGCGGAGCAGGCGACCGAGTGCGGCCACCGTCGCCGGGTCGGGGAAGGGCGGGTGAAAGTTGCGAAGCGGTGTGTGCGCCACCCGGTGGAGGCTGAAGCTCCCGCCGCCGTCGCTCGTCCTCTCCTCCTCGGAGGGGTGTTCCGGCGAGAGGCGCAGCGTGGCGACGTGCACCTCGTAGCCCATGGTCGCCTGCTGGCCGGCGAGGTTCTCGACAGCTCTCTCCATCCCGCCCACGAAGGGGTCGAAGCGCTCGACGAGGTGCAAAAGACGCATCAGTCGTGCCGTTCCCCAGACATAGAAGGAGAGAGCCCCTGGAGGATCGTCATGTCCGCTCTGGTCTCCGCCGGGACAAGGCTAGACATCTCAGGGGCGAGGAGCTCGCCGCGGCAGCGGGGCGAGGCCAAGGGGCTCTGGCCTGGTGGCGCTTCTATAATCCCCGAGATGTCCGTCACTGTGGAAGAGTTTCCCGGGCTGCCTGCCAAAGTGCCGGCCAGCTCGCGTCCCGAGCCGGAGCTCGATCTCGTCGAGGACGAGCTGCTCGTCGAGGAGATCTCCATAGATGGCATGTGCGGGGTCTACTAGTCCTGGCGAGAAGAAGGTGTTCGACCCGGCGCTCGCCTACCGGCTGAGCCCGTCTGTCGCACTGCGCAGGGAGCCCTTCGGCGCCCTCAGCTACCACTACGGCAACCGCCGGCTCACCTTCTTGCGCTCGGCGGCCCTGGCCGAGCTCGTGGAACGCCTCGGGGAGTTCCCCTCGGGCGGCCAGGCGGTGGCGGCCGTCGGTGTGCCGGAGCAGAGACGAGCCTCGATCGAGCGCGCTCTCTCGGAGCTGCTCGCCAGCGACGTCATATGCGTCCGCTGAGGATGCCGTTATCCAGCCAACTCGAGGCCGGCCTCGAGGCGCCCATCTGCCTCACGTGGGAGCTCACCTACGGTTGCAACCTGGCCTGCACCCACTGTCTCTCGAGCTCGGGCCGGCGCGACCCTCGCGAGCTCAGCACGCTCGAGGCGAAGAGGTTCATCGACGAGCTCGCCGAGATGCAGGTCTTCTACGTCAACATCGGCGGGGGCGAGCCGACGCTGCGGCGAGACTTCGTCGAGCTCGTCGAGTATGCGGTCGCCCACCGGGTCGGGGTGAAGTTCTCGACCAACGGGACGACGATGACGAGGAAGAGAGCAGAGCTCTACGCCTCGATGGACTATCTCGACATCCAGGTCAGCCTCGACGGGGCCAGCGCCAAGAGCAACGACCCGGTGCGAGGAGAGGGCAGCTACCAAGCGGCCATCCGCGCCATGGAGCTGCTGGCCGAGGCCGGTTTCGAGGGGTTCAAGGTCAGCGTCGTTGTGACGAGGAAGAACGCTTTCGAGCTCGAGGCACTCCTGGCCATCGCCGAGGCGCATCGGGCCCAGCTGCGGGTGACCCGGCTCCGCCCCTCGGGGCGGGGCGCCGACTCTTGGCATGAGCTCCGCCCGAGCGCCGAGCAGCTGCGCTCGGTGCACCGCTTCCTCTCCTCGCACGAGGAGGTGCTGACCGGGGACTCGTTCTTCCATCTCGCCCCCCTCGGCAAGGCGCTGGCCGGGCTCAACCTCTGCGGGGCAGGTCGGGTCGTCTGCCTGGTCGACCCCGTCGGCGACGTCTACGCCTGCCCCTTCGTGATGCACCCGGAGTTCAAGGCGGGAAGCATCCGCGACCAGGGCGGCTTCCGGGCCGTCTGGAGGGAGGGGGAGCTCTTCGCAAAGCTCCGCCGTCCCTCCCCGGGCGGCGCCTGCAACGCCTGCGACGCCTTCTCGGAGTGCCGCGGCGGCTGCATGGCGGCCAAGTTCTACACCGGGCTCGAGCTGGGCGGCCCCGATCCGGAGTGTGTGCTGGGGCACGGGGAGGCTGTGCTGGCGGCCGTCGTCGACCGCCCAGCGGTCGAGCCCGGTCACTCCAGGCCGGTCTCGCTGCTCGCAGCTCGAAGGAGGTGACCACCCTCGGCCATCCGCTCAGGCTGGGTGGCTCCGAGGCTCGCAACCGTCTCGTCTTCGGGCCGCACGAGACCAACCTCGGTCAGGAGAGGGCCTTCTCGGAGCGTCACGTCTCCTACTACCAGGCCCGAGCCGCGGGCGGCGCAGCCGTCGTTGTGACCGAGGAGGCATCGGTTCACGACTCGGACTGGCCCTATGAGCGGGCCCCGCTCGCCCGGGCCTGCGGGAAGGGATGGGCGGAGATCGCTCGGAGCTGCCATCACTCGGGAGCCCTCGTCATCGCAGCCATCGGCCACGCCGGCGGCCAGGGTTCGAGCGCCTACAGCCAGTCCGCTCTCTGGGCGCCCTCTCCTGTCCCCGACGTCTCCACCCGCGAGGTGCCAAAGGCGATGGAGGACGAGGAGATCGCCGAGCTGGTGGCGGGGTTCGAGGCGGCGGCCTCACTGGCCCTCGATGCCGGTTGCGACGGCATCGAGGTGAACGCCGGCCAGTGGAGCCTGCTGCGCCAGTTCGCCTCGCCGCTCACCAACCAGCGACGAGACAGCTACGGCGCCGGCCGCCAGCGCCTTTCTCGCATGGTCCTCGCCGCCCTGCGCCAGGTGGCCGGCGGGCGCATCATCGGCCTGCGCGCCAGCTGCGACGAGCTGGCGCCGTGGGCGGGCCTCGTGCCAGAGGCGGCCGCCGGCGCCTTGGAGCAGCTTGCCGCCGAGGCTCTCTTCGACTACGTGACCGTCGTACGCGGCTCGGCCTACGGGACCGAGGCCACTCGCCCGGACGGCCATGTGCCCACCGGCTTCAACCGGTCGACGGCGGCCCTCGTGCGGGCCAAGCTCCCGCCCGAGGTGGCCGTCATCGTCCAGGGATCGATAGTCGACCTGGAGGAGGCGGCTGCCATCGTCTCGGGTGGTGAGGCAGACGCGGTCGAGATGACCCGGGCCCAGATCGCCGATCCGGGCCTCGGGCACTCGCTCGCCGGTGGCCGGCCGGCGAGGCCGTGCCTGCTCTGCAACCAGCAGTGCCAGGTGCGTGATGTGCGCAACCCGATCGTCAGCTGCACCGTCGAGCCTGAGAGCGGGCATGAGGGCCGCGAGCCGAGCCTGCCGGCCCCAACCTCGGAGCCTCTCGCCGCCCTCGTGGTGGGAGGTGGGCCGGCCGGGCTCGAGTGCGCCCTTCAGATCGCCCGGGCGGGCGGCCGGGTCCGTCTCGTGCGGGGGCGACCCGAGCTAGGGGGCATGGCTCTCAGGGCTGCCAGGCTCCCGGGCAGGCAGCGCTTCGCGCTGTTCGTCTCCTACCTGGTCGATCAGTGCGAGCGGGCCGGGGTGGAGCTGGTCACGGGCCGGACGGCATCGCTCGAGGAGGTGGAGGCGAATGCGGGCGCCGTCGTCCTCTGCACCGGGTCGCGTCCCGGTCGGCCGGGCTACGTGGTGAGGCCCGGCGCTGTGATAGATGACGTCGCCGATGCCCTGGTCGAAGCGCCCGCGGGCCGTCTCGTGGTCTGGGATCCGATCGGCGGGCCGATCGGGGTCGGTGCCGCCGAGCTGTTCGCCCTGCAAGGTCTCGACGTGGTCCTCGTGACGCCCGACTTCGTCGCCGGCGAGCAGCTGACCCGCAGCGGTGACCTGGCGCCGGCCAACGTTCGCCTGGCTGTGGCCGGCGTCCGGCTGATGCGCCAGAGCACCGTCAGCCTGGTCGAGGAGAACCGGGTCGTTGTGCGTCACCGCTTCTCGGGAGCCGAGGAGCGGATCGAGGGCGCGGTGCTCATCGACGCCGGCCATCGCCTTCCCGAGGACGAGCTGGCGAGCCGTCTGGCACCCCGGCCGGGCCTCGAGCTGGCCGGAGACGCCCTGGCGCCGCGGACCCTCTACGAGGCGGTGCTCGAGGGCCGCCGGGCGGCCGGCGCGGTCCTCGCCGGCGCGGCGAGCGGAGCCATCCGGTGACGGCCAGCCAGCGCTACCCGATCCTCTTTTCGCCCCTGGCGCTCGGGCCGGTCACCCTCTCGAACAGGATCGTCTTCTCGGCTCACCTCACGAACTATGCGAAAGACGGCCTTCCCTCCCCGCAGCACGCCGCCTACTACTCGGCTCGGGCCGAGGGCGGCGCCGGGCTCATCATCACAGAGGAGCAGTCGACCCATCCGACCGACTGGCCCTATGAGAAGCTGATCCACGGTTACCTGCCCGAGGTGGTGAGCGCCTACCGCCGGATCACCACCGCCGTCCACCGCCACGGGACGCCGATCTTCGCCCAGATCAATCACAACGGCGGCCAGTCATCGTCGATGTACACCCGCCGGGCCGTCTGGGCCCCCTCAGCCGTGGCGGACCCGCTCTTTCGCGAGGTGCCGAGGGCGGTAGACGAG
>JAJZLV010000086.1 GCA_021803215.1 Actinomycetes bacterium | reverse complement strand
CCGAGATGACGCCGAGCTCGTAGTCGAGCCGCTCGCGCACCTCGGGCGGGACCGGGGCGCCGTAGCGCTCGGCCGCCCCCTCGTAGGTGAGGTGGCGGAGGTAGGCGGCCGCCGACTCCTCGTAGCTCGACCGCTCGAACTCGGGCGGGACCGGGAAGCGGGGGAGCGCCGGCTTGCCGAGCTCGAGCTCGACCGAGGCCCGCTCGGCGATCCACAACGTGTTGTCGCAGGCGTCGGGGAGCTCGGAGAAGAGCCGGCGCATCTCGGCGGCCGACTTCAGGTAGTGCTCCTGGCCGTCGAACTTGAAGCGCTTCGGGTCGTCGATGTTGGCCCCGGTCTGGACGCACAACAGGGCGTCGTGGGCGACGGCGTCCTCGCGCCGGCAGTAGTGGCTGTCGTTCGTGGCGACGAGCGGGGCGTTGAGCGAGCGGGCGATGTCGACGAGCATCGGGTTCGTCCGCTTCTGGTCCGCCAGGTCGTGGTCCTGCAGCTCGACGAAGAGGTTGTCCCGACCGAAGATGTCCTGCAGCCTGCCGGCGAGGGACTTCGCCTCGGCCTGCTCGCCGGCGAGGAGGGCCTGGAGGACGACCCCGCCGAGGCAGCCGGTCGTGGCGATGAGCCCATCGTGGTGGCGCTCGAGCAGCTCCCAGTCGACGCGGGGCTTGTAGTAGTAGCCCTCGAGGTAGGCGGCTGACGACAGCTTGACGAGGTTGCGGTAGCCCTCGGTCGTCTCGGCGAGGAGGGTGAGGTGGTAGTAGAGCTTCTCGCCGCGCTCGCCCTCGCCGCCGGTGTCGTCGATGCGGCCCCTGCGCACCGGCCGCTCGTGCCGGGAGCTGCCGGCCATGTAGGCCTCGGTCCCGATGATCGGGTTGAGGCCCTTCGCCCGGCACTCCTTGTAGAAGTCGAGGACGCCGTACATGTTGCCGTGGTCGGTGATGGCGAGCGCCGGCTGGCCGTCCTCGACGGCGGCGGCCACCACGTCGCCGATGCGGGCGGCGCCGTCGAGCATCGAGTACTCGGTGTGGGTGTGCAGGTGGACGAAGGAGTCCCTCGAACCGGTCGCCATCTGCCTCGACCCCTCCTGCACTCGTTACCCACGCCCTGTCCACAGGCTTCGTCCACAGGCTGTGGACGAATGACAGCCCTGTAACTTCGCCGCCTGCCCGACGATACCGCGCGGCCGGGCGGCGTGGTCGAGGATCTCGGCGCCGGGCCGCGCCCGGGGCGCCTAGAGGTAGTTGCCGGGGCGGGTGTCGGTCGGCGGGTGCTGGCCGGGGGGGAGCCCGCGCTGGCGGAACTCGTCGAGCTGGGAGCGGGCGGCCATCTGCTGGGCGAACAGCGTCGCCTGGATGCCGTGGAAGAGCCCCTCGAGCCACCCGACGAGCTGGGCCTGGGCCACGCGCAGCTCGGCGTCGCTCGGGATGCTGGACTCGAAGGGGAGCGCCAGCCGGTCGAGCTCGCCCGCCAGATCGGAGGAGAGGCCGGCCGCCAGTTCCCGGACGGAGGTCTCGTAGATCTCCTTCAGCCGGGAGCGGCTCGCCTCGTCGAGCGGGGCCTGGCGCACCTCTTCGAGGAGCTGCTTGGTCATGGCGCCGATCCGCATGACCTTGGCCGGCTGCTCGACGGAGTCGACCGGGGAGCGGTCCTCCTCGGCGCCGGGCTGGACTGCGGCGGCGTCCTCGCCGACGAGGATCGGGCGCGGCGCGTCAGCCGGCTGCGGCATCGGATCGCTCATGCCGAACGGCTCAGGAGGAAGAGGGCCACGCCCTCCAGCCTAGGCGTGGGAGAGCCGGCGCAAATCCTCGAGCGAGAGCTCGGAGGTCTGCTCGCCCTCGCACTGCTCGCAGCCGTCCACGTGGCGCCAGGAGCGGATCCGGCGGGTGCCGGCCGCGTTGAGCACCACGACGAATGCCTCGGAGCCCTCGGCGAGCTCGAGGCGCTCGTAGGGCCGCCAGTCCGTCGCCGCCAGCGACGGATCGACGTCGAGACCCTTCAACACCCTCCGGAAGCGGCGCCCGGCGACGTCGAAGAGCCACGTCGAGTGACACGAGTCGAGCACCAGGAAGTCGCTCTGCGAACCTGGTGCACCGACCTCGGTCGACGCTGCGAGCGTGGCCGCAGCGGTGGAACGGGGTGCGTCAAAGGCCCGTGCCGAGGGGGGTGGCAGCGTGGTCATGGCAGCATCTTGCCGCTTGCTCTCGGCGCCGCAAAGCGGTTTTCCGTTCCGATTCAGTGACGATTCGGGGCAGGAAGCCTCTAGCTGGGGGTACGTCACGGGCCCGGCATTACCCGGCGGACAGGATCCTCATGCCGAGACGGGCTCATCCCGCCCTCGAGTGGGCCGAAGCGGCTCTGCCCCAGGTGGGAGCCTCAGCGGATCCGCAGCAGGCTCTTCGTCCCGTCCTCCACGAGGCCCGTGCGGGCGTAGCGGGCCGAGACGGCTCTGAGCGAGATGCACAGCACGCTCGGGTCGACGTTCGGGACGACGAAGCGGTGGCGCGTGCGGTCGCTCTCGATCTCGAGCTCGGTGCGCTCGGCCGCCCGCTTCTTGCGGCGGGCGGCGACGCGCAGGCGCCGCAGGTTCACCCAGGCGATGTGGGATACCACGGCGCCCTCCGCATTGCGCACGAGGATCCCCTTCCCGTCAAAGCGCAGGCTGAGCCGCGGGACCTCGAAGCCGGTCTCGCCGACCTCGCCCACGAGCTGCACGCCGACGAGCTCGAGCTTCTCGGCGTTCACCAGGTCCGCTCCGGGCGGGGGCGACGGCGCCCTCCGGTACACGAGCTTTCCAACTGCCCCCATTGCTACCCCCTCGTCGCCTCCGGGCCGGGGCCGTACCCCGACGAGGCTCGTCACCAGGCTACCTGCTCG
>JAJZLV010000008.1 GCA_021803215.1 Actinomycetes bacterium | reverse complement strand
ACTACAACTTCCCGCCCTTCTCGACCGGCGAGACCGGCTTCATGCGGGGCCCGAAGCGCCGGGAGATCGGCCACGGCCTGCTCGCCGAGCGGGCCCTGCTCCCGGTGGTGCCCTACGAGGAGGAGTTCCCCTACACCTTGCGCCTCGTCTCGGAGGTGCTCTCCTCCAACGGCTCGACCTCGATGGCCTCGGTCTGCGGCTCGACGCTCTCGCTCATGGACGCCGGCGTCCCGATCAAGGCCCCTGTCGGCGGCATCGCCATGGGTCTCGTCTACGCCGAGGGCAAGTACACCACGCTCACCGACATCCTGGGCGCCGAGGACGCCTTCGGCGACATGGACTTCAAGGTGGCCGGCACCGCCGAGTTCGTGACCGCCCTCCAGCTCGACACGAAGATCGACGGCATCCCGGCCGAGGTGCTCGCCCAGGCGCTCCACCAGGCGAAGGAAGCCCGCCTCAAGATCCTCGAGGTGATCCACGGCGCCATCGCCGAGCCCCGCCCCGAGGTGAAGGCGCACGCCCCGAAGATCGTGAGCTTCGAGATCCCGCTCGACAAGATCGGCGAGGTGATCGGGCCGAAGGGCAAGGTCATCAACACGATGCAGCAGGAGACCGGGGCCGACATCGCCGTCGACGACGACGGCACGGTCGGTGTGGTCACCATCGGCGCCAAGGAGCGCTCGGCGGTCGACGAGGCCCGTCGGCGCGTCGAGCTCATCTTGGACCCGCCCCGGGCCGAGGTCGGCAAGGTCTACACCGGCAAGGTGGTGAACATCACGAAGTTCGGGGCCTTCGTCAACATCCTCCCCGGCCGCGACGGGCTGGTCCACATCTCCCGCCTCGGGCAGGGAAGGCGCGTTGAGCGGGTGGAAGACGTCGTCGAGCTCGGCCAGGAGATAGAGGTCCGGGTGGACGACATCGACCCGCAGGGCAAGGTGTCGCTCTCGATTCCGGGCGACGAGCGGTCCGCCCCGGCGCCAGAGCGGGGCGAGGCAGCTGCCGCCCCGTCGGGCGGCGGCATCCGCCGGGCCTCCTTCGAGGACGAGTTCGAGGCCGAGACGGCCGCCGCCTACGGCGACCTCGGACCGAGCGAGAGCCGTCCGGCCGCCTCCAGCGGCGCTCGGGGGCGCCCGTCGGGCGGGGACGGCGGGCCCCGCCGCCGCCCGCGGGGCAACCGCTGAGCCTCATCGGCTCAGCGCCGTGATCCGCACCTCGCGGCTGGCGTCTGGCATCCGGCTCGTCACCGAGTCGATGCCCGACGTGGCCTCGGCCTCGGTCGGCATCTGGGTCGGAACTGGCTCGCGCGACGAGACCGAGTCCGAGGCGGGCATCTCGCACTTTTTGGAGCACCTCCTGTTCAAGGGGACCGAGTCCCGCTCGGCCCGTGAGATAGCCGAGGCGATCGACGCGGTCGGCGGCGACATGAACGCCTACACGACCAAGGAGTACACGACCTTCTACCTCCGCCTGCTGGCCGACGACCTCGAGCTGGGCCTCGACGTCCTCTGCGACATCTTGCTCCGGCCGGCCTTCCGCCCGAACGAGCTCGAGGCCGAGCGGCAGGTGATCATGGAGGAGGTGCTCATGCACCTCGACGAGCCGGCCGACATCGTGCAGGAGCGCTTTGCAGAAGCCCTCTTCCCCGGCCACCCGCTCGGCCGGGAGGTGCTCGGCCTGCCGGAGGTCATAAGGAGCGTCGGGGTCCCGGAGATCCGCTCCTTCTTCGACTCCCACTACCTGCCCGGCAACATGGTCGTGGCGGCCGCCGGCCGGCTGGCGCACGACGAGGTGTCAAGGGCGATAGAGCGCCGCTTCGCCGGCAGGGTGGGGGGCGGACCGCCCCGCCGCCTGGCGCCGGCGGCCGGTCCGCTCCGGCGCCTCGTCGAGAGCGACGAGACCGAGCAGGCCCATCTCGTCTACGGGGTGAGGGCCCCGAACCGGCGCTCGGAGGAGCGCTTCGCCCTGGCGGCCCTGAACCACGTGCTCGGCGGCGGCCTCTCGAGCCGCCTCTTCCAGTCGGTCCGAGAGGAGCGGGGCCTCGCCTACTCGATCGGCTCGGACCGGGTCGGCTACGACGACGCCGGGGCCATTGCCGTCTCGGTCGGCACCTCTCCCGAGAACGCCGGCCAGGTGCTCTCTCTCATCGACGCCGAGCTGGACGCCATGGCCGAGCGGGGCGTGAGCGAGCGGGAGCTCGAGGTGGCCAAGGGCAACCTGCGAGCCGACCTCCTCTTGTCCCTCGAGGACTCCGGCGCCCGCATGTCCCGCATCGGCTCGAGCCTCCTGCTGCACGGGCAGGTCCTCACCGCCGAGGAGGTGATCGGCCGGATCGAGGCCGTCAGCCGCGAGCAGGTCCATCTCGTGGCGAACCAGGTCCTCTCGAGCGAGCGGGCGCTGGCGGTCGTCGGCCCTTTCGCCGAGGAAGACTTTCCTCTCTCCTGAGCCAAGCGGCCGCCGGCGCCCGACCCCTGCTCCGGCGACCGACCCAAGGCCGCGAGCGGGCTCGGGCGGTTCGAAGCGGTAGGTCCTTCGGGAGAGGTGGGCCTCGGAGGTCCTCCGGCTCGGGCGGCGGCAGTAGCGTTGCCCCGTGATCGACGTCGTCGTCTTCGGGGCGGCCGGGCGCATGGGAGCCACCGTCTGTCGGGCCGTCGCCGAGGCTGACGACATGGAGCTCGTGGCGGCGGTCGACCCGGCGGCTGCCGGCCGGAGGCTCGGAGAGGTGACCGCCGAGGCGGGCTCGGCCGTGCTCGGCCGGCCGGCCCACCTGCAGGTGGCCGGGACTGCCAGCGAGCTCTCGCCCGAGCGGCTCGACGTGGCGATCGACTTCACATCCGCCCTGGCGGCCCACGCCAACCTGCTGTGGTGCGCCTCGCAGCAGGTGCACGCCGTCTCGGGCACGACGGGCCTC
>JAJZLV010000137.1 GCA_021803215.1 Actinomycetes bacterium | reverse complement strand
AGAGGGTCGTACCCGCGATGGCGACAACGTTGGTCCTCGTCGGTGGGCTCGTACTCGCCGCGACGGCGGTGGGCGTCCGGCAGCTGGTCTCGATCGCACCCCTTGTGACAAAGTCCATCACTCCCCGGGAGCTGGGCGTCGGAGCAATCGGCCTGCAGGCGAATACTGGCGGAGGTCCACGAGGCGCCTGGCTCATCCGGGCATGGATGACCGGGTCGCATGGGGCGATCCTGAACCCTTCGCAGTCGAACAGGATGCTCGCGCTGGTGAGCGCTAGAAAAGGCAGCTCGGTGGGCGCCCTTCACCTGCTGGCCCTCCGACACGTGGCGTACTGGGTCAGCTACCAGCCTGCCTCTCGCGTCCCGCTCTTCCAGGGTATTGCTGGCGCGTTCCTGATCCTGCTCGCGGCAACCGCAACGGTGATCACCGCGCGCCGATTGCGGATTCTCAGGTAGGCCGCCCTCGGTGGTCACGGAATAGGACGGTCCAGCTGGCTGGTTGTCGGGCTCGGACAACTTGTCTCGCAGCGGTCGCAGGGTCGTCTAGCAAGCAGCGCGCTGAGACCAACTGTAAACGCCCATTGGTGGCCCAACGGGAAGGGGGCCGGCAACGATTCGCTGACCGTCTCGCCAGCGGTCCGAGAGGTCAGGATCCACCCCTGCCCGCTCGGCTGCCTCGGTTGGAAGCTGCGCCGAGCTGGCAAAACAGCCGACGCCCTCAAGGCGCCCGCGAAGACGACTGGAGCCGGATGCGCTTTAGTCAAGCTCCGGGACGGTCGTCCGGATCAGAGGGGCGCTCTCGCGGCTGTACAGAGATGCCTTTGAGTCTCAGGACCCTCGGCCTGATGTCGCTCAGGGGTATTCCCAGCAGCTCGCTTATGCCTTCTTGAAATCGGACGACACCAAGGAGGATGTGCTCTGGCTCGATGACGCGTCCGCCGACCTGTAGCGCCTCTCGACCTGCCAGCTCCAGGCACTTCTCGGCGTCGGAAGAATAGGACAGAGGTTCATCTCTGCTGTCACCGGCTTTGCGAGGCGCGAGCTCGGTAACGCGGTCCCGGAGTTGGCCGAAGTCGACCCCGAGCGTGCGCAGGGTTGGAGCTGCGATCTCGCCATCTTCCACCAGGCTGAGAAGGAGGTGCCCGGGCGCAACTTCCGCTTGTGCGAGGGACCGGGCGATGTCTTCGGCTCGCCGAATGACTCCGCTTCCCTTCGCGGAGAAGCGCTCACTTGCTAGGTGGCTCATGAGCAGTCACTCGGCGGCATCCCCCAGTGAGTCTACGTCGCTGCCGGCCAGTCGACCCTGGCTCAGTTGGACGGCCCGATGACCGAGCGGCCGTCCGGCTCTCGGACCTCTTGACCGATTGTTAAGGGGTTGCGCGCCACGCCGAGCCGCATCGTCCCAGGTCACGGCGCTGCACTGTTCCCACCGAAGGGGTTCTGACCACCAGCTTGACCACCAGCCTTGGTGGTCAACTTTGGTGGTCAAATGGCGGAGCTACTGTCATAACGGGCCATCTGCAAGCCTCTGAGCTGGGCTTTCGAGTGGAGGCGATGGGACTCGAACCCACGAACCTCTTGACTGCCAGTCAAGCGCTCTACCAACTGAGCTACGCCCCCAGCGGGTCTCGTCAGGCTAGCAGTACCGGCAGGCTGGTTTGGCCGACGGCTACGGCCTCGAGCACCGTTAGCGCTGGTGGAACAGCTGAAGCTCGCTGTCGCGGTCTACCGAGGTGGCCGCGCGGACCCAGTAAATTCGGTCTATGTCTGACGCCTACGACGTCCAAGAGGTAGAGGCGCGCTGGCAGCGCCGCTGGGAGGAAGAGGGGACCTACCAGGTCGACCTCGATGATCCTCGCCCTGCGTCGTACGTCCTTTGCATGTATCCCTACCCGAGCGGCGCGGCCCACCAGGGACACGTTCGCAACTACACCTTCGGCGACGTGCTCGTCCGCTACAGGACGATGAAGGGAGAGGCCGTTTTGTCTCCCTTCGGCTTCGACTCGTTCGGCCTTCCGGCGGAGAACGCTGCCATAAAGGGCGGCTCGCATCCCCGTGAGTACACGGAGGCCCGGATCGCCGAGCTGAAGGCGTCGATCCGGCGCCTTGGCGCGGTCTACGACTGGCGCCGGGAAATCCGGAGCCACGACCCGGAGTATATGAGGTGGAACCAGGTAATTTTCCTCGAGTTGTTGAAGGCGGGCCTCGCCTACCGGGCCGAGGCGCCAGTCAACTGGTGCCCTGGCTGTCAGACCGTGCTCGCGAACGAACAGGTCCTTTCAGACGGCACATGCGAGCGTTCAGGCGATGTCGTCGAGCGTCGCAACCTAAAACAGTGGTTCTTCCGCATCACGCGATACGCCGAAGAGCTGGTCGATGCACTCGACGGCCTCGACTGGCCCGAACGGGTGAAGACGATGCAGCGGAACTGGATCGGCCGTTCGGAAGGCGCCCAGTTCCGCATGCAGGTGCTCGAGCAACCGGAGCTGCACATCGATGTCTTCACGACCCGCCCCGACACAGGCTTCGGGATGACATACGCGGTCCTCGCTCCAGAGCATCCGCTCGTCGAGCGACTGACGACTGACGACCGGCGGACGGCCGTGAACCAGATCCTCGATCAGGCGAGGCACAGCAGTGACATCGAGCGGCTCTCATCAGAGGGCCTGCTCGAGAAGCGGGGAGCTTTCACGGGCTCTCACTGCATCAACCCCTTCACGGGCCAGCCCGTCCCCCTCTATGTCGCCGACTACGTGCTCGGCAGCTACGGGACTGGCGCCATCATGGCTGTGCCGGCTGAGGACCAGCGAGACTACGACTTCGCCAAGGCGTACGGCCTGCCGGTCGTACGGACCGTCCAGCCACCCGACGGCTTCAGCGACGACGCCGCATTCACCGGCGATGGACCTCACATCAACTCCGGTTTCCTGGACGGCCTCAAGACCGCCGAGGCGAAGGAAAGGGCCGTTCAGTTCCTCGAAGAGAAGGAGATCGGCCACCGGACGATCAACTACCGCCTGCGAGACTGGCTCATCAGCCGGCAGCGCTACTGGGGATGTCCGATACCCGTGATCCACTGCCCAATAGACGGCATAGTCCCGGTCCCGGCAAGCGAACTGCCGGTGCTCCTCCCAGAAGACGTCGACTTCTTGCCAACTGGCGAGTCGCCCCTGAAGAACCATGAGGGCTTCCTCAACGTGAGCTGCCCGAGCTGCGGCGGCCCAGCAACCCGCGAGACGGACACGATGGACACCTTCGTCGACTCGTCCTGGTACTTCTTGCGCTTCACAGATCCCTTCTCTCAGAGTGCCCCGGTGAACCTGGCAGCGGCCCGCCGCTACATGCCGGTGGACCAGTACATCGGCGGCATCACCCATGCGATATTGCACTTGCTCTACTCCCGCTTCTTCACCCGGGCGCTGGCCGATGTCGGCCTCGGGCCGGCCGAGGTGAGAGAGCCGTTCTCCCAGCTCTTCTGCCAGGGGATGATCCGGTTGGACGGCCGAGCCATGTCGAAGTCGCGCGGAAACATCATCCCGCCCGGTGACTACTTCGACAGCCTCGGCGCAGACGCCCTCCGCCTCTTCCACCTCTTCGCCGGCCCGGCGGTCGACGACCTCGATTGGAACGATCAAACGAACGAGATCATCGAGGGCTGTTCTCGCTATCTCGGCCGGGTCTGGCGCCTCTGCACCGGCGAGGTGGTGGCCTTGGCCGACAAGGGCGAGGCCGGAGGACCATTGGCACTTCGGCGAGCCGTCCATCAGGCCATCGCCCGGGTGAGCAACGCCATCGAGCGCTATGCCTACAACAAAGCCGTGGCCGACTTGATGTCGCTCACGAACTCTATCTACGACCACGTGCATGCCGGCACGGATGAAGAGATCGTCGACGAGGCGATCAAGGTGCTCCTAGAGCTCTTGGCACCGATGGCGCCCCACCTGGCCGCCGAAGCCTTCGAACGTCGCTACGGCGAGCACGTCCACACGCGCGCCTGGCCGAGCGCCGACCCCACATACCTCGTCGTCGACGAGGTGACCATGGTGGTACAGGTGAACGGCAAGGTACGTGACCGAATCTCAGTGCCGCCCGACATCTCCGAGGAAGAGGCCACCTTGCGGGCGCTCTCGTCTGAGAAAGTGAGCGCACTCCTCGGCGGCTCCAAGCCGCGCAGGGTGATCTCTCGCGCGCCGAACCTCGTCAACATCGTCGCCTGATCGGCATCGCCACTCTTCGAAGCCGCAGCTCGGGCCGTTCCGAGCTGCGAGTAACTTCAGGCGTGCCGTCGACCGCTCGAAGCTAGTCTCCGTCCTGTCGGCGAGGAGCGGCCATGAGCCAGGGCAGGGGTCAGGCCACATAGGTCTGTCGCTGCAAGCCTCGTGCTCAAGATCGTGCACGGCTACCCGCCGCTTTTGAGCGCCAGCCACGAGGACCGGCGCCGGCCACTGTGGTCCTGCTTCCCCCCGGCCTCGCATCGTGCGGTGGCGTGAGCCGGGCAACTGTGACGTCGTCGCAGTCCCGGCCCGCCATCGGCATGGGCCGGGAGGCTCAGACCCGGAAGCCGGCCAGCACCGCCGCCCAGCCGGACGGCGGCAGCTGGTAAGGGGCGTAGAAGGAGAAGCGGTCGACCACATCGCCGTAGCGGCGCAGGACCTCCGGGGCGACTTGGTCCGGAGGCGCCACGACGGCGAAGGTATTGAGCACCTCGTCGTCGACCAGCTTGGCCATCTCCGCCCACTCTCCTCGCTTGGAGAGTGGGTGCAGCTCGCTTTGCAGATCGCCCCAGCCGTGCAGCTCGAGCACGCCACGGTAGGCCGGTGTCGAGCCATAGAAGGCGATCTGGGCCTTCACGGCGCCGGCTGCCTGAGCGATCTGCTCCTCGGTCTCACCCGTGACGACAAAGCCCGGATAAGAGACCTGAAAGCTCGCCCGATCCCGACCGCCCTTTTTGATCCCGCGACCCACTGCCGGCATGGTGACCTGGCGCAGGTAGCGCTCGGTCGTGAAGCCGTGGATCAAGATGCCGTCTGCCACCTCGCCCGCCACCTCGCTCATCAGCTCGCCGACTGCGGCCAGGAGGACCTTTGGCTTACCGTATGGGTTGGGACCCGGGTTGAAAAAAGGGGTCATGAGCGAGTGGTGGTAGAACTCGCCCCGAAAGTCAAGCTTGCTCCCCTCGTTCCAGCAATCCCAGATGGCATGGAGGGCCCGGATGTACTCGCGCATGCGGGCGGCCGGATGTGACCACGGCATCGAGTAGCGCCGCTCGATGTGCGGCTTTATCTGCGAACCAAGCCCGAGAAGGAGACGGCCTCTCGAGATGAGCTGGACGTCGTTCGCCATCGTGGCGGTGATCATCGGGCTCCGCCCGAAGGCGACCGTTATACCGGTGCCGAGGGCGAGGCGCTCGGTGGCACCGGCCGCCAGCGCCAGCGTCAGCAGCGGGTCGTGTCCGGTCTCTGCCGTCCAGGCGCCGTCGTAGCCGTCCTCTTCCACGCTGCGGGCCTGTTCGGCGATGTTGTCGGCGTGAAAGCCGATGCCTCCGTCTATCAGCATGGTTAGAAGCTAGTGGGGATCGAGGCTGTGGTCTCAGTCCGACTCGTCGTCTCGGTGCGCCCGCAGGTAGCGCTCGAGAACCGCCGCGATCTCGTCGCCCGATGGAAGATCCTCCTCGGTCATGGCCGGTACGCCCTCCATCACGTCGACGTTCGCCTCGAGCTGTCGAACCATGGCTGCGTGCTCAGGGCTCTGCTCGATCAGCTCGTCGACCTTCTTGCGAGTCGCCTCGGCCGCCTCGCGGAGCAATTGCGACTCGAGCACCAGACCCGATACGGCTCCGACCCCGTCGAGCAGAGCCAGCGAGGCCGGCGGGAACGGCATGGCCGACACGTAATGCGGCACTCTCGCCCACAGGCCGACGGCCGGGATCCCGGCCAGGGTGAAAGCTTGCTCGAGGGCGGCCTGCACTCCGGCCGGCACCTCGATCGTTCCCTCGACGTAACCGACGAGCTTGGCGAGCTGAGGAGAGGAAGCGGTGGCCGCGAGACGGACCGGGCGGGTGTGAGGGGCTCCAGCCGGGAAAGCCCCGAGCCCGATCAGCATCCGGGCGTGCACCGCCTGGGCGATCTCGAGAACGGCGGCGGCAAAGCTGCGCCACCTGAAGTCGGGCTCGGGCCCGTTCAAGAGGAGGATCCCCGAACCGAGGCTGTCCGCTCCTGACTGCATCACGGGACGGGCGTAGGTGAGCGATTCGTTGATCCCGTCGACGATGCGTAGCTGGGGTCGTCTCGCTCGGAAGTCGACCAGCTGCTCGTCGTCGAAGAGGGCATAGGGGCTGAACTCGATCGTCTCGACCAGGGCCGAGAGCGCCGTGTGGGCGGCCATGCCGGCATCGATCCAGCCCTCGAGGGCGACGATGATGACTGGGTTCTCCGGAGCGCTCACCCCGCTCAGCTCGTAAAGCTCTGGCACGCCGCCTCCTTGCGCTCTCGCTTCCTCCCTCTCAAGGCGCCCCCTCGAGGGAGCTCGCCGCCGCCTGGCCCAGCAGCCTGACGTTCTCGGCGAAGGTCTCGACCCCGCTCCGGTCCCCGCCGGCCGCACCGGCCAGGTACCTGAAGAGCACTCCTTGCAGGATGCAGGCCAGCTTCCAGTACCCGAAGGCGACGTAGTAGCCGAGCCCGGAGAGGTCGCGACCAGTGGCGGCCTCGTAGGCCGATCGCAGCTCCGCTCTCGTGAGAAAGCCTTCGGCAAGGGTGGGGCTCAGATTGAGCGGGTTCATGGCGTCGCCCGGCTCGCTCCAATAGACCATGAGGAGCCCGACGTCCGCCAGGCAGTCGCCGAGGGTGCAGATCTCCCAGTCGAGGACGGCCAGGACCTCACCGTGCGAGGAGAGCATGGTGTTGTCGAGGCGGTAGTCGCCGTGGACGATGGCGCTGCCCTGCTGGTCTGGAAGCTCGGCCGCCAGCGCCGCGTAGACCTCGTCGATGACGGCCGGACGCTCGGCGCCTTCCACCTGTGACTTGTCGAACTGGCCGTGCCAGCGCTCGAGCTGGCGGGCGAGGTATCCATCGCGCCGGGCGAGGTCCCCGAGACCGACCTGGTCGACGTCGAGCGAGTGCAGCTTCGCGAGCACCTCTACGAGCGAGCGGCTCGCTCGGCCTCTCGCCTCCGCGTCGAGCAGGGCTTCGGCTGCCGCCTTGTCGCGGAGCACGTGACCTCGCACATGCTCCATCACATAGAACGGAGCGCCGTTCACCGATTCGTCGAGGCAGAGCCCGAGCGGCCTCGGGACAGGCACTTCTGTCGAGCCCAGAGCCGAGATGATGCGGTGCTCCCGGGGCATGTCGTGGGCGGTCGGCAGGACGCTCCCGGTCGGCGGCCGGCGGAGAACCACCTCCGCACCGTCGGCGGCCGTCACCTTGTAGGTGAGGTTGGAGCGCCCGCCGGCTATCAGCTCGAAAGAGAGCGGGAGTGCGAGCCCGAGCTCTCCGGCCAGCCAGTCGCTCACCTTCTCTACCTCGATGCCCTCCACGTCCTGCAGGCTACAGAGGTCCCCGGGACCTCGACCGTAGCTCAGGCGACGACGTGGAGGAAGTGGTCGGAGACGTTGCAGGCAATCGGGCCGGCCACGCTCGCGACGGCGATGTCCTCGATCCGGGCGCCGAAGCGGCCCGGGATGTAGATGCCGGGCTCGACGGAGAAGGCGTGGCCGGACCGGACCGGCTCTGAATTACCGGCCACCATGTAGGGGTCCTCATGCTCCTCTATACCGATGCCGTGCCCGATTCGATGGATGAAGTACTCGCCGTAGCCGGCCGCCGCGATGACCTCGCGGCCGGTGGCGTCGACCCTCTCGCAGGGGGCGCCGACGACGGCGGAGGCGAGCGCCTTCGCCTGAGCCTCCTCGAGGACCGCGTAGAGCTCTGAGAACTCGGCCGGTGGCTCACCCGTGAACACGGTGCGGGTCGTGTCCGAGCAGTACCCGACCGTGTCGCCGAGGTAGTAGGTGCCTCCGAAGTCGCAGACGACGGGCTCGCCCGGCTGGATGACCCTTCCGCCCGGCTCGTGATGCGGACTGGCCGAGTTCGGGCCGCTCCCGACGATGGCGAAGTTGACCTTGCGGTGGCCGGCTGCGACGAGGCGCTCGCCGAGCTCCCTCGAGACCTCGGACTCGCTTCGGCCGACAAGGGCTATCTCGCCGGCGAAGAGGGCGGCCGCCACCTCGTCGGCCGCCTCGCCCGCCGCCTGCAAGGCGGCGATCTCAGCCGTGTCCTTCACAGAGCGGAGCGGTGAGGTCACCCGGCTGGCCGGGACGAAGCGCGCTCCAGAGAGGGCGCGCTCGATGGCGAGGAGGTGGACCGCCCAGGTTCGGTCCGAGACGGCGAGAAAGCGTCTCTTTCCGACGAGCGAAGCTACGACCGAGACCGGGTCCTCGCTCTCTCTCCAGGGACGGAGCGAGAAGAGGCTGTCGTCGTGGGGAACCCGAGGCGCCTCGAGCTCGGGCACGACGAGAACCGCCTCGGCGTCGGCCGGCACCACGAGCATCGTGAGCCGCTCGAGCGGCATCGCCTCGTAGCCCGTCAGCCAGGGGAGGTCGGCTCCGAGCGAGCAGAGCAGCGACTCGATCCCGGCGGAGGCCATTGCCTCTCTCACCCGGGCCATCCGCACGCGGCGGGCGGCGCTCGGCGAGGCGGGGCTCACGAGGCCGGCTTCCCGGCGAGGGCGAGCTCGGGCCGGCTCGAGGCTGCCTGGCGGGCGTGGTAGCTCGAACGGGTGAGGGGGGAGGACTCAACGTGGGAGAAGCCCATCGCCCGGCCCACGTCGGCCAGCGCCGCGAACTCATCTGGACGCCACCAGCGAACTACCGGCAGGTGCCGGGCGCTCGGACGGAGGTACTGGCCGATCGTGACTATGTCGACCCCGACAGCCCTCAGGTCCGCCAGTGCGCCGTGCACCTCTTCGAGACTCTCTCCCATCCCGAGGATGAGGCCCGACTTGGTGACGAGACCGGCGGCCTTCGCCCGGGCGAGAACCGAGAGGCTCCTCGCATAGGAGGCCGAGGGACGGACTGCTCGCTGCAGGCGAAGGACGGTCTCGAGGTTGTGGTTGAGCACGTCCGGTCTGGCCGCGAAGATGGCCTGGAGCGAGCCGCCGTCGCCCTTGCAGTCGGGGATGAGCACCTCGACCGCCGTCCCGGGGCAGCGCCGCCTTATGGCGGCGATCGTCTCGACGAAGCCCGCTGCCCCGCCGTCTCGCAGGTCGTCTCGGGCGACGGCAGTCACGACGGCGTGGGCGAGCTGCAGGCGGGCGACCGCCTCGGCGACGTTCTCCGGCTCGGACGGATCGAGCGGGAGCGGGTGACGGGTGTCGACCAGGCAGAAGCCGCATGCCCTCGTGCAGCGCTCGCCGTTGATCATGAACGTGGCCGTGCCGTCGTTCCAGCACTCCGAGAGGTTCGGGCAGCCGGCCTCCTCGCAGACCGTCACGAGCTTCAGGTCCCGGATCAAGGAGCGAAGCCCCACGACTTCCCGACTGACCCTGAGCGGAGCTCGCAGGTAGTCGGGCTTTCGCTCTCGCACCGGGTGCGCCGCCGACAGGTCGACGCCCGAGGCCGCCAGCCGCCGCCCGAGCGGGCGGAGCTCGACCGGAGCCCCGCGGACCGGGCCCGGCGCGGCCTCCCTCACCGCCACGGGCGGGGTGGCCGACTGGCGCTCGACGCCCTGCCGGCGCCGGCCAGGCGGCAGGAGGGAGGTGGCTCTTCCCACCACCGCCTCGACGACCTCTTCCATCGAGGCACCGAGGCCTTCAGCGGCCGTCGAAGTGACCGGTTTGTCAGCGATACCGCAAGGGACGATGTTGGCGAACATCGACATCTCCGGGTCGACGTTGAGGGCGAAGCCGTGCATGGAGCGGCCCCGCTCGACCCGCACGCCGATGGCGCAAATCTTGCGCGGGGAGCCCTCCTCGAGGCCGACCCAGACGCCCGGATAGCCGGGGAGACGGCCGGCGCCGGGCAGGCCGAGCTCTTCCAGGACGTCGATCACGAGCTGCTCGATGCGGGCCACGTGGGCCGGCAGGGCATTCTTGCCCATGGCGATGTCGAGGATCGGGTAGCCGACCAGCTGGCCCGGCCCGTGGTAGGTGACGTCGCCGCCGCGGTCCGAGCGGACCACCTCGGCCCCCGAGGCGGCCACCCCCTCGAGGAGATGCTCGGCCTTGGCCCGCACCCCGAGGGTGTAGACGTGCGGGTGCTCGAGGAGAAGGAGATACTCCCCCGGCGAAGCGACCAGGGCATGCTGCAGAGCGCTCGCCTCCTCGTAGCGGACGCGGCCCAGCACCCGTACCCGAAGCGGCGGTGAAGCCGCCGGACGGGCCATCTAGAGCTCGGCCGCCCAGTCCCTCGTCTCGATCTCCTGCGCGAGGGAGCGCAAGAAGGCCGAGGCGTAGGCACCGTCGACGGCCCGGTGGTCGAAAGAGAGCCCGAGCATGCCGACCGAGTGGATGGCGATCGCCTCGGTGCCGTCGGCAGCCGTCACCACGACCGGGCGGCGCTTCACGCCGTCGGTCGAGAGGATCCCCACCTGGGGCTGGTTGATGATCGGGGCGGTGATGAAGGTCCCGAACGGTCCCGGGTTGGTGATCGTGAAGGTGCCACCCGAGATGTCGTCGGCCGAGAGGCGCCGGTTCCTCGCCCGCTCGGCCAGATCGGAGAAGGCCCGGGCGATGCCCCGGAGCGACTGCCCGTCGGCGTTGTGAAGGACAGGGACGATGAGACCCTGGCGGTCGAGGTCGACGGCGATGCCGAGGTTGACGTCGCGGTGGACCAAGAGGGCATCGTCGCCGACGGAGGCGTTCAGGTGCGGGAAGTCCCGCAGCACGTCGACCACGGCCCGGGCGACGAATGGCAGGTAGGTGAGAGACATCCCCTCTTCCTGCTTGAAGCGGTCCTTGTTGGCCCGCCTCACCCGCTCGATCCCCTCGTAGTCGGCCTCTATGACTACGAGGGTGTGAGCTGAGGTGGCCTTCGAGCGCACCATGTGCTCGGCGGTGAGGCGCCTTATGTTCGTGAACGGGACGATCTCGTCCCGCTCGCCGGCCCCGGCCGGAGGAAATGCCATCGCCCGCCCAGCCGGGGCCGGGGCTGGCCCAGCCGGGGCCGGGGCGGCAGCAGCCGGGGCCGGGGCGGTCTGACCTGAGGCGGCCCGGCTGTCGATGTAGGAGAGGACGTCGGCCCGGGTGATGCGGCCCCCGGCCCCGGTGCCCCGGAGCTCGGAGGGTGAGATCGAGTGCTCGTTGAGCAGCTTGCGCACGACCGGCGAGAGCAGGCTCCCCGCTCCACCGTTCGAGTCCGGCCCGGCGCTCGCCCCCGCGGCAGCCGGTGCCGGCCGGGCGTTGGCGGGGGCAGCGGCCGGCTGCGGGGTCGGGCCAGCGGTGGCGGCCAGAGCCGGTGGGACCGGCACGGCGACTGGCGCCGGCTCGGCGGCGGCGCTCGGCGCCACCGGTGCCAGCTGGCTGGCCGGGGCCGGGGCTTCGGCGGATGGGGCTTCGGCGGCTGGGGCTTCGGCGGCGGGGGCTTCGGCGGCGGGAGCTTCGGTAGCCGGGGCGGGGGCGGCGCCGTCCGCCGACTCGCTCACGACCGCCAAGCGGGTGCCGACGTCGACTGTGGCGCCCTCCTCGACCAGGATCTCGGTCAGGTAGCCCTCCTCGGAGGAGGGCACCTCGGAGTCGACCTTGTCGGTCGAGACTTCGAAGAGCGGCTCGTCGTGCGCCACGTGGTCGCCGACCTGCTTCAGCCATCGGATGATGGTCCCCTCGGTGACGGTCTCACCGAGTTGCGGCATGGTGATGTCAGCCAACGTGAAGGCCCCTTCCGGTCAGTGCGATGACAGTCTCTCCAAAGGCCTCCGACAGCGTCGGGTGGGCCTGTACGAATGGTGCGATCTCCTCCGGCGTCGCCTCCCAGTTGACCGAGAGGTATGCCTGGCCGAGCTGCTCGGTGACCCAGGGCCCGACCATGTGGACCCCGAGGAGCCTGCCGGCTCGCCCGTCCGGCTCCTTCTCGCAGATCACCTTCACGACGCCGTCGGTCTCGCCGAGGATGCGAGCCCGGCTGTTGCCCCCGTAGGGGTCCTTCTTCACGACGACCTGGAGGCCGGCCGCCTTGGCGTCGTCCTCGGTCATGCCGCAAAAGGCCACCTCGGGGTGGCAGTAGATGCCCCAAGGGACCGCCCCGTAGTTGACCGGCAGGGCCTTTTCCCCCAGGATCTGCTTCACGACCAGCATCGCCTCGGCGAAGCCTACGTGGGCGAGCTGAGGGGTGGCGACCAGGTCGCCGATGGCATAGACGCCCTCGGCCGAGGTCCTCATCCACTCGTCCACGACTACGAAGCCCCGCTCGTCGAGGTTCACGCCGGCCTCCGGGGCGACGAGGTCATCGGAGAGGGGGCGGCGCCCGACCGAGACGATCACGGTGTCGACCACGAGCTCCTCGCCGCCGCCAAGCTTCACGGTCGTGCCCGAGTCGCCCGGCTCGTGGCCCTCGACGCTCACACCCGTCCGGACCGCGATGCCCCGCTTCTTGAAGGCCCGCACGACGGCGTCGGTGACGTCCTTGTCGCAGCCCGGCAGGAGCTTGGGGAGCGCCTCCAGCAAGGTGACCTGCACCCCGAGGTCGGCCATCATCGAGGCGAACTCGCAGCCGATGGCGCCACCGCCGATGACCGCGGCGCTGCGCGGCAGCTCGGTGAGCGAGAGAACCTCGTCGGAGGTCATGACGTACTTGCCGTCCACCTCGAAGCCGGGGATGGTGCGGGGCACCGAGCCGGCGGCGAGCACGATGTGGCGACCGGCGATCTGCTTGGCCGAGCCGTCGGCCGCCCTCACCTCGACGACATGGTTCCCGAGCAGGCGGCCGGTCCCCTCGAAGATCTGGTTCTTCCGGCCCTTCATGAGGCCAGAAAGCCCCTTGTGCAGCTGGTCGACGACCTTTTGCTTACGGTCCTGGCTCACCGCGAACTCGACGGTCGGCTGGCTGGCCTGGACGCCGAACTCCTTCGCCCCCGCAACGGTCCGGTAGACGGCGGCCGTCTCGAGGAACTCCTTGGCAGGTATGCAGCCTCGGTGGAGGCAGGTGCCGCCCACCTTGTCCTTCTCGACGACTGCGACCGAGAGCCCGGCGGAACCGGCGTAAAGCGACGCCGCGTATCCTCCCGGCCCGCCGCCGATGACGACGATGTCGAACTCGCCCGACGATTCAGCCCCAGGCAGTCGGATCACCTCCTGTGTCCAGTTCGACCGGCCGGGACCCTCCGGCCCCCGTGCCGGGAGCGCCAAGGGACGCTCTTTCTGCGGAGCCTACAGGCGAGAGCCGCCGCCGCCGAACTCGGCTAGGGCTTGTCGATCAGCTCGAGGTCCTCGAGGAGAGAGAAGACATGCTCGGCCGACTCCTCGGGACTCTGGCCGGCCGTGTCGAGGACGAGCTCGGGGCTCTCGGGGGCCTCGTAGGGAGCGCTCACCCCTGTGAATGTCTTTAGCTCGCCCCGGCGGGCCCTGGCGTAGAGGCCCTTCGGGTCCCGCTCCTCGCAGACGCCGAGCGGCGTCGCCACGAAGACCTCGACAAAGGGGATGCCGCAGCTCTCGTGGCGGGCCCGCACCATCCGGCGGGGGACGCGGAAGGGGCTGATGACCGTGACGAGCGTGAGCTGGCCGGTCTTCGCGAACAAGATGGAGAGCTCACCGACGCGGCGGATGTTCTCGTCCCGGTCCTCCTGGCTGAAGCCGAGGTCGGAGCAGAGACCCTCTCTGAGGTCGTCGCCGTCCAGGCGCACCGCCGGGACGGCCAGGCTCTCGAGCATCTCCTGCAAGGTGTTGGCGACCGTCGACTTCCCCGCTCCCGAGAGACCTGTGAACCACACTGTCGCCTGCATGATGCTCCTATGTGAGGGGCGCTCGTCCTAGCTGAAGGCGCTGGAGACGGCACCTGGGTGCAGAAGGAGGCCGGCGCCTACGGTGGCGTTGGTCCCCTCGTCGACGAGGACGAAGCTCCCCGTCGACCGGTTGAGCCGGTAGGCATCGTAAAAGAGCGGCAGCTGGCTTCTCAGGCTGACCCGCCCGAGGTCGTTGAGCTTCAGCTCGTCCGCCCCGGCGTCGCGATGCAGGGTGTTTACGTCGAGGCGGTAGTTGAGGTCGCCGACGATCACCCTCGACCAGCGGGTGGTGTGCTTGAGCGAGAGCCGGGCGCCCGGGCGAAGCGGGTTCTCGGACATCCAGCAGACCATCGCCGAGAGGTCCTGGCCGACGCTCGGCTGGTTGTGCGGGCGCACCAGCATGTCGCCCCGGGAGATGTCGAGCGCGTCGGCCAGCCGGATGAGCACCGACTGGGAGGCGAAGGCCTCCTCCACCGGCCCGTCGGGCGTGTCGATGGCCTCCACCCTCGAGCGGAAGCCGGAGGGCAGGACCGCCACCTCGTCCCCGACGGCCAGCACGCCGCTCGCCACCTGGCCGGCGTAGCCGCGGAAGTCGTGCAGCTCGCTCGCCGAGATGGGCCGGACCACCCGCTGGACCGGGAAGCGGAAGTCGATCAGGTTGCGGTCCGAGCTGATGTGGACCTCTTCGAGGTGGTGCAGCAGCGAGGGACCCTCGTACCACTTCATCTCGCTCGAGCGGTCGACGACGTTGTCGCCCCGCAGCGCCGAGATGGGCACGCAGGTGAGGTCGTGCACCTCGAGGCGGGTGGCGAAGTCGTCGAACTCGCACTCGATCTGCTCGAAGCGCCGCTTGTCGTAGTCCACCAGGTCCATCTTGTTGACGCACAAGACGAGGTGGCGGATGCCGAGCAAAGAGGCGACGGTGGCGTGCCGGCGGGTCTGCTCGGTCGGCCCCAGGCGGGCGTCCACCAGCAGGACCACGAGATCGGCGTTCGAACAGCCGGTCACCATGTTGCGGGTGTGCTGGGTGTGCCCCGGCGTGTCGGCGATTATGAACTTGCGCCTCGGGGTGGCGAAGTAGCGGTAGGCGACGTCGATCGTGATGCCCTGCTCGCGCTCGGCCCGCAGCCCGTCTGTCAAGAGTGCCAGGTTGACGTACTCGTCACCCCGGGCGACCGAGCTCCGCTCGACCGCCTCGAGCTGGTCCTCGAAGACCTGCTTGGAGTCGTAAAGCAGTCGCCCGATGAGGGTCGACTTCCCGTCGTCGACCGAGCCGGCCGTGGCGAAGCGGAGCAGCTCCACTAGAAGTAGCCCTCCCGCTTGCGGTCCTCCATGGCGGCCTCCGAGACGAGGTCGTCGGCCCGGCTCGCCCCCCGCTCGCTCGTGCGGGTGGCGGCCGTCTCGGCGATGATCTCGGCCGGGCTCGAGGCCATCGACTCGACTGCCGCGGTGCAGGTCATGTCGCCGATCGTCCGGTACCTGACCGAGGCATGGAAGGGCTCCTCTCCGCTCACGCCCTCTCGCGGCGCGCTGAACGGCCCGGTGGCGAGCAGCATCCCGTTTCTCCGGAAGACCTCGCGACGATGCGAGAAGTAGATGGCCGGAAGCGGGATGGCCTCTGACTCGATGTACTGCCAGATGTCGAGCTCGGTCCAGTTCGAGAGCGGGAAGACGCGGAAGTGCTCGCCCGGGCGGTGGCGGGTGTTGTAGAGGTTCCACAGCTCGGGCCGCTGCGAACGCGGGTCCCACTGGCCGAACTCGTCGCGAAGCGAGAAGATCCGCTCCTTGGCCCTGGCCTTCTCCTCGTCCCGCCGCCCACCGCCGAAGACGGCGTCGTAGTCGCCCTCCTCGAGCACCCGCAGGAGCGTGTAGGTCTGGAGCCGGTTGCGGGTGGCCCCCGGCGTCGGGTGCTCGACGATCGCCCCCCGGTCGATGTCCTCTTGCACCGAGCCGACCACAAGGCGGAGCTCCCGCCTCTCCACCTCGGCGTCGCGGTAGGAGATCACCTCGGGGAAGTTATGGCCGGTGTCGACGTGGATGACCGGGAAGGGGATCTTCTGGGGCCAGCAGGCCTTGGCCGCCACGTGCAAGAGCACGGCCGAGTCCTTGCCGCCCGAGAAGAGCAGGGCGGGCCGCTCGAATTCGGCCACCACCTCTCGCACGATGTGGATGGCCTCGGATTCGAGCGCGCCGAGATGGGTCAGTCGATACGTCATGTGTGGGGTCGGCTCACTCTAGCGGTCGGCCGTTCGGCTCCGCAGCCTAGCTTGGCCGCCCCCGCCCGAGCAGCTTCATCCCCGGGCCTACTTGGGGGGCATGCGCAACCCGCCGTCGAGGCGGACCGTCTCGCCGTTCAGGTAGCCGTTCTCGACGATCGAGCAGACGAGCCGGGCGAACTCTGCCGGGTAGCCGAGCCGTTTGGGGAAGAGCACGCCGGCCCCGAGGGCCTGGCGGGCCTCCTCGGGCAGGAGCCCGAGGAGGGGCGTGTCCATCAGCCCGGGGGCGATCGTGTTCACCCTGATGCCGGCAGGCGCCAGGTCGCGGGCGGCCGGCACGGTCATGCCGACGATGCCGCCCTTGGAGGCCGAGTAGGAGATCTGCCCGATCTGGCCCTCGAAGGCGGCCACCGAGGCGGTGTTGACGATCACGCCCCGCTCACCGTCGGCGAGCGGGGCGCACCTGGCGATGGCGCCGGCCGCGAGCCGCATGACGTTGAAAGAGCCGATGAGGTTGACCGTGACAACCGTCTTGAAGGCACCAAGGTCGTGCGGGTTGCCCTCCCGGTCGATCGTCCGCTGCGCCCAACCGATGCCGGCGCAGTTGACAGTGATGCGCAGGTCGCCGCCGGCCGCCGCCTGGGCGACGGCCCGGCCGGCGTCGCCCTCGTCGCTCACGTCGCCGGCCACGTAGTCGGCGCCGCCGCCGAGCTCGTCGGCGAGCGCCTTGGCGCGGGCTTCGTCCCGGTCGAAGATCGTGCAGCGGGCGCCCCGCTCGGTGAGGGCCCGCACGGTAGCCTCCCCGAGGCCGGAGGCGCCCCCGGTGACTAGGGCGGAGCAGTCCTTTATGTCCATGACAGAGAAGCTACCGGCCGGGCCCGGCGCGGGACCATTCCTGACCGCCCGGTAAGCAAGGGCGCGCAGCCGGTGGCCCAAGTGGCCACCGAGAGAGGAGAGCAACGATGCCAGAGGACCGCCCCATCCTGCGCAACGTCGTGCTCGACTGCGCCGCCCCCCGGCCGCTCGCCGAGTTCTACCGGCAGCTGTTCGGCCTCTCCTACCGCCCCGGCGACGAGCCGCCGGCGGCCGGCGAGCCCGATCCCCGGGGCGGGGAGTGGCTCGTGCTGCGAGCCGGCAGCGGGCTGGGCATCGCCTTCCAGCGGGTCGACCGCTTCGCCCCGCCCACCTGGCCCGAGGGGCCCCGGCCCCAGCAGGCCCACCTCGACAGCTCCGTCGCCAGCAAAGAGGAGCTCCTCTCCCAGCACGAGCGGGTGCTGGCCCTCGGCGGCCGGCTCCTTCGAGACGGCTTCGACGACGAGGAGGAGCCGATCGGCGTCTACGCCGACCCGGCCGGCCACCCCTTTTGCATCTTCGTCGCCGCCCCCCGCCCCTAGCTGGCTCAGGCCGAGGAGCAGCCGTGCTGGCTGCGGGCGGCCTCGGTCGCCAGGCGGTCTACGAGCTCGTTCATCCGGTCACCGGCGTGGCCCTTCACCCAGGCGAGCTCGACCTCGCCCTTTCTCAAGTCGACGACCTGTTCGATCAATGGTCGCCAGAGGTCCTGGTTGGCGACCGGCTCCCTCTTGGCGTTCACCCAGCCCCGTGCCCGCCAGCCGGCCCACCAGCGCTGCTTGAAGCAGTTGACCACGTAGGTCGAGTCAGAGACGACTCGCAGGTGGCCGGGGTTCGCCTCGAGCGCCCGCAGCACGGCGGTCAGCTCCATGCGCTGGTTGGTCGTCGCCGGCTCGCAGCCCGACTCGTAGCGCCCGGGTGACTCGGCCCAGGCCCAGCCGCCCGGCCCCGGGTTGTTCAGGCAGGCGCCGTCGGTGTAGACGATCCGTGGTTCGGGCACGCCGGAACGATACCGAGCGGCGGCCTGTGAATGAAGGAGAGCCGACAGGCGCGAGACTGTTCGGGTGATTTTCGACGGTTACTCCCACCAGGTCCCTGACATCGACCCAGAGGAGACGGCCGAGTGGCTCGATTCCTTCGACTCGATCGTCAACGAGCGAGGCCGGGAACGAGCAAGGTTCTTGATGCTGAAGCTGCTCGAGCGGGCGCGGGCGGCCCAGGTCGGGGTGCCGGCCACCGTCTCGACGCCCTACATAAACACCATCCCGCCCGACGAGGAGCCGTGGTTCCCCGGAGACGAGTACCTCGAACGGCGCATCCGGGCCTACATCCGCTGGAACGCCGCCGTCATGGTGACGAGGGCGAACGCCCGGGACAACGGCATCGGGGGACACCTGTCGACCTACGCCTCCTCGGCCTCTCTCTACGAGGTCGGCTTCAACCACTTCTTCCGGGGCAAGGAGAACGGCCTCCCGGGCGACCAGGTCTTCTTCCAGGGACACGCCTCGCCGGGCATCTACGCCCGCGCCTTCGTGGAGGGGCGCCTCGAGGAGACCCACCTCGACAACTTCAGGTTCGAGACCGCCGGCGGCGGCCTGTCGAGCTACCCCCACCCCCCCCCCCTGCCCGCTTTCTGGGGGTACCCCACCGCCCCGGCGGCCCTCG